>MHGA01000028.1:0-3826 GCA_001804415.1 Candidatus Aquivivens invisus
CGGCGAGGTTCGCGGCAATCAGGGTCTTGCCGACTCCTCCCTTCGGGCTGAAAATCGACACGACGCGACAGGGCCCCGGCGAGGAGCTCTTCTCGGTCGGTTCGGCGGGTTTGGCGCCTCCGCCTCCAAACAACGGTCTCATCCGCTGAAAGGTCCTGCGAGTTGCTGACTGCTGATTGCTGACTGGTTTTCTACGGCGTGAATTGAACCGGCAGCTCGAGCCACAGATCGGCTTTGGCCACGTCTGGAGGAAAGGGCGGGTACGGGGCGAGCGCCTCAGCCGCCTTGAGCGCTTCCGTGTCGAACGCCTCGATCCCGGAAGGACGCAGGAGTGTGGCGCGATCCAGGCGGCCGTCCTTCAACACATGGAGCTGGAGGACGACTTTCCCGCTGCGGCCCTGTGAGCGCTCGCGCGCCGGATAGCGGATCCCTTGCGAGAGGCGATCTTGGATCTCCAGCGCGTAGCGAAGCGAGGGGTCGCTGACCGTCGGGCGAACCCGCACCTCGGCCCCCTCCAGCGCGTCGTCCACCGCCATCCCCCGATCGGCGCCTTCCACGTGCTCGGCCTGCGCGGGTGGCGCCTGCGGACTGTCCGCACGCGGCTTCATCAGCTCTGACACAATATCGGGGGTGACGACGATCACGATGTCCTTTTCAATCGTCTCCAGCTCTGGCGAGCGGAACAACCGCCCCAGGATCGGCATGCTGCCCAGGGCGGGCACTTGATCGATGTTGCGGGTGTCCTTCGATTCGAGCAATCCCGCGACCACGATCGACTCGCCCGGATCCGTGGTGACCTGGGTTTCCATCTTGCGGACCTTGAACCCCGGCACCGACACGGTCTGCGTGCCGACGGGCACGGAGATGGCGACACTCGTATCAAGATCGGAGAGCTCCGCCTGCACCTTCGTTGTAATGACCCGGCGACCCTCGATGGTGTTGAGGTACGGCGTCATCTTCAGCAACACCCCGGTTTCGCGGTATTGGATGCTGCTGCTGACGGTCGAGGTGGTCGTGCCGATCGAGGTCGCGGTCACGTAGGGCACCTCCACCCCGATGAACGAGGTCGCCTCCTTGCCGGTGGCGGTGACCAGCTTGGGCTCGGCCAGCACGCGGGCGCGGTTCTTCCGCACGAGGGCATTGAGGGTGGCCTTGAAGCTGGCCCGGGTCAGCGAGGTGCCGAAGCGCGTCAGGGCTTTGTCCAGGGTCTGGTCGGTGACCTCGGGTTCGGTCAGCGACGCCCCTTCGGACCATTTGACGCCCAGTTTCTCCAGGTCCGTTTTGCTGATCTCGATGATCTGCACGACCAGCTTGACGAGATCGGTCGGTCGCGGTGGGGCGCCTTCCGCGCCCTCCTCCCCGCCGGCCACGCCGACCAGGTTCGTCACATCCGGAAACCCGGCGAGCAACTCCTTGAGCATTTCGAGCTGGCCCTTGCGATCCACCTGGCCCACCACAAACAGCCTGGCTCCTTCCCGCGTGACCGACACCGCCGGCAGCGCCAGCCGCGCGATCACGCTCCGAAGCTGCGCCTCCAGCGATTCCGGAGACCCTTCCACGACTTCGATGGGGAGGACCCGCTGCCCACCGGCGTCCCAGACGATCAGATTCGTGCTCCCCGGCGTCTTGGCTTGCAGCAGCAGCTCGGTGGGCGAGACGACCGTCACATCCACGACCGCCGGATCGCCCACCGCCACCCGGCTGATCTTCTCCACCGCGAGGGTGCGCAGGCCCCCGCGCTGGAGCATCAACGCCGGCTGCTCGGTCCCCGCAGGGGAGACGGCGGGTGTGGGCGGCACCGCCTCATCGGCGGCGACCGTCCCGGTCCCCACAAGCAGCAAGCAGTAAGCAGTAAGCAGTAAGGAGCAAGGAGCAAGGCGCAAGGAGCAAGGCGCAAGGAGCAACGTGCCCCCGTTGGCGCCCCGCCAGCGGGGAGCCCCGCTTGCTTCGTTTTGCGAAGCAAAACATGCGGGGCGACTCAGCTGGCGGGACGGGCTAGGAGGCGGCAGGCCCTGTGGCCCCACGGGCTTTTCGACAGCGCTGCCTCTACTCATGTTCCGTCACCTCGACGAGGCTGCGCTGCAATCCTTTGTAGATCTCGACCTGCCGCGTCGTCTTCGCCTCCGAGGCCGGTGCCTTCGGCGGCTGCATGCCAAGCTGCAGCTCCATCAGGCTGTTGAAGTCGGCCGGCTTGACCTGCACCTGCACCCCCTTGTCCGCCCGCGGGCGCAGGCTCAATTGAATCCGTCCCTGCTCCCGGGCAAACAACAGGAAGGAAGTTTCTTGCGGGGTCAGACCGACGGTGACGAATTGCTGCTTGGACTCGCCCCCGGATGTGCCGGCTTTCGAGGGCGCGCTGCCGGCGACCTCGCCCCCCACCGCGAAGACCGGCACGTCTTGAAACAACGTCACCGTCACGACCTGGGGAGAGGAAGGGCGTTCGCCTCCCGGCGGAGGCGGCACCGGCAAGGTCCAGAGCATATCCACGATGTCGCCGGCCCGCACAAAGCCGCCCACCCCGCTGAGGGTATCCACGGCGATGGTCACGGCCCGCTTCCCCTTGGGCATGAAGCTCGACAGCGTCGATCCGGCCGGCGCTGCGTCCGGCCGGCGCAGCTTATTGGAGAGGATCTGCTCCCCGGAGGCAATCGGCGCCGCGGTCACCTGCCCGATCACTGATTGGACCTCATGAGGGCGCAGGGCATACGGCTGGACCCATTTCTCAGGCACGGAGTCCGCCCGCAGATGGGCGGACTCCAGCGCGATCCCTTCCGGCAGGTCCCGTGCGGCCACCGCCACCTCGACGGGAGTACTGTACTGCTCCATCACTTTCTTGCGTTCCTGGTCGAGCTTCGCGCGCTGCTGGCCGAGATACTGGCTGTTCAACAGCACGGCCACCACGCCAAGACCTAAGGCGAAGACCAGCGGCACAATCTTCTTCAGACGATTCGGAATGGGCATCCCTCACCCCCTAGTTTGTTCACTTGTCGCTTGTCGCTTGTCACTTGTCGCTTGTCGCTGGGTTATTGTGGAACATTCTCGAGCCGCTCCGTAAACTCGGTCAGACGCGCCTTGCGCCGCAGCTCCTCGAGCTGTTGCTGGCGACGCTGGAGCAACAGCAGCTCGCGGATGGCATCGCGTACCTCGAGCTCCGTCTGCTGCCGGGCGGCCTTGCGTTCCACCAGCTGCACGATGTAGAACTTGCCGTCCGGCCCCTTGACCGGCTGGCTCACTTGATTGGCATCCAACGCAAAGGCCACCGGCTCCAACTGCGGAAAGATGACCCCCTCCGTGGGGGCTGATCCGAGCAGCCGCAACCGTTCGTGGTCCAGCGCCCGCAAGAACCAGCCGACGTCCCCGCCCTGCTCCTTGCCGGGTCCCACCGACTGCTCACGCGCCAGTTGGGCGAAGACCGCCCCTTGGACCGCTTGCGCGCGGGCGGCTTCGGCTTCTGCTAGCGTCTCAGCGACGAGCTGGCTCAGGTGGATCCGCTCCGGCTCGACGAACCCCGCCTTGTTCTGTTCGTAGAACCGGTGGATCTCGTCTTCCGAGGACGCCGCCTGCTCCCGCTGCCAGCGGTCCCACTCCTGGGCGTAGAAGGCGCGCTCCAAATAGGCGTAGCGTCGCTGAATCTCGGTGCGGCGATTCAGGCCTCGGGACTTGGCGTCCTGAGCCTTCAGCTCAGTCTCGATCAGGTTCGTGAGGACGTCTGAAAGATCCAGCGCGTCGGCGCGCTCCTCAGCCGACAGCGGCTGCCACGGCTGCTGGTAAGCCTGCATGACCTGCTTCAGTTCTCGGACCGCCAGCTCCATGTCGGTCATCGACA
>MHGA01000028.1:3984-6052 GCA_001804415.1 Candidatus Aquivivens invisus
AAACCCGACACCCCTCACGTTGAACTTTCTAAGTGCCAGGCACTTCCGAACGACGAATGCCGACTGACGACTTGTCCCTTGTCGCTTGTCCCTTGTCGCTTGCTGCTTGGTGCTGGGGCCCTTCTGTCGCCATCCACGAGGGCACCGGCACGTTGTTGAGCGCAAACTTCTCGAGGAACTTCGGCACCACGCCCGTGTAACGGCACGTCCCCTGAAGCTTGCCCTCCGACGTGAACCCGCCTCCCTCGAACACAAACACGTCCTCCATCAGAAATCCTGCGTCGGAGGCTCCCAGGACCTGGGTGATCGCCGCCACCCGCCGGCTGCCATCGGCGTACCGGCTCATGTGAATGATGAGATCGACCGCCCCGGCGATCTGGCTGCGGCAGACCGACGGCGGCACCTCCAGCCCGCTCATGAGCATCATCATCTGCAGCCGTTCGAGGGCTGCCGTGGCGTCGTTGGCGTGCAGCACGGTCAGGAAGCCGTCGTGGCCGGAGTGCATCGCCTGCACGACATCGAGCGCCTCGTCTCCTCGCGCCTCGCCCAGGATGATCCGGTCGGGCCGCATCCGCAGGGCGTTTTTGACCAGCACACGCAGCGGGATCTCGCCCTTGCCTTCGATGTTGGCGGCCTTCGCGACGAGGCGGATCCAGTGGTCGCGGCCAGGCAGATCCAGTTCCGACACGTTCTCAATGGTGATGAGGCGCTCCCCCTTCGGGATCGCCGCCGAGAGCACGCTCACGAGGGTGGTCTTCCCCGTCGAGGTCGCGCCGGAGAACACGAGATTCACCCGGGCGCGCACGCACGCTTCGAGAAACTCCGCCGCCTGCTCGCTCAGGGCCCCCATGGCGACATAATCGGCCATCGTCCAGTCCCGCAGCTTGCGGCGGATCGTCACCACCGGGCCGTTGAGGACAAGGGGCGGGATGATCACGTTGATGCGGGAGCCATCCGGCAGCCGCGCATCGCACACGGGGCTCGACTCGGTCACCGTCAGCCCCAGCCCCCCCAACATGCGCTCGATCGCCACCATCAGATGGTGGGCGTCCGTAAACGTCGCTGCGACCCGCTCGATTCGGCCGTTGCGCTCGACGAAGATGTCGCGCGGGCCGTTGACCATGATCTCGCTGATCGTCTCATCGGCCAGCAGCGCATCGAGCGGGCCGAACCCCAGCACCTCGCTCAGCGTCTCGTGAATCAAGCGATCTTGATCCTGAGCACTGAGCGCCAATCCCCGCAGATCCGCCAAGATCGGACCGAGCATGTCGCGCAGCTGATCGGTCAGCTCGCCGGTATCCACGCCCTGCGCCGCCCCGGCATTTGCCGGAGGCAACAGATCCACCAGACGGGCTTTGAGGTGGATCTTGAGGCGTTCGTAGAGGAGCTCTTCTTGCGGTGGCATCGCTTCCATTTAACAGGTTCAAGGCAAAGCCAAACATACGAACTGACTTACAGCGTACGCCTTGGTGCTCACTGCTCACTGCTCACTGCTTACTGCCGATTGCTGATTGCTGATTGCTTGTTTCAGGCGCTCTTCGTCACCTGGGCGTGGATGGCCAGCACCAGGCGCACGACGTGCACGAGGAACAACAGGACAAAGAAGTAGATCGCCCCGGCCAGACAGTTCAGCAGTCCCACCACCCGCGCCGGCACGTCCACCCCGCCGATCGGCACCGAGGTACCCCCGCCAATCAGGAGAATCAAGCCAACGACCACTTGCAAAATCAGGCTCACCCACGCCAAGACCGTGAACACCGTGGTCCCGACCTGCACGAACTTCCGGCTGTCCTTCATGCCGTCAACCTCCTGTTGGTTAGTGGATTTTCAGTATACCACATCATCGCTCCGTCGAAATCCTCAAGGTTTGTTGAATGTGGACTGTGTCATGTGGAATGGGTCTGATGGAGGTACATTCATAAAAATAAAAAAGAGGCGCGCCGCCGGCACCTCTCTCTCCCGCCATGAATTCAGTTGTCTGCACAACGGCGTCTTCGTCCACGGACCTCTTCCTCTGTTGGGTAACCTGCCCCACCCGGATTCTCCGCCCTCTCGTGTCACGCGCGGG
>MHGA01000029.1 GCA_001804415.1 Candidatus Aquivivens invisus
CTGTATCTGGTGGGGTGGCTCGTGTACCTCCCGAAGGCGCTCTGGCGCCGGCGGCTGCCGCATCGCGGATGGTCCATGCGGTTGGGCCGTTACCCGCAGGACGTCGCGCAGCGGGTGCAGGGCCGTGCAACGATCTGGGTGCACGCGGTGAGCGTCGGGGAGGTCCTCGCCGCGCAGCCGCTCATCCAGGCGTTGGCGACGCGCGACGCGCAGCAGCCGATCGTCCTCTCCACCATCACGCCCGGCGGCTTCGCGGTCGCCCGGCAGGCGTTAGGGGAGTCTGTGGTCCCGGTCTATTTTCCCCTTGATCTGCGAGGCTGCGTGCGCAGGGCGTTTGGGATGATGCATCCGCATCTCCTGCTGTTGATGGAATCAGAGCTGTGGCCGATGGTCATCGACGTCGCGGGACGGCAGCAGGTGCCCGTCATCGTGCTCAATGGGCGCGTGTCCCCCCGCGCGTTTCGCCGCGCGCAGCGCATCCGCCCCTGGCTCCAGGGGGGGCTCCACACGGTGGCGCGCTTTCTGATGCAAACCCAGGAGGACGCGGATCGCCTGATCCGATTGGGGGCTCCGCGGGAATGCGTGCAGGTCCTCGGTAATCTGAAATGGGAAGCCAGCCTCTGCCGGCGTCCCAGTCCTGAGGATCTGCAGGACGCGGCTCGGCATTTAGGGCTCAACGGGAGCGAACCGCTCCTGGTCGCCGGCAGCACCCATCGCGGGGAAGAAGCCGTGTTGGTCGAGGGGCTTCGCCATCTGCGCGCCGCCAGGCCGTCGCTGCGTCTCCTACTCGCCCCTCGGCATCTTGAGCGCGTCGCCGAAGTGGAAGGGCTGATCCGCCAAGCCGGGTTGACGCCGAGGCGGGTCTGCCAGCCGGGTGCGCAGCAGGGGTGGGACGTCGGCATCGTGGATACCTTTGGGCAGCTGCCTCGATACTATGGCTTGGCGACGGTCGCCGTGGTCGGCGGCAGCCTCATCCCGCACGGAGGGCAGAACCCCTTGGAACCTGCCAGCCTCGGCAAGCCGATTGTGTTCGGCCCCTCCATGCACAACTTCGCACAGATCGCCCAGCAGCTGCTGGCTCACCGCGCCGCGGTGCAGGTGCGCAGCGGCGCGGAGCTCATCCCAACGCTCGAGGAGCTCCTGGCTCATCCGGACCAGGCCGGCGCGATGGGGGCTTGCGCCCTGCAGTTGATCGAGCGCTCCCGCGGCGCCTGTCAGCGCACCCTCGACGCGCTGGCTCCTCTTCTGACGGAACGGTGATGGGTTGTGCAGGATCGTGCTCCTGTGGTATAGTCAAACTGTTTCTTGAGGAGTGACCATGATCCCCCCACCCGCGCGTCCCACCAACGGTGGGGTGGCAAGCTGGGAGTAACGAGAATGAGGGAACTAATCGCACGACCGTCCGTTATGCCACGGCTCCGCCTTGTGACGGAGCCCACGCGGGTGGGGGGATGAGACGCACCACGGATCGCACAGCGCCTCCAACGCCTCCGCCACGCGCGGACATTGACCAGCGCACCGCCGAACGCCTGCCGGTAACGCTGCCCGTGACGTACACCATTCACGATCCTGCCGGGCCCATCGAGGGGACAACGGTCACGAGCAATCTCAGCGGCACGGGCGTCGGGTTTCGCATTCAGCAGCCTGTCGCTCCCGCCAGCCCCTGTCGTCTGCGCCTGACCCTTCCGCAACGGACTGATCCGTTGCACTTCACCGGTCGCGTCGCGTGGTGCCGCAAGATTCCCCACGACTCGCCGCAGACGTTCGAGGTCCAGGTGGGTTTGGCGCTCTCAACCCCGGCTGACGTGCGCGAGGAGCCGTCCTTTGCGACCTACTGCCACTTCGTCGCCTCCGAGCTGGTGAAACGGTATCTCGGCTAGGCGGGCCGACCACGATGCCCACCCTGAGCTTAAGTTCGCCTGAGGACCCACAGTCCCTCACCCTGTTAGGGCGCCTGCGGGAAACGGTGCCGGCGTTCCTGCAGCCCGTGGAGTTCCGCCTCGTGCAGAGCCGTCAGGAGCTGGAGGCGGCGTTGCGGCTGGTGTATGACGAATATCTCAAGCGCGGCTACGTCACGCCCAACGCCCAGCGGCTCAAGCTCTCGCTCCACCACGCGCTGCCGGCCACAACCACGTTCATCGCCCTGCGGCGCCGCACGCAGTTGCTGGCCACACTCACCGTGATCGAGGACTCCCCGCTCAAGCTGCCGATGGATGAGATCTATCACGAGGAGCTGGACGGCCTGCGCCGGCAGGGCCGGCATCTGGTGGAAGCGACGCTGCTCGCCCTCAACACCGAGTGCTTCGGGCGGGGGGTCTTCACGATGTTCCACGCGAAAAAACTGCTGCTGACGCTTCGGCTCTTCAAGGTGATGTTCGACTACCTCCGCAGCTGCACCAAGGCGGATGATCTGGTCGCCTGCTTCAATCCGAAGCACGCGATCTTGTACGACTTCCTCGAGCTGAAACCCCTCGGCGGGCGCAAGTTCTACGCCGGCGCCAACGGACATCCCGCCCTCGCTGCGCGGCTGAACATCGCCGAGACGAAAACGCACGCCACCTGGCACACCGCCTACGCCTTCTTCTACGGCAAGACGCCTTCCCCGCAGCCGTTCGCCAAGCGGCTGTACCTTTCTGCCGAAGACCTGCGCGAGCTGTTCGTCCTCGCAAGCCGCCTGCTCCCCTCAGCCAGCCCCGCCGAGGTATCGCACCTCGCCTCCTGTTATCCCTCCTACGACTTCGACACGATCCTCGCGAACCGATAAAAAACGTTTGCGCGTTAACGCGTTAGCGGGTTGGCGCGTTCAACCCGCAAACTCGCAAACGCGGAAACTCGCTAACAGGTGTTGGTCTTCCGACAGATTGTCTGATTTCTCCGACACATTGAACGAATGATGGCCTGACCGGGAGCGTTGGGAGTGCCCCCAAAGTGGTATGAATCCTGCTTACCAATAGGGAGTAAGCCGTGTTGTAGCAACGGGGTGTTGAGAAATGAGAGCAGCGACACACATTCGAAGAACGATCGTGCGCCTGGCAGGAGGCGCCTCCCTGTGCCTGCTGGCTTCGGGATGCGGAAGCGGCGGTAGCGGCGGCGGAGGCGGGTTGTTCTCCGAGGTGGGCAGCCTGTTCGGGTTTGGTGGAGGCGATGGCGGGGGCGATGAGATCGCCAGCGGACTGCTTCCTCCAGGCATTCCTCCCGGGGTGTTTCCTCCAGTTCTTCCACCCCAGATTCCACCCACCGGCGGCTCTGAGCCTCCGTTCGTTGGAACGCTCTTCAACCCTGAGCCGTCCAGCCTCGCCCTGTTCGGAATGGGAAGCGGGCTGATCGGATTGGCGTCGCTGCGACGCAAATCCAGGAAACGAACGCGGTAAGAGGCGAGCAGCCACCACAGGAATGCAGCGGCCCATGCCGGGGTGGACGTGGTGGCAGACCTGCGCGCAGACCGCCAGATTGTTCGGATCCCATCGACGGCTCTTCCTCCCGTTTGTCCTCACCGCGTTCGTTGAGCTCCTCCTCATCGGAGGGGTGTGGCTCGCCCCTCATCAGCCGTTTGCCAAGATCCTCGCGCCCCCCATCCGCTACTTCTTCGGTGATCGGACGCTGCACTATCCGTGGCACCTGTGGTTCCTCTACCACGCGATGCAGCAGACCAGCGTGGTGGCCGCCACGCTGGTTGGCGCCTTCATGACGGGGATTGCCTGCGTCATGGTGCGGCAGGTCCACGAAGGCCATCCGCTGTCGTTCCGCGCGGCGCTGGCTGGCCGACACGTGCGGTATGGCCGCCTCGTCCTGCTGTGGCTCATCGCGTGGGCCGTCACCCACGGGACGATGCTCCTGGTCGTCCGTGCGACGCCTGCGTTACGCGCAGCGCCTTGGATCCAGGTCGGCAGCCTGCTGGCTCTGCAAGCGCTCTTCATCTATCTCATTCCGGCTGCGGTCTTCAACGGTTCACCGTGGTGGAAGGCGATCCTGCAGGGCATTCGGGAGACCCTGCGCCACCCCGTCAGCACCCTGGCGCTGCTGGGTGTGGCCAGCAGCGGGCTCATCGCTTTTTCCATCGGCGTTCCAGAAACACGCCTGGCGCAGTGGATGGTCCGGTTTGAGCCGGAGCTGGCTCTGGCTGCAGTCGGGGGGAGGCTGCTGCTCTTTGCGCTGACAGACGCCGTGTTGACGGTGGGGATGGCGCATCTGTGGTGGTTCCATCGCGCGGGGGCTCCCGCGCCGGTCCGTGCAGCTCAAGCGCAGCCGGCTCTGGCGGAGGTTCCGGCATGACCGTGAAAAGCGTGACAAGCGACAAGCGACAAGCGACAAGTAACAACCGATCAAAGCACGTCGGCGCACTGGTGCTGGCGTCGCTCATCGCGGCGTCAGGCTGCAGCGCGTCGTACAGCGGCGAGCGGCTGTTCTGGCAGGCGCAGCGACACGCCGCAAACATCCTGAATGCTCGTTCGAGCGCGCCAACCCCCGAGCAGGTGGCTGAAGCGATGACGGCCTGCGAGCTGGTCATCACACGCGTCCCGCAAACCGTCTGGGCGCCACGGGCGTATCTGCTGATGGCCTCGCTCCACCTGCGCCAGCGGCAGTACGACAAGGCTCGGGAAGCGTACGCGCTCGTCGTGCAAAATTACCACAGGTACCAGGACCTCTGCCTTCAGGCGCGGATGCATCGCGCCAAGAGCTACGAAGCGCAGGACCTGTGGGACGAGGCGGCCGACGCGTACTACGAGCTCGCCGATTACTATCCGTGGACCGCGATCGGGTTGCCAGCACCCCTCTACGTCGCCGAAAACTATCGCCGGCGCCGGCAAACCGAGGAGGCGACCGAGGCGTATCAGCGGGCGGTGGGGCGCTACACCAAACTGCTGCCAACTTCACCCACCAAGGAGCTGACCGCCAAGGCAAAGATGTTGCTGGCCGCAGCACACCAGCGGTTGGACAAGTGGCCTGAGGCGGCTCGCTTGATGGAGGAGCTGATCGCGGCACCGGACGGGATCGATCAGGCGGCCGTGCTGATGTCGCTGGGTGTGGCGTATCAAACCAAACTGGATGACCCCGCCAAGGCCCGGCAGACCTATGAGCGACTCCTCACGGCGTTTCCTCAGCATCCGATGAGCAAGATCGCCAAAGCGCGTCTTGAACAGATGGGGGTCTCCATCCCCGCCGAACTCGCCGCGCGGGTTGATGCCTCGCCTCTCTCATCCGGCGGGACCCTGACGATTATCCCGCGCAAATCTCCATGAGTGAGCCATCCATCCTTAGCCCACGCCGTCTCCTGGTCGTGGCTGGGTTTACCCTCGCGTTTGCTCTGGTGTTCTGGCCCGTCTTCATGTGGATGGCCGAGCGCTTCAACACCCATGACTCGTTCTACTCCCACGGGTGGCTGGTGCCAGTGGCCAGCGCCTGGTTGATCTGGCAGCGACGGGAGCGGCTGCGGACCACCGCACGCCATCCAAGCGGGTGGGGGCTTGCGCTGTTGATCCCGTCGCTGCTGGTGCACGGCCTCGCCAATTGGTTGGACCTCCACGTGCTCTCAGGCCTGGCGATGCTCGGGGCCCTCTGGGGATTGGTGTGGACGTGTGGGGGGCGGCGCACCCTGTGGAACCTGCGAGCCCCCATGCTGTTTCTGCTGTTCATGGTGCCGTTGCCTTCAATCCTGCTGCTCGCCATCAGCTTCAAGATGAAGTTGATGGCGGCATGGCTCGCCGCCAAGCTGGTGAGCTTCGTGGGGATCCCGGTCACGCAAGCCGGCTCCACCCTCCATCTGTCCGGCGGGCTGTCGGTGGTCGTCGATGACACGTGCAGCGGGCTGCGCTCGCTCATCAGCCTCCTGGCGCTCTCGACGTTGTGGACCTCGCTGATGCCGCCCGCTTCGGCGAGATGGAAGAAACTGCTCCTCACCGCGTCCTCCATGCCGATCGCGCTCATCGCCAACATGGTGCGGATCGTCAGCTTGGTCATCCTGTGCGCGATCTACGGCCCGCAGGTCGCCGCCGGCTTCATCCATTACGGCTCCGGAATTGTGGTCTTCGGCGTGGCCATCCTAGCACTCGCCTGGCTCAGCCGGATGTTGACGAGGCCTGTGCCCCAGCTTGCTACTTATTAAGGAAGTGCGGAATGCGGAATGCGGAATGCGGAGTGATCCGGCCTCAGGCGGTGGCGTTTCTGGCTCTTATCTGTTCAGCCGGCCTCTTATGGGCCGGGCAACCACGCGCCAGCTCCGCCGACCTGACCAGCTCCGTGCCGGCCGTGGTGGGGCCGTGGGTCGGAACCTCCCTGGAGACTCCCCCCAACGCCGTGGAAATCCTCGAGACAAGCGACGTCAGCCTGATGGAGTATCGCGCGGAAGGCGAGCCACCCCTGTGGCTAGCCCAGGTCGGGGGGGTGGGCCGCCGCGCCGCCTTCCATCCGCCTGAGCTGTGCTACGTGGGCAGCCACTACGAGGTGCTGGAGCGGGCTCAGATCGCGATTCCAGTCCGTGGCGAGTCCCGGCGGGTCATGCGGCTGGTCATCGGCCGGGGGAAAAGCCGCTACGAGGCCTGGTACTGGCTGACCGCAAGCGGGCGCATGACCCCGAGTTATTACCAACAGCAGTGGTGGCTGTTGATGGACGCCATGCGAGGCCGGCCGATGGCCGGGACGCTGGTCAGGATTACCACCCCCCTGGATGATCCCTTGCGCAGCTCCGCCCGCCTGCTGAGATTTGTCGAGGCATTCGGGAGCTAACTCCTGTCCTATGCTTTATTTATCTCGCGTTCTTGACGTGCCCAAGCGGGTGTGGTATTCTTCCAAGCGATCTACCCCTCCTGCCTCACGGAGCCGGACGGCAACACAGCAACGGATGGCTCAATCACCTCAACACGAACGGATGTGGGCTCAACTGTTCGAATCCGCCCCGTGCGGTCTGCTGTTTCTTGACCGCCAGGGGGTGATTCGATATGTGAACCCCGCCGCCGCCGCCCTGCTGCGCGTGGATGTCAGCCAGGCGGTCGGGCAGCCCTTGATTGCGCTTCGTCCTGAGTGGGGAGAGACCCCGCTGTGGGGGAGCCTCCCTTCGCTGCTGTGCGGGGAGCCGTCCGAAGGCCCGGTGTCGTTTGACCTGCCGGATGGTCCGCAGCGGATGCTCAAGGTGTCGGCCTCGGTGCTTGTCAACGGGACGTCCGGCTCGTTGGGCGACGGGCTGCTTCTGGCGATCACGGAGTCTGCCACGCTCGCAGGCCTGGAGCAGCGGCTTCAACGCTCTGAATATCATGCGTCCATCGGGAAGCTGGCCCGGGGGATCGCCCACGAGCTCAACAGCCCGCTCGACGGGGTGCTGCGCTACACGCATCTGGCCCTGGAGCAGCTGACGGCGGATGCCCCGGTTCAGGAGTACCTGTTGCATGTGAAGGAAGGGCTGGACCGGATGGTGCGGGCGGTCAAGGCGTTCCTGGAATTCTCGCGCCAGGTGACGACACCGGTCAAGCGCGTGGCGAACCTGAACCACCTGATCGAGGATGCGCTGCTGCTCGTCCAGTACCGGGCGAAATTCCAGCACATCCGTGTGGTCAAGCGCCTCGCGCCGGATCTGCCCGCCGTGCTGGATGGCGGCTTGCAGCACGCGGTGGTCAACCTGGTGAAAAACGCCTTCGATGCCATGCCCAACGAAGGCACGCTGACGGTCACGACCAGCCCCGGCGAGGGGTGCGTGGAGGTGCTCATCGAAGACACCGGCGGCGGGATTCCTGAGTCGGTCCGGGAGCGGCTCTTCGAGCCGTTCTTCACGACTAAGCCGATTCACCACGGCAACGGCTTAGGGCTCACGATCGCCAAGGAAGCCGTGGAGCGCTCAGGGGGGCGCATGGAGTTTACGAGTCAACCCGGCGCGGGCACGACCTTTCGGATTGTCGTCCCCGTCGCCCCAGTGGAGCCGACACCGAATGGTTCGCCATCGAATCCTTGTGGTGGATGACGATCCGTTGATCCGCGGCTCCCTCTATGAGATGCTGCGGGGCCAGCGGTACGACGTCGAAATCGCCTCCGACGGCGCCGAGGCCCTGGATCATCTCAAGCGCCGCAGTTTCCACTTGGTCTTCACGGACTGGAAAATGCCGCAGGTGGACGGCCTGAGCCTGCTGCAGCACATCAAGCTCCATCACCCAGGCGTCCTCGTGGTGCTCATCACGGGCTTCGGGACGATCAGCTCGGCGGTGGAGGCGATCCGCCACGGGGCCTTCGACTATCTCACCAAACCCATCCAAGCGGAGGAGTTGGAGGCCACCATCCAGCGGGCCTTCCTCCACCTCACCCCCTCGATCGGCTCCTCCGAGGCGTCCGACGACCCGTTTGCCGGGATCATCGGGGGCGATCCGGCGATGCAGAAACTCTTTGAGATGATCCGGGCGGTGGCCAACAGCCCGGCGACCGTGCTGCTGGAAGGCGAAAGCGGCACCGGCAAGCGCCTCATCGCGCAGGCGATCCACCGGGCTGATGCGAAACGCCGGGCTCATCCGTTTGTGGAGATCAGCTGCGGGGCGCTGCCGGAGACCCTCCTGGAAAGCGAGCTCTTCGGCCATGTGCGCGGGTCCTTCACCGGCGCGATCCGCGACAAGGAGGGACGGTTTGAGTTGGCGGACGGGGGCACGATCCTGCTGGATGAGATTGACGCGTTCTCCCCGGCCTTGCAGGTGAAGCTGCTGCGGGTGTTGCAGGAGCGGACATTCGAGCGGGTGGGGGATACGCGCACGATCAAAATCGACGTGCGCATCGTCGCGGCCACCAACCATCGCCTGCTGGACCTGGTCAAGCAGGGCAAGTTTCGCGAGGATCTGTACTACCGGCTCAATGTCATCACCATGACCCTCCCACCGCTGCGCCAACGGAAGGGCGACCTCCCGCGGCTGATCGACTATTTTCTCACGCGCAGCGCCGCGACGATGGGCAAAACCATCACGGCCGTCAACCCGGAGGCCAGGGAGCTGCTCGCTCGGTACGACTGGCCCGGCAATGTCCGGGAGCTGGAGCATGCCATTGAGCGGGCGGTGATTTTGGCGAAGCACCCCACGATCACGGCAGACGACCTGCCGGAGTCAGTCAGGACGCCTACTGATCTCCCAAGCGCGGAGGCGCAGAACGGCCAGTCGCCTCTGAACGGTGACGCCGCCTCGCCGAACGCCGCCGACGCGGCCCTGAAAGAAGCGCTCAAGATTCCGGAACGGGAATTGATTCTCAAGACCCTGGAAGAGGTTCGGTGGAACCGCTCGGAGGCCGCTCGTCGGCTCGGCGTCCATCGGTCCACCTTGTATCAGAAGATTCGACAGCTCGGCATCCTTCGTACCTCCTAAACCTAAGTCATGGACAACGACAGTCCAACGCCGCGCCTGGGTCTGCGCGAGCTCGTCGACCCAAGCCGATGGCAGTCGCTGCAGACGCACTTCGCGCGCGTGCTCGGCATCCTCATCCGCACGATCAGTCCCTCCCATGAGCTGCTGGTGGCCCCGAGCTGGCCGCCGAGCGTCGAGGCCGACCGCGCCATCAACCTGCTGAAGATCGGCGAGGAGCTGGACCAGCTGGCGCCTCGGCGCGACGCGGTGCGTGAGGGAACGACCGTGACGACCGTCCTCGGGGTGACGTACGCGCTAGTACCCATCCGCATGACGGCCGAGGAGATCGTCGCCTACTTCGTGGTTGGGCCGGCGGTGCTTGGGTCCCGGGAGGACGAGCTGTCGTTCCGCCGCAGGATTGGCGCGATGGGGTTGGACGCGGAGGCCCTGCACGCGCTGCTGGTCTCGTTGAAGCTCTATACCTTCACCGCGTTTCGTTCGGCCCTCAACCTGCTCGAGGAAGTGGGCACCTCGATCGCCCAGTTGGCCTACCAGGCCAAGCAGTTGACGGCGATGGCGCCCGGCAGCCTCAAGATCGATGAGGCGGTGATCGCCTACCACACCGACCGGGTGCTCCACTCCCTGCTGGATGCGGCGACCCTCGCGACCAAAGCCGACGGCGGCTCGGTGATGCTCTACGATCCGCAGCGCGATGAGTTGAAAATCAGGGCCGCGCAGGGGCTCAGCGACGAGATCATTGCCGCCACGGCGCTCCGGCGCGGCGAGGGACTGGCAGGATTGGCCGCGCAGGAACGGCGGCTGTTGCTCCTCGATGACCAGACATTCGATGGGCGGCTCAAGGCGCGGATGGGCCGCGCAAACCTCGTCTCCTCCCTGATCGCCCCCCTGACGGTTGAAGGCGCCTCCCAGCCTCTGGGGGTCTTGAACTTGCGAACGTCCAACCCGCAGCGGCGCTTCACTCAGGAGCACATGGAGCTCCTCCGCCGGCTGATCGACCTGACGGATGCCG
>MHGA01000030.1:0-32208 GCA_001804415.1 Candidatus Aquivivens invisus
TGATCCTGCCGGCGTTTCTCTCCCGCGTTCGGGGGCCGTACCACCATCTGATGTTCGAGCCGCCATTTGACTGTCCGCCGGAACGCCCATCGGAGGAAGCGGTCAAGGTGGGCCTCGAGCGGTTCGCCGCGCTCTTGGCTGGTCAGATCGAGCGGGATCCGGCCCAGTGGCTGTGGGTGCATAAACGATGGAAGCGCACCCCCACCCGCCATGTGCTGATCGTCAGCGACGGCAAGCCGGGGCACGTGAAGCAGTCCCTGACGGTGGCGCGCGCCCTCAAGGAGCGTTATGACAACGTACGGGAACAGGTGATCGAGATTCGTTATCGCAACCGCCTGGCCCGCGCGCTGTGCCTGTTGTGGGCCTGGTGGATGCCGGCGGGGATTGGAGGCCGCTCGTGTCTGCGGTGGACGCTGACGAGGGCGTGTTTCACGCAGCTCGTCAACGCCTATGCGGATATCGTGATCTCCTGCGGTGCCTCGACGGCGCCGGTCAACCTTCTCGTCTCGGCAGAGAATCGCGCGAAATCCGTGGTGATCATGAACCCGGCACCCCTCCCGTTGAGGCGGTTTTCGCTCGCACTGGTGCCGGCCCATGACCGAGTCGCTCGGCGGGGGCCTATCGTCCGCATTCCCGGAGCGCTCACGGCGGTCACCGAGGAGGAGCTGGCGCTCGCCGGCGAACGGCTCAGCCGCCATCCGCAGTTCCGCGCTCAGGACACCATCCTGCGTGGAGGGGAACGGGTGGTCTCGGTGCTGCTGGGCGGAGACACGCGCCACTATGAGCTGACGACGACGTTTGTCGACGGCCTCATCCAGCAGGTCTTGCAGGCCTGTGACGCGGTCGACGGGGTCTGTCTGGTGACGAGCTCGCGGCGGACGCCGCCTGATGTGGAGCGGTTGCTGCAACAACGGCTCGATCGGCACCCCCGCTGCCGGATGGTGTTGCTGGCCAGCCGCGATCCGCTCAATGGCACATCTGAAGGGATGCTGGGCCTGGCGCGGGTGGTGGTGGTGACCGGCGAGAGCATCTCGATGGTGACCGAGGCATGCGCCAGCGGCCGCCCGGTCCTGGTGGTGGATCCGCCGTTGCGCAAAGCCGGGTGGGGGCGGGTGACGAAACCGCAACGCTACGTGCGCCAACTCGCGCATGACGGCTACGCCAAACCGTTGTTCCTTCGAGAGGTCAACCAGGCGATCCAACGGGCTATCGCCCAGCCGCGCGCCACACCGCGTCTCGACGCCTACGCCGCCGTGCGCGACGCCGTCGCCCGCCTCTTGTAGCTGGTGGCGTCCCATGCACATCCTCCAACTGATTCCCAGCCTTGACGTCGGCGGCGTGGAGCGCGGCGTGCTCGATCTCACCAAGGGCTTGCTCGCCCGCGGGCATCGCGTGACCGTCGTCTCAGCCGGCGGGGCGTTGGTGGAACCCCTCACACGGTTGGGCGCGATCCATCATACCCTGCCGGTTCATCGCAAATCCCCATGGTCGATGTGGCGGACCGTGCCGGCGTTGTGCCGCGTGATCGAAGGCACAGGGATCGAGGTGGTCCATGCGCGCTCCCGCGTCCCGGCGTGGATCGGTTATGTCGCCTCTCGACGCACGCGCCGGCCGTTTGTGACGACCTGCCACGGGTTCTACGCGCCGCATCCGGCTTCTCGGGTGATGGCGTGGGGACGCATCGTCGTCGTGCCGTCCCAGGCGCTGGGACGCTATGTGATCGATCAGTTCCACGTGCCGCCGGAGCGGCTGCGGGTTATCCCTCGGGGCGTGGATCTGTCCGAGTTTCAGTTCGCGCACAAGCCCCCTCCTGCTGACGGCCCGTGGCGCCTCGGGCTCATCGGGCGGCTCAGCGTGCTCAAAGGCCATGAGGTCGCCATCCGTGCCTTGCATCAACTGAGTCAGCGTCGACATCCTGTGCGCCTCTGTTTCGTCGGAGAGGCCTCCGCCCATAAGCCGCGCATGCGAAGCGGCCTGGAGCGTCTGGCGCATTCGCTTGGCGTGGCGGATCTGATCGACTGGCAGGGAATGCGCCGGGACATCCCCGAGGCGCTGCGCGCGTTGGATGCGGTGCTCGTGCCCTCCGTGTACCCGGAATCGTTTGGACGCACCGTGATCGAAGCGCAAGCCGCAGGGGTGCCGGTGATCGCCTCTCGGCTTGGGGCGTTGGCGGAAATCGTGGAGGACGGGACGACGGGTTTGTTGGTTCCCCCGGGCGACGCCGGCGCGTTGGCGGCGGCGATTGCGAGGCTAATTGGCGATGAGCCCCTGCGCCGTCGATTGGTGCAAGCCGCTCGGGAGCGCGTTGAAGGGCGGTTTCGACTCGAGGGGATGGTCGACGGCTACGAAGCGGTCTATCGTGACTGTGTGACGAACCCGCGCGTGGTGATCTGGAAGCTCAGCGCGATGGGCGATTTTGTCCTGGCCACACCGAGCCTGCGGGCGATCCGCCGTCGTTTTCCCACCTCGCACATCAGCGTGGTGGTGGGACAGGCGCTTGGCGCGTTGGCCGCGCGATGCCCGTACGTGAATGACGTCATCCTCTACGATCCGAAGCGGCGCGATTGGACCCGCCGGGCCGCCCGACGCGTCATCCGACGGGTTCGGCAAGGCGCCTTTGATCTCTCCATCGATTTGCAGAACAGCCGCCTCACGCACCTGATGGCCTGGGCCTCGGATATTCCCACACGGGTCGGCTATGACCGTCGCTGGGGCCGGTCTCTCTCGCAGCGCGTGAGTCTCCCGCGAAGGGCCATGGATCCTGTCAGCCATCAGTTCGAGCTGCTGCGCTCCGCCGGGATCCCACCCGACGGGATGGCCTTGGAATTGTGGCCCACCGAGCAGGATGAGCAGGCGGCGCATCGCCTGATGGCCGAGCTGCGCCTCGATTCGCGCAAACCCCTGGTGGGGCTGCATCCCGGTGGCAGCGCGCGATGGCGCACGAAGCGCTGGGCGCCGGCGCGCTGGGCGGCGCTGTGCGATCGCCTGGCGGATGCCGGCGCGCAGGTCGTCATCACGGGTAGCACCTCGGAACAGCCTCTGATCGACGCCGTGCGGCAGTTAACCGCATCAGCCCCGGCACTGGTTGTCGGACGGACGTCGCTCATGGAGCTGGCGGCGCTCATTCGGCGATGCGCGGTGTTCGTGACGCATGATTCAGCGCCGCTGCATGTCGCGGTGGCCATGGGGCGTCCCACGATTGCGCTGTTCGGTCCTACGGATCCCGCCCGTCACGCGCCGCCGTCTCCGCTGGTGCATGTGGTCTCGAAGAAGGTGTTCTGCAGCCCCTGCTATTCCCCGCGATGCCGCACGATCACCCACGCGTGCATGACCCGCATCACCGTCGACGACGTCTTCGATACTGTCCTTGAATTGCTGAATCCAAAATCCAAAATCCAAAATCCAAAATCTCCCTCATGCGCATCCTCCACCTGACCTCGCACCTCAACGTCGGGGGGGTGACCACCTACATCGGCCAACTGGCTGAAGGCTTGAAGCGCCGGGGCCACGAAGTCATGGTGGCCTCCGGAGGGGGGGCGCTTGTGTCCCGCCTGAGCCAGGGCGGGATTCGTCACTGGCATCTGCCCCTCTCGACGAGCGCTGAGTTCAGTCCCCAGGCGGGCTGGGCCTGGTGGCGGCTGAGCCGCCGACTGACGCGGGAATCGGTTGATCTCCTTCACGCCCATACGCGGGTCGCGCAAGTCCTCGCGCACGCGCTGTGGCGCGCTCGTCGGATTCCCTATGTGACGACGTGGCATGGATTCTATCGACGGCGGCTCGGACGCCGGTGGCTGCCGTGCACGGGTGAGCGGACGATTGCCATCAGCGAACCGGTCAGCCGCCACCTCCAGGAGGTCTTCCGCATCCCTGCGCAGCGCATCCGGTTGATTCCGCATGGCATCGATGTGGCGTCGTTCAGCCGGCCGCTTGACCTCGCCACCCAAGAGCAGGCTCGTTGGTCCTGGGGGTTGCCGGCGAGCGGGTTGACCGTGGGGACGGTGGCGCGGCTGGTCCCGTCGAAAGGTGTTGCGCAATTGCTCGAAGCCTTCCGCGAGATTCAGCGGCGTGTCCCGGGTGTCAGCTTGCTCATCGTCGGGGATGGACCGCAGCGTCCCAGGCTTGAACAGATGGCCGGCGCGCTCGGCTTCGCGCAGGCCGTCCGGTTTACCGGTTCGCTACCTGACACGCGGCTGGCGCTGGGCGTGATGGATGTGTTCGTCTTCCTCCCGGCCGTCGAGGAAGGGTTTGGGTTGTCGCTGCTGGAGGCGATGGCGGCTGGCAAACCCATCGTGTCGGTCCGGCGGGGAATCGGAGCCGCGTGGGTGCTGGACGGGCAGGGAATCGGGCTGACAGTCGAGCCTGATCGCCCCGATCAACTGGCCCGCGCCGTCGTGCGCATGCTGCAGGATCCGGCGGAGGCACAGCGCTTGGGCCAGCAGGCCCAGGCCCTGGCTCGGGAACGCTATGATCTGGGCCGGGTGCTCGACCAGGTGGAAGCGGTGTATGCAGAGTGCCTCAACCGAACTTCAGACTTCAGGAGAGGGGTTGTCTGATGTCTGAGGTCTGGAGTCTGAGGTCTGATGTCTGAGCGGATTCTGGTGGTCATGCCCAACTGGTTCGGGGAGACGCTGTTCGCCACCCCGATGCTGCGAGCCTTGCGATCCGCTCAACCCCAGGCCTTCATCGCAGCGCTTGGGGTGCCGCGGGCCGCTGAGGTGCTGAAAGGCAATCCCTGCCTCGATGCGTTCATCCCCTTCGAAACCTCGGGGTTCGGGCTGCGGATGCTCCGTCACCTGCGCCGGCTTCGCTGCGACACCGCGCTGGTCCTCCGTCGCAGCCTCACCCGCACCGCCCTGCTGTGCGCCGCCGGGATTCCAAGGAGGATCGGGTTTGCGAATCGCAAGAGCGGGTGGTTGCTGACCGAAGGGGTGAAGCCGCCCGACGGGTCGCTGCACAAAGCGCAGACCTACTTCGCGTTAATGGGACCTCTGGGCATCCCGGCCGATGGAGCCGCAAGACCCTATGAGTATCACCTGACTCGAGAGGAACGCCACGAGGCTGCTGTGATCTTCGGCGCCCATGGGGTGGGGCGTGACCAGCCCGTCGCGATCCTGCACCCTGGCGCCAACTGGTTCCACAAACGCTGGCCGGCCGAGCGCTTCGCGCGGGTGGCCGATCAGCTCGCAGACTTCCGACGCTGCCGCATTGTGCTGACCGGCAGCCCGGAGGACCGCCCGCTGGCTCAGGCCATCGAGCAGGCTCTGATCGCAAAGCCCGTGAATCTCGTCGGACGGACTACCGTGCGACAATTGGCCGCCTGCCTGGAGCTGGCCGATGTGGTGGTGTCGAATGACACCGGTGTCGTGCACCTGGCCTGCGCGTTGGGCCGCCGCGTCGT
This sequence comes from Candidatus Aquivivens invisus, assembly GCA_001804415.1. Taxonomy (GTDB): domain Bacteria; phylum Omnitrophota; class Gorgyraeia; order Aquiviventales; family Aquiviventaceae; genus Aquivivens; species Aquivivens invisus. The sequence goes on from MHGA01000030.1 coordinate 5,399, forward strand.
GGCGTTGTATGGACCCACCTTGCCGGCCGTCACCGGACCCCTGGGCGATCCGACCAGGACGGTGGTGATTCATCATCCGGGGTGTTGTCCGTCGATCCCCTGTGTCAATCCCAACCATCCGGGGCATCCCGGGATGGAGGCCATCAGCGTCGAGGAAGTGTGTGACGCCGTGAAAGAGTTGCTTGCAAGGGAGAAGGGGGAAGGGGGAAGGCCGAACTGAACAGCACACTTCCAACTGCCAACTTCCAACTTCCGACTTTCCGTGCGCTTCAGCGGGTATTGGTGATCGGTCCCTCCAACGTGGGGGACGGGGTGCTGATGAGCCCCGTCGTCCACGAAGTGCGCCAGGCATTCCCTGAGGCGCGCCTGACGCTGCTGGTGGGCGAGCGGGCCCGCGCCGTCTTTGAGAGCGACCTGCGCATTCACCGTCTCGTTTCCTTTGAAGAGTTTGATGGCCTGGTGGGACGACTGCGGTTGGTCCGGTGGGTCTGGCGCCTGCGCCCCGACGCGATGGTCGATCTGCGTCAGACGATCCTGCCGCTGCTGTGGCGTCCCTGGCGCGCCCTGGCGTATTTCTGGCCGGTCCCTCGTCGCATCGTGCACATGCGGGATCGGCATCTGTGGAGACTCCAACGACAGGTTCCGGCGATGCGCCTTCGTCAAGCGACAAGCGACAAGGGACAAGCGACAAGCGAATGGGATGGCGGGTCGTTGGGGCTGACGAACGAGGAAATCGCCTCGGTGGAACGATTGATGAAGACGTGGGCCGTCGACGGTCAGACCCCGCTGGTGGTGATCAGCCCGGGCGCGCGCAGCCACATCAAGCGCTGGTATCCGGAGCGCCTCGCGTCCATGGCGGATCGGCTCATTGAGGAGTGCCGCGCCGCGGTCGTCTTCACGGGCGAGCCGGATGAAGCCGCCCTTGTCACCGACCTCCTCAAGACGATGCGTCATCGCGCGCACAACGCCGCCGGACGCTTGACGCTGCGCCAGACCGCGGCCTTGATGCAGCGGGCTCGCTTGGTGATGACGAACGACTCCGCGGCGCTGCACCTGGCCTGCGCCGTGGACGTCCCGGTCCTGGCGCTCTTTGGCCCGACCGACCCTCGCAAGTACGGCCCGACTGGTCCCCGCGACCGCGTGATCCGCCGCCGGCTCGTCTGCGCGCCGTGCGAACAGCCACTCTGCCGCTTTCACCACGAATGCATGCGGTTTATCTCGGAGCATGAAGTCTACGCGGCCGCGAAAGATCTCCTGGGACAGGGGACATGAGACAAGGGACAAGCGACAAGGGACAAACGATAAGCAACACGTCTCATGTCCCATGTCGCACGTCCCATGTCGTTGCGCCGAAGCGCATCGTAGTCGTTCGGCTCGACCGGATCGGGGACGTGGTGCTGACCACACCGGTGGTCCAACGGCTGCGCGAGGCGTATCCGACGGCGTTCATCGCAATGATGGTGCGTCCGGTCTGCCGCGAGCTGCTTGAGGGCAATCCCGCCCTCAATGAGGTGATCTGTTATGACAAAGACGGGCTCGCGGGAGGGTGGTGGCGTACGATCCGATTCGCGAGGGCCCTTCGGCGGTATCAGTTCGACACCGCGCTCATCGCGCATCCCACCCGGCGGTCGCACTGGATCGTGCGGCTGGCCGGCATTCCGCAACGCATCGGGTATGACCGGAAAGACGGCTGGTTGCTGACGCATCGCCTCCCGCATCGCAAGCAGGAAGGCGAGCAGCATGAAGCCGCCTATGCCATGGAGCTCTTGAGGGTCTTGGGACTTGAGCCCGCCGGAGCGCTGCGGCCCTTCGTGCCGATCGATGCCAAGCGGCAAGCTCACGTCGGCCAACTCCTCGCGCTCCACGACGCGCACGAGCAGGGCACGTTGGTCGCCATCCACCCCTCAGCCAGTTGCATCTCCAAACGGTGGATGCCGCAGCGCTTCGGGCAGGTGGCGGATCAGCTGATCGACGCCTGCCAAGCGCGCATCGTGTTGGTGGCCGGACCGGGAACGGATGCGCGCTACGCGAAGGCGGTTGAGCAGGCGATGCGCCATCGGCCGGTCAATCTGGCCGGACAGCTCTCCGTGGGCGAGCTGGCGTGCCTGCTCACACGCTGCCGGCTGCTCATCTCCAACGACTCCGGGCCGGTGCATATCGCCGCCGCCGTGGGCACCCCGGTCGTGGATATTTTCGGGCGCAACCAAGCGGGCCTGAGCCCCGCCCGCTGGGGCCCGTTGGGCGAGGGCCATGTGGTCCTGCATAAAGAGGTCGGCTGCCGGGTGTGCCTCGCCCATCACTGCGACATCCAATTCAAGTGCCTCACCGAACTCACCGTCGACGAGGTGCGCGAGGCGGCAGCGTCGATCCTGGCGCATTGATCCCACCACCTGCCGTGTTCGCCAATGGCGAATCTCGGCCGTGAAGGCCGAGACCCGTCGCACAGCGACGGAGACGGCAGGTGGTGGGATTGACACCCCATGTCAACTCCGCTAAAATCTGTACGTGCCGACCACCAAACTCGACTTATCCAGGCTCAAAACCTATCCCCTCGCCTCACGCAGCAGCAAAGTCAACATGGCGGCGTTTGCGCGCGTGGGCCGCAAGGGGAGCTCCTTCCGGCAGTTCTACGACTCGCTCCCTGATTTCCTCGCGGCCAAAGATCTCAAGCGCCTCGTCCGCGCCATCGTGGAGGCGCGTCGCGCCCGCAAGCCCGTCCTCTGGATGATGGGCGCGCACGTCATCAAAGTCGGCCTGAATCCCTTGCTGATCGACATGGTGCAACGCCGCGTGATCACGGCGGTGGCGCTCAACGGTGCTGGCGTGATTCATGACTTCGAGCTGGCGTACATGGGCGCGACGTCCGAAGATGTGGACAGCGCCCTGGCCGACGGGTCCTTCGGCATGGCGGAGGAGACCAGCCGCCTGATCAACCGGGCGATCCGCGCAGGCGCCACACGGCGCCTGGGACTGGGCGAGTCGGTCGGTGCGATGATCCGTGCGCAGCGGCTGCCGTACCGGCGTTTGAGTCTCTTGGCGACGTGCCATGAGCTGGGCGTTCCCGCGACGGTCCATGTGGCGATCGGGACCGACATCATCCACCAGCAGTCCACCGCCGATGGGGCGGCCATCGGCCAGACCTCGTTGGCCGATTTCCGCACGCTGATTCAGGTCGTCTCGGGCTTGGGGCCGGGCGGGGTGGTCGGGAATGTGGGCTCGGCCGTCATCCTGCCGGAGGTGTTTTTGAAAGCGGTGTCGATTGCGCGGAATCTCGGCCACGCCGTCAAGGATTTCACCGCGTTTGATTTCGACATGATCCGCCACTACCGTCCGCATGAAAACGTGCTCAAGCGGCCGACGCTGCTCGGCGGCACCGCCGTCTCGATCATCGGGCATCACGAGCTCCTCATCCCGCTGTTGCTTCGCGCCGTTACGGAGGAGCTCGGAGGCCGGTAACCCATGACGACACCCGTGGTTCCTCGGCTCAATCCCGAGCGCCTGAGGCGGCTGATCGCCGCCTTCTCCAAGCCCAAAATCCTCGTCGTCGGCGATTGCATGCTCGATGAGTTCATCTGGGGCCAGGTGAACCGGATCAGCCCTGAGGCGCCGGTGCCCGTCGTCTGGGTGCAGTCCGAATCGGTGATGCCGGGGGGCGCGGCGAATGTCGCCAACAACATCCGTTCCCTCGGCGGCCGCGTGCAGATGGCCGGCGTCATCGGGACCGACCCGTGGGGCGACACCCTGGTGGAGACCCTGACGAAGCGAGGCATCGGGACCGAGGGGCTGCTGCGCGAGCCCTCGCGAGCCACCACCGTGAAGACCCGCGTCATCGCCCATCATCAACAGGTGGTGCGCGTGGATCGGGAATCCCGACCCGCGCTCAACCCCGCAATAGTCAAACGCATGGCGGGGGCCGTGCGCAAGCAACTGGAGACGGTGGACGCGGTCATCATCGAGGACTACGGCAAAGGCGTCATCACCCGCGAGCTGCTGCAGCAGGTGGTGCCGCTCATGCGCTCGCGCCGCAAGCTCATCACCGTTGATCCCAAGGAAGAGCATTTCGATCTGTACCAGGAAGTGACCGCCATCACCCCGAACCGAGCGGAAGCCTCCGCCATGGTGGGTCGGCGCCTGGAGACGGAGCAGGAGGTGCGCCAGGCCGGCGGCGAGCTGGTGCGCCGGCTGCGGTGCGAGGCGGTGGTGATGACGCTCGGCGAGGATGGGATGTGCGTGATGGAACAGCACGGCCGGTGCACTCGGATCCCGACGGTGGCGCAAGAGGTGTTCGATGTCGCCGGGGCTGGGGATACGGTCATCGCGACGCTGACGTTGGCCTTGGCCAGCGGCGCCTCCATGCCGGAGGCCGCGGTCTTGGCTAATTATGCGGCGGGGATTGTCGTGGGCAAGCTGGGGGTCGCCACCGCGGCTCCCGAGGAGCTCTTGGCGAAACTTGACGGTACGACCACGAGGCGCACGGCGCACGGCGCACGGCGCACGGCACGGAATCGGCCTCCAGCCTTCAGCCGGAATCGGCGATGAAGGCGGTGGGCATTATTCCGGCACGCTACGGGTCGACCAGGTTGCCGGCGAAATCGTTGGCCCTCATCAACGGGATGCCCCTGGTGCGGCACGTCTACGAGCGGGCCAAGCAGGCGAGCAGCCTGGATGAGGTGATCGTGGCCACCGATGACGAGCGGATTCTGCGCGCGGTGTGCGAGGGGGGAGGCCGCGCGGTGATGACCGGAGCCCACCATCGCTCCGGGACGGAGCGGGTCGCTGAAGTGGCCAGGGGGCTTTCGGCCGAGGTGATCCTGAACATTCAGGGCGATGAGCCCCTCATTCATCCAGACCAGATTGACCAGGTGGCCTCGTTCCTCCTCGCCCATGGGGCGGTGCCCATGGCCACAGTCATGACGCGCCTGGCGGCAGCCGAGGCGGCCAACCCGAACATCGTGAAGGTCGTCGTCGATCAGGACGGCTACGCGCTGTACTTTTCCCGCGCGCCCATTCCCTTCATCAGAGAAGCGACAAGTGACAAGCGACAAGCGACAAGCGACAAACGGGCTGAATGCCCCAACGGGCCAACGCATTGGAAGCACATCGGCCTCTATGGGTATCAGCGGGATTTCTTACTGAGATTCCCGATGCTGCCGCCGACCCCGTTGGAGCAGGCCGAGCAATTGGAACAGCTGCGCGCCCTCGAGCACGGCTATCATGTCAAGGCGCTCGAGACCCCGCACGACACGATCGGTGTGGACACGGCTGAAGACCTAAAACGAGTGGAAGCGTTACTGGCCACATAATTGGACATGCAGTTACTTGTCGCTTGTCGCTTGTCACCTGTCACCGAGGCATGACCAAATACATCTTTGTGACCGGCGGGGTCGTCTCGAGCCTGGGCAAGGGGATCGCCTCGGCCTCGATCGGGCTGGTGCTGAAATCGCGCGGGTTCAAGGTGACCATCCAGAAACTCGATCCGTATATCAACGTCGATCCCGGGACGATGAGCCCGTATCAGCACGGCGAGGTGTACGTGACGGAGGACGGGGCGGAAACCGACTTGGATCTGGGACACTACGAGCGGTTCACCGGCCTGACGATGACGCAGGCGAACAATGTGACCGCCGGGCGCATCTATTACTCCGTCATCGCCAAAGAGCGGCGGGGCGAATACCTGGGGAAAACCGTGCAGGTCGTGCCGCACATCACCGATGCGATTAAGGCCGCCATCACCTCGCTGGCCGCGAAGGATCGGGTGGATGTCGTCATCGTCGAGGTGGGCGGAACGGTGGGCGATATCGAGGGCCTGCCGTTCCTGGAGGCGATCCGTCAGTTGCGCAACGAGTTGGGGCGGGGGAACTCGATCAATATTCACTTAACACTCGTCCCCTACATCAAGGCGGCGGATGAATTGAAGACCAAGCCCACGCAGCACTCCGTCGGCAAACTACGGGAGATCGGCCTCCAGGCGGAGGTCTTGATTTGCCGGACCGAAAAACCGTTCTCCGAGTCGGTGCGGGAGAAGATCGCGCAGTTCTGCAACGTCGAGCCCGAGGCGGTCATCCAGGCGCTGGACGTGGAGGACATCTACGAAGTGCCGCTCATGTTCACGAAGCAGAAACTGGATGACACGATCCTGAAGCTGCTCGGCCTTGAGCGTCCGAGTCACGATCTGACGGAGTGGAAGACGCGCGTGGTGGATCGGGCGCTGCATCCCAAGCGCCGGGTCGCGATCGCGGTGGTCGGCAAGTACGTGCAGCTTCAGGATGCGTACAAGTCGATCTACGAGGCGCTACGGCACGGGGGGCTCGCGAACGACGCGGGGGTGGACATCCTGAAAGTCAGCGCCGAGCGAGTGACGAAGGCCAACGTCGCCGAGTTGCTCGACGGGGCCTCCGGCATTCTCGTGCCAGGAGGTTTCGGGCACCGCGGGATCGAGGGGAAGCTCGACGCGATCGCCTACGCGCGGGAGCGCAAGATCCCGTTCTTCGGGATTTGTCTCGGGATGCAATGCGCGGCGATTGAGTTCGCGCGCAATGTGGCGGGGCTCGCCGGGGCGAACTCGACGGAGTTCGACGCGAACACGCCGCATCCGGTGATCAGCTTACTCGAAGAGCAGAAGCGCGTCACCGATCTCGGCGGGACGATGCGGTTGGGGGCGATGCCATGCCGGGTGGCGCCTGGAACGAAAGCGCACGAGGCGTACGGCCTCGCGGAGGTCCGCGAGCGCCATCGGCATCGGTATGAGTTCAATAACAGGTATCGCGACGCGTTTGCCCAGAAGGGGATGATCGTGTCGGGTGTCTATGAGAAGGCGGATTTGGTCGAGTTGATCGAGCTCGACGATCACCCGTGGTTCATCGCGGGGCAGTTCCATCCGGAGTTCCGCTCGCAGCCGCTTGCGCCGCATCCGTTGTTCCGGGCGTTTGTGGGCGCGTGCCTGAAGAAAACGAGCGACACGTGACAAGCGACAAGCGACAAGTCAAAAGAACGACAAGCGAGACGGTCACCGTGGCGGGGATGCGGATCGGGCCTGGCGAGCGGCCCGTGGTGATCGCCGGGCCGGACGTGATTGAAAGCGAGCGGCACCTCCTGTCTCACGCTGAACGGATCAAGAAGATCTGCGACCGCGCGGGGTTGCCCTACATCGTCAAATGCAGCTATGACAAGGCCAACCGGACCTCGTTGAAGTCGTATCGCGGGCCGGGGCTGAAACAGGGCTTGAAGATGCTCTCGAACCTCAAGCGCAAGCTGGGGCTGCCGGTGCTCAGCGACGTGCACTGTCGTGAAGAGGTCGCGCCGGCGTCGGAAGTCTTAGACGTGCTGCAGGTGCCGGCGTTCTTGTGCCGGCAGACCGACTTCATCCTCGCGGTGGCCGCGACCCAGAAGGCGATCAATATCAAAAAAGGCCAATTCCTCGCTCCGTGGGATATGGAGCATGTCATCACCAAAGCCCGCTCGACCGGCAACCGGCAGATCCTCGTGACCGAACGGGGGGCCACCTTCGGCTACAACAATCTGGTGTCGGATTTGCGCAGCCTGCAGGTGCTCGCAGGCTTCGGCGTGCCGGTGATCTATGACGGCACCCATTCCATCCAGCTGCCGGGAGGACAGGGAAGCGCCTCAGGGGGCCAGCGGGAATTTACTCCCACCCTCGTGCGCGCGGCCATCGCCACGCGGTTCTGCCATGGGATCTTTCTGGAGGTCCACGAGGATCCGGATCATGCGCCCTGCGACGGCCCCAACATGCTGCGGCTGGCTGATCTGCCGAATCTGCTCGAAGACATCGTGGCGATCTCCGATGCCCTCAACCACTACTAACCGATCCCTTCGACTCGGCCGACGGCCTCGCTCAGGGCGAGTCCTGAGCGTCGTCGAAGGACGATCCCTCCGCCGGGCCAGGGAGGTCCTCCGGATTGAAGCCGAGGCGATCCAGCGGCTGATCCCGCGCCTCGGCGGCGCCTTCGCCCAAGCCGTGCGCCTTCTGCTCGCCTGCAAAGGGCGCGTGGTGGTCACCGGCATGGGCAAGGCCGGATTGATCGGCCAGAAACTCTCGGCCACCCTCGCCTCAACCGGCACGCCGAGCCTCTGGATCCATTCGGCCGAAGCGATCCACGGTGACGTCGGGCGGGTGACCAAAGACGATTGCGTGATCGCCCTCTCCAACAGCGGGCAAACCGAGGAGTTGACGCAGCTGCTGCCGGTCATCAAGCAGATCGGCGCGCGGCTCATTGCGCTGACCGGCAACATCCGCTCCACCTTGGCCCGACACACCGATGTGGCGCTTGATGTCAGCGTCAAGCGTGAGGCCTGCTCGCTCAACCTGGCTCCGACCGCCTCGACGACCGCCATGCTGGCGATGGGCGATGCCTTGGCCGTCGTCGTCGCCGAACTGAAAGGATTTCGGGAGCGGGATTTTGCGCTGTTCCACCCCGGCGGGCAGCTGGGCCGGCGCCTGGTGCTGCGCGTGCGGGATCTCATGCGCACCGGCAGGGCCAATCCAATCGTGCGCGAGACGACATCCGTCAAGAACGTGCTCTTGGCCATCACCCGGGCGCGGGCCGGGTGTGCGGCGGTGGTGGATGCTCGAGGACAGCTCACCGGCATTTTTACCGACGGCGATCTCCGGCGCCATCTCGATATCACCCCCGATCTGCCCCGCCTGCCGGTTGCGCGGGTCATGACGCGCAACCCTAAGACGCTGGCCGCGGATCGTCTGGCCGTGGAGGCGCTGCGGTTGCTGAGGGAATACCGGATTGACGAGCTGGTTGTCGTCGAAGGCCACCGAAGACCGGTGGGTCTCCTCGACGTCCAGGATCTCCTCAAAGCCGGATTTTAAGCACCAAGCCCAATGCCTCTCAGTCCTGAAGTGCTGAAACGCGCCCGACAGATTACCACACTCGTCCTGGATGTTGATGGCGTCCTGACCGATGGGCGCATCATCTACGATGAGTGGGGGGATGAGCTGAAATGTTTCGATGTGCAGGACGGAGCGGGTCTGGTGCTCTGGCGGCGGGCTGGGTTGCGCAGCGCCATCATCACGGCACGGCACAGCCGCGTGGTCAGACGGCGGGCCAAAGAATTGCGCGTGGACTTCCTCGCCCAACGAGCGTTGGAGAAGCTGCCGGCGTATGAGAAGCTCCTGAGGCGCTGGCGGCTGCTGCCGGAGTACGTGTGCGCCATCGGGGATGACTTGATGGAGTTGCCCCTCCTCCGGCGGGTTGGGTTGGCGGTGGCCGTGCCGAATGCCGTGGATGAGGTGAAGGCCGTCAGCCACTACGTCACTCAGCGTCCAGGCGGGCGCGGAGCGGTGAGAGAAGTCGTCGATCTCCTCCTGAAAGCCTCCGGCCGTTGGGAAGACCTTCTCAAGCGTTACCAGGTTTAGCTATCTTTGTTCCTACATTGTAAATATTTATCAAAAGTATTGAATGATTAAGAGGTTTATGGTATGATTACGGCTGTCATGACACTCAACGGCAAGACGAACGACAACAATATTATGACCCTCAGTGAAGTGGCGAATTACCTGGGCCTTCACGTGATGACGGTCTACAAGCTCACGCGGGAAGGCCGGGTGCCTGCGGCGAAGATTGGGGGTCAGTGGCGCTTCAAGCGAGACATCTTGGATGGCTGGCTTGAGGCGCAGATGCTCAGGCGAGCCGGCGCCAAGTCGTAAGCCCCCAACCTAAGCACCAAGCACCAAGCACGAATAGACCTCTGCACGTCAGAACAGCCGCATATCCGCACGGTGGTACCGTCGCACGTTAGCACGCCGGCACGCTGGTATTTCCTGCCATTGACGCTCACCATCGGGTGTAGTACCATACCCTGTTTAAGGTTACATGGTGATGAAACACCCGATTCGACGACGAGCGATGCTTGCGGCCTTCCTGGCCCTGCGCAGCCTCATCCGGTGGCTTCCCCTCTCGGTGGCACAGGCGTGCGGTCGGCTCCTCGGCTACCTCGGCTACGCCCTCTTAGGTCCGTATCGGCGCCTGACGTTGGCGCATCTGCATCTGGCGCTGGGTCCGCGGGCCAGTCGCGCCACGTGCGCCAGGGTGGCCCGCGGGGTGTTTGTCAACCTCGCGAAGTCGTTCCTCGAGTGGCTCGTGATGGATCGGCTCTCGCCGGAGGCGCTGAGGCGCCGGGTCGACGTCTACGGCGTGCATTACCTGCGCGAGGCCCTGGCGAACGGCCGCGGGGTGATCGCCCTCTCGGCGCATTTTGGCAACTGGGAACTCCTCGCGATGACGCTGGCCGGCCTTGGCTTTCAGGGCGGGGTGCTGGCCCGACGGCTGCGATATCCGGAATTTGAGCCCTTCCTGGTTGGGATGCGCGCGCGCAAAGGGGTGACGACCTACGCGCGCGGCTCGGTGAAAGAGGTCGCCCGCCTCCTGCGCGAGAACCGGATCATCGGCATGATGCCCGACCAGGACCTCGACAGCCTGGAGGGGGTGTTTGTGGACTTTTTCGATCGGCCGGCCTACACCCCGGTGGGACCCGCGGCGCTCTCCCTCATGACCGGTGCAATGATCCTGCCGTGTTTTCTCGTTCGAGACGGACGGCGGTTCCGGCTGGTGATTGAAGAACCCGTCACCGTGGCCCGTCGGGGCGACCGCGCCAAGGATCTGGTGGCGATCACCGACGCCTGGAGCCGCGTCGTGGAGTCGTATATCCGCCGGTATCCGGATCATTGGGTCTGGATGCACCGTCGCTGGAAGACCCAACCTTCAGTACCAAGCACCAAGCACCAAGCACTCAGTACCCAGCTCTCGGTTCCAAGGGTGCCTCAAGCCGCTGTTTCATCGTTCTTGTTTACGCTTACTGCTTACTGCTTAGTGCTTAGTGCTGTGCTTGGGTGCGCGAAGTCCTCACCCCCGTCTCCGCCGCAGGCCACGGCCGCCTCGTCCACGACGCCGTCAACGGAGGCTCCGCAACGCATGGATCGCTTTACCATGGTCGGCTACAGCCCCGCGGGCGCGAAGGAGTGGGACCTGGAAGGCCACGGCGCGGTCGCGGAAGGGGCGGTGGTCACCATCCAGCAGCCCCACGCGATTGGCTACGACCGCGAGCGCACGTCCGATATCACCGCGAGCCTCGCCCATGTCGATCAGCAGACCCATTACATCCGCCTTGAGCACGAGGTGACCATTCACACCTCCGACGGCCTCTGGGTGATGGCGCCGCAGCTCTACTGGTTGTCGGATCGGGACGAGATGCAGACGGACGAGCCGGTTCGGATTGAGACCGACCACATGCTCATCCGCGGTCGAGGAGCCGTCGCCCACGCCCAGGTGAAGACGGCGATTGTCGAGCGAGACATCGAGCTGGTGCTGAATCCTTCGGACGGCGAGGCGGTGGGAGCACCTCCGGCGCATGTGACCATCACGTGCGAGGGCCCGCTTGTGTTTGAATACGAGAAAGGCATCGCGACGTTCCACACCAATGTGCACGTGAACGATCACCAAGGCGATCTCTACTCGGACACGCTCATCGCGTATGTGGATCAGAAGACGCACACGATCCGCTACGCGGATGCGATCGGCCGGGTTCGCATCGTGCAGGGACCGCACACGGCGCACGGGGATCACGCGGTGTATGAGCCGGCGCTGGCGAAAGTGACCTTGCTTGGCTCGCCGTACCTCGTCCTGTACCCCGAGGACTCGCAGCCGGCCGTGGCCCCGCACCCCCCCACGGTCGAGGCGACGCCGCGCCCGCCGTCAGAGCCGCAACAGGTTGCCGTCACCGTCCCCTGATTAGCATGGAACAGCTCACGACCAAGCACCTCGTCAAAGGCTACAATGGCCGCGCCGTCGTCGACGGCGTCGAGATCGTGGTCCGCCGCGGAGAGATCGTGGGGCTCCTGGGGCCGAACGGGGCGGGGAAAACCACAACCTTTGCCATGATCGTCGGCTATGTGAGGCCGGATGGAGGAGCGATCACCGTCGACGGCCGCGACATCACCGCGCTGCCCATGTACCAGCGCGCGCGCTTAGGGATCGGCTACCTGGCGCAGGAACCGTCGATCTTCCGCAAGCTGACCGTTGAAGACAATATCCTGGCGATCCTGGAGACCGTGGGCTGCTCGAGGACCCAGCGCCGCACGCGGCTCGACGAGTTGCTCAATGAATTGGGGATCACCCATCTGGCCCGGCAAAAAGCGTTTGTCCTCTCAGGCGGCGAGAAGCGGCGCCTGGAGATCACGCGGGCGTTGGTCACCAATCCGCAGTTTATTCTCCTGGATGAGCCGTTTTCCGGGATTGACCCGATCACCGTGTTTGAGTGCCAGGAAATCATCCGGGAGCTGAAGGCCCGGGGGCTGGGCGTCCTCTTGACCGATCATAACGTGCGTGAGACGCTGGAGATCACCGACCGCTCCTACATCATGGCGGAGGGCCGGGTGCTCATCTCCGGCACCGCCCAGGAACTGATCACCGACCCGAAAGCCCGCGAGATCTACCTCGGCGAAAAGTTCCGGATGTAAACATGCTGTTTACTCGTGCGCGAAAACCCGCGGGGCAGGAGCCGATGACGGTCGCGGTGAAACAGCCGCAGCCGTGCCACTATGTGTTCACGATTCACCTCAAGGCGCAGGCCATCCAACCCGTGCGCGAGGCGGTCATCCAGGAGGTGCAACGGGAGGCGACCATCGCCGGCTTTCGCAAGGGCAAGGCCCCCAAGGAGCTCGTGGCACAGCATCACCCCACGGTGATCCGCGAGGAAACCCTCCGCCGGCTGACCCGCCAGGTCGTGGAGCAGGTGGCCACCGACCGCAAGCTCAAGCCCGTCGGGCCGTTTGAGGTCACCCGGGTGGAGTTCGACGAGACGAAGGGGATGCAGTTGGAAGCCCAGGTCGAAGTCGAGCCGGAGTTCGCCCTGGGGGAGTACCGCCGCATCCCGTTGAAGACATCCCCGCTGACCGTCACGCCCGATGAGGTGGCGCAAGCCCTGGCGCGGCTGCAGGACTCCATGGCGCAGCTTGTGCCGGTTGCAGGAGGCGACGCGAAAGAAAAACGCCTCCCGGCCCTGGACGATGAGTTGGCCAAGGATGTCGGGCATGAGACGCTCGAGCACTTGAAAAGCCATCTGGAGGCGAAGCTGCGCGAGCAGAAACAGGCCCGCCTGCAGCAAGATCTCGAAAGCCAGGTGTGCGAAGCCCTGTTGGCCCGGCATCAATTCGACCTGCCCCAGCGGCTCGTGGGCCGGCAGACCGAGCGGCTGAAAAGCGAATTCCAGGCGCGCCTGGTGTTGGCAGGCACACCCGAGGAGCAGGCGCAGCAGGAGCTCATCAAGTACGAGGCGCAGGTGCACGACAACGCGAACCGGCACGTGAAGCTCGCCTTTATCCTGGAGCGCCTCGCGCGCGCCGAAGGAGTGTCGGTGACCCAGGATGAGGTGGTGGACCGGCTGTGGAAGCTCTCCCAGCGCATGGGGAAAGATCCGGCCGAGGTGCGCCGGGCGTTGGACGCGAAAGGCCTGTGGCCCTCCGTCTTGTCGTCTATTCTTCAGGACAAGACGATGAAGTTCCTGTTGGACTCGGCCCATGTCGAAGAAGTGGTCAGTGGCCAGTGATCAGTGATCAGGAGTTTCTTGTTTTGCTGACCACTGACTACTGATCACTATCCACAAACTGTGAGGTATCGATGAAGGAGCACGGACAGATGTTGGTGCCGGTTGTCGTGGAGCAGTCCGCCCGTGGCGAGCGGGCCTATGATATCTACTCGCGGTTGCTGAAAGACCGGATCGTCTTCATCGGGACCCCCGTGGATGACCTGGTCTCGAATCTGGTCATCGCGCAGCTGCTGTTCCTGCAGATGGAAGATCCGGACAAGGACATCAGTGTCTACATCAACACCCCGGGCGGCTCGGTGACGGCGGGGCTGGCGATTTACGACACGATGCAGTTCGTCAAGCCCGCGGTGTCCACCTACTGCGTCGGCCAAGCGGCGAGCATGGGGGCCCTGTTGCTGTGCGCAGGGACCAAGGGCAAGCGGTTTGCGCTGCCCAACTCGCGGATCATGATCCACCAGCCGTGGGGTGGCGTGGAGGGCGCGGCGGCGGATATCTCCATTCAGGCGAAAGAGATCTTGCGGTTGCGCGAGCGCATCGATGAAATTCTCGCCAAGCACACAGGACAGACGCTGGAAAAGATCCGACAGGACAGCGACCGCGACTACTTCATGTCGGCTGACGAAGCCAAAGCGTACGGCATCGTGGACGACGTGATCCACCCTGGGCCGAAAGGGAAGAAATAGTGGCCAAGTGGCCAGGTGACTGAGTGGCCAAGGGAAACGGCCACTTAGCCACTTTGTCACTAGGCCACTCACCTGAGGAAGTGACATGCAGAAGCACTATCTGCTGACGCCGGGACCGACGCCCTTACCGCCGCAAGTCCAGGAGGCGCTCGGGCGGCCGATCATCCACCATCGCACCGCGGAGTATCGGACGCTCTTCAAACGTGTGCAGCAGGGGTTGCAGGCCGTGGTGGCAACGAGCCAGCCGGTAGTGGTGTTCACCAGTTCCGGGACCGGGGCGATGGAAGGGGCCGTGTGCAATCTCCTCTCCCCGGGTGATCGGGCGCTCGTGATCCTCGGCGGGAAATTCGCCGAGCGGTGGAGGGACGTGTGCGCGGCGTATGGGGCGCAGGTCATCCCCATCCCGGTGGCGTACGGCGAGGCCGTTGATCCCGAACAGGTCCGCCAGGCGCTGAAGCAGCATCCGGATGCGAAGGCCGTCTTTTCGACGCTGTGCGAGACGTCGACCGGCGTGGTGAATGACCTGCAGACGATCGCCTCGATCGTCCGGGCCACCAACGCGGTCCTCGTCGTCGATGCGATCAGCGGGCTGCTGGCGGATCCCTGTCAGACGGAGGCCTGGGGGATCGATGCGCTCGTCAGCGGCTCGCAGAAGGGGTTGATGCTGCCGCCCGGGCTCGCGTTCATCAGCCTCAGTCCGAAAGCCTGGGCGCTCGCCGAGCAGGCGAAGAACCCGCGGTACTACTTCGATCTTCGAGCGTACAAGAAGTCGTTAGCCGATGACGATACACCCTACACCTCGAGCGTCTCGCTGGTGGTGGCGCTGGATGAAGCCCTGAAGCTGATTCTCGCGGAGGGGGTCGAGGCCTTCCTTGCGCGGTCCGCCCTGCTGGCGAACGCGACGCGCGCCGCGATTCACGCGATGGGTCTTCAGCTCTTTGCCAAGCGGCCGTCGAACGGGGTGACGGCGGTCAGCGCGCCGGATGGCGTGGATACGAAGAAGCTGGTGAAGCAGATTCAGGATCGTTATCAGGTCACCCTCGCTGGCGGCCAGGGCGAGATGGCGGGGAAGGTGTTTCGGATCGCCCACATGGGCTACATCGGGGCGTTTGACCTGCTGGTGGCGTTGGCGTGCGTGGAGCTGAGTCTGGTGGAGTTGGGTGCCTCCCTCAGCCCCGGGCAAGGGCTGAAGGCGTTTCAATCGATGATCGGCCGCGTGCCCGCGCAGGCCCAACCGGCTTCACGTGCGAGCGCTCCGGTTGGAGCAGGAGCCCGATAACATGGCGATTCAGGTCCTGGTGGCGGATCATCTCTCAGAGGAAGGTGTGGCGATTCTGAAGTCGGAAGACGGATTGAAGGTGGATGTCAAAGTCGGCTTAAGCCCCAAGGAGCTGGCGGGTCTCATCAAGTCGTACGACGGGTTGATCGTGCGCAGCTCGACGAAGGTGACCGCCGAGGTCATCCAACAGGCCGATCGGCTGAAGGTCATCGGCCGGGCGGGCGTGGGGCTGGACAACGTCGACGTCGAGGCGGCGACCAAGCGCGGCATCATCGTGATGAACGTGCCGGCCGGCAACACGATCTCCGCCGCCGAACATACGATGAGCCTGCTGCTCGCTCTCGCCCGGCATGTGCCGCAGGCGGATGCCCATCTGCGCGGCGGCAAATGGGAGCGGGCGGCGTTCACCGGTACGGAGCTGTTCGGGAAAACGCTCGGCGTCGTGGGGCTCGGCAAGATCGGCGCCGAAGTGGCCAAACGCGCGCAGGCCTTCGGCATGCGCCTCCTCGCCTATGACCCGTTTCTGTCGAGCGAGCGCGTGCAGCAGCTGGAGGTGCAGGTCGTGGGATTCGATGAATTGCTGGAAGCCTCTGATTTCATCACCTTGCATGTGCCGTTGACTTCGCAAACCCGCCACCTGATCGGCCCTAAGGAGTTGGGCAAGATGCGCAAGGGGGCGCGCCTGATCAACTGCGCGCGCGGAGGGATCATCGACGAAGCCGCGCTGCACAAGGCGATTACCCAGGGCCACGTCGCCGGGGCCGCGCTCGATGTCTTCGAGCAGGAGCCGCCGGGCGACTCGCCCCTGTTGAAGCTCCCCCAGGTCGTGGCCACGCCCCACCTTGGCGCCGCCACTGAAGAGGCTCAGCTTAATGTGGCTGTTGAAGTCGCCAGGCAAGTGGCCGATACCCTGCTCGGCCGAGGCATCCGCAACGCCGTCAACATGCCCTCGGTCGATGCCAAGACGCTGAGCGTGCTGCAGCCCTACATCACCTTGGGCGAGAAGCTGGGCTCGCTGGCCGCTCAACTCGTCGGGGCTCAGGTCGCCGAAGTGCGCACGACCTTTATCGGGGAGCTGACCGCCCATCAGACCGCGCCGGTGACCTTGGCGGTCCTGAAAGGCATCCTGGAGCCCATGGTGGGGGAGAACGTGAACTACGTCAATGCCTCGCTGATCGCCGCGGAACGGGGGGTGAAGCTCATCGAAGCGAAATCCAACCGGCCCGAGGAATTCGCGAACCTCATCATCGTCGAAGTGCACAGCAACGGGACACGGCTGGAGCTTCAAGGGACGTTGTCGGCCCGTCGGGAGCCGAGGATCGTGAAGATCGACCGCTTCTTCGTGGAAGCCGTACCCACCGGCCACATGCTCGTCATCAAGAACCATGACAAGCCGGGGCTGATCGGCCATCTGGGCACGGTGCTGGGCAATGCGAAGATCAACATCGCGGGGATGTCGAATGGCCGCGAGAAGCCCGGTGGGCTGGCCATCACCGTTGTGAACATCGATCAGCCGGTTCCTCCTAAGGTGCTCGAGCAGATCAAGAAGTTCACCCACGTCATCGATGTCAAACTCATCAAACTCTAACCAGCAGTTAGCACGTAGCAGACAGCACACAGAAACCGTGTTGTGTGCTGTGTGCTGTGTGCTGTGTGCTTCGGTCTGTGCATGAATATTGTCGTCGTGGGCGCCCAATGGGGCGATGAGGGCAAGGGGAAGGTCATCGATGTGCTGGCCCAAGAGGCCGATTGCATCATCCGCTACCAGGGCGGCAACAACGCCGGGCACACCGTCGTGGCCGATGGCGAAGAGTTCGTGTTTCATCTCATCCCCTCGGGGCTGCTCCATCCCGGTAAGATCGGGGTGATCGGCAACGGCGTGGTCGTGGATCCGGAAGCCCTCCTCGAAGAAGTCCAGCGCTTGCGCGCCTATGGCATCCAGGCGCAGGACGTGCTCAAACTGAGCGACCAAGCCCATCTCATCTTTCCCTATCACAAGCGGCTCGATGCGGCCGAGGAAGCCGACCGGACAGGGCGCTTAGGCACCACCGGGCGAGGCATCGGTCCGTGCTACGTGGATAAGGTCGCCCGCTGCGGCATCCGGGTCGCGGATATGTTTGAGGAGGCGGTCTTGGAGCAGAAGCTGCGCCGCAACGTCGAGGATAAGAATCGCGTGTTGACCGCCGTCTACCACGAACGCCCCGTGGAGTTCGAGCCGCTGTGGCGGCAATACCGGCAATTCGCGACAGCCTTGCGACCCTTCGCGACCAACACGACGCGCTTCCTGCATGAGGCCATTGCCCGGAAGCAACGGCTGCTGTTCGAAGGGGCGCAGGGAACCTTGCTGGATATCGACCATGGCACGTATCCGTATGTCACCTCCTCCAACGCGACGGCCGGCGGCGCGTGCGTCGGGGCGGGGGTCCCGCCGACCTGCATCGACCGGGTGATCGGGGTGGTGAAGGCCTACACGACGCGCGTGGGGGAAGGGCCGCTGCCCACCGAGTTTCCTCCGGAGCTCATGGAGCGGATCCGCGCCAAAGGCAATGAGTTCGGGGCGACGACCGGCCGGCCTCGCCGCTGCGGCTGGTTTGACGCGGTCATCGCGCGCCACGCGGTGATGGTCAACGGGTGCGAGTCGATCGTCGTGACCAAACTGGACGTCCTGGATGAGATGCCCGCCATCCAGGTGTGCACCGCCTACGAGCTGGACGGCGCGCGCACAACGGATTTTCCCTCAAATATCGCCGCCTTGGACCGGGCCGCGCCTGTCTATGAGTCCCTGCCGGGCTGGCAGGCCGATACCACCCAAGCGGAACGGTTTGACGATCTGCCCCGGGAGGCGCAGGCCTATTTGCATCGGCTGGAGGAGCTCCTGGGGGCCAAGATCTGTTTGATCTCGATCGGCTCGAAGCGGGAACAGGCCTTCAAGGTCGGCCACTGGTAACTTTTCGAATGAGGAGTCCATGCAGTTCTTCACCGTGATGTCGTCGCCGGAGTTCACGCTCTGGGAGCAGGTCGCCTTGTGGGCGGTCTTAGGGATGGCCGTTCTCGGCTTGATCTACGCGGGCTTCCTGGCGGGCCAGGTCTTGCGCTACGACCAGGGCACCGAGGAGATGCAGCGGATCAGCCAGGCCATTCGCGTCGGGGCGAACGCCTACTTGGGGAAACAATTCAAGGCCATCGTGTTCCTGATCCTCATCCTCGCAGCCTTGCTGTACTTCACGGCCGCGGAAGGGCACATCGCCCTGGGACGCATGTGTGCCTTCTTGATGGGGTCGCTCTTCTCCTGGTCCGTCGGGTTCATCGGGATGAACATGGCGGTGCAGGGCAATGTCCGCGTCGCGGCGGCGTCCCGTCACAGTTTCGCCCAGGCTCTGAAGATCGCCTATCGCACCGGCACGATCACCGGCATGTTGACCGACGGCCTGGGGCTGCTCGGCGGCACCCTCATCTTCATGATCTACGGGGAGCAGGCGTATGAGGTGCTGCTGGGGTTCGGGTTCGGCGGGACTCTCTTAGCGCTCTTCATGCGCGTCGGGGGAGGGATCTACACCAAGGCGGCTGACGTGGGCGCGGATTTGGTCGGGAAGCTGGAGAAGAATATCCCGGAGGATGACCCGCGCAACGCCGCCACGATCGCCGATAACGTGGGGGACAACGTCGGGGACTGCGCCGGGATGGCCGCCGACATCTTCGAGTCCTATGAGGTGACGATGGTCTCGGCCATGATTTTGGGATGGGCGTCCTTCGGCCACAAAGGCGTGATTTTTCCCCTGCTGGTGAGGGCCATCGGGGTGCTCAGCTCCATCGTCGGCACCTACCTGGTTCGCACGTCGGAGCAGGCTCGCGCGGCGATGCGGGCCATCCACGTCGGCTACGCCATCTCCGCGCTGGTGTCGATCATCGGCTTCTGCGCGGTGGGGTTCGTCTATCTGCGCTTCTCCGGCGCGCTGCTGCCGACGTGGGTCAGTTTCGGGATTCCCGGGCTTGACATGCGGCCGGTGTGGACGACGCTGGTGGGGATTGCGCTCGCCGTGGGCATCAACTATCTCACCGATTACTTCACCGCGCCGGAAAAAGCGCCGGTGCAGTTTGTGGCCCGCTCCACCCAAACCGGGCACGCCATGACGATCATCTCCGGCATCGCCGTCGGGTATGAGTCAAGCGTCTGGGCGGTTCTCACCATTGCCTTGGCGATCTTCGCCTCCTGCCTCATCTATGCGGGAACGAACCCGACCTACATCGCCTATGGGGTGGCGATGTGCGGGATCGGGATGCTGACCCTGACCGGGAACAACATCTCGATGGATGTCTTCGGCCCGGTGGCGGACAACGCCAACGGCATCGGCGAAATGGCGCACTTGGAACCTCGAGCGCGGCAGACCCTCGCGGATCTCGATGCCTGCGGGAATACGACGAAAGCCATCACCAAAGGGATCGCGATCGGCTCGGCGGTGATCGCGGCCGTCTCGCTCTTCAACGCCTACATCACCGACATCGCCCGCCTGGTGGGGCAGGGGTACGCCGAGATCGCCGCCCGCTTGTCCATCGCGGAGCCGTTGGTCTTCATCGGCTTTCTGATCGGGGGTGCGGTGCCGTTCTTGTTCAGCTCCTTGACGATTCGCTCCGTCAGCCGAGCCGCCTTTCTCATCGTCCACGAGGTACGCGCGCAGTTCCAGGATCGAGCCATCTGGGAAGGGCGGAAGGCCCCTGATTATGCGCGCGTCGTGTCCATCTGCACGCAGGAAGCCCAGAAGGAGCTCATCGGACCCGGACTGCTGGCCGTGCTCGCCCCGCTCTTGGTGGGCGTGATGCTCCACAAGGAAGCCTTGGGGGGCTTCCTGGCCGGCATCATCCTCGTCGGGCAGTTGCTGGCGGTGTTCATGGCCAACGCAGGCGGGGCGTGGGACAACGCGAAGAAATTCGTCGAAGACGGGCACTACGGCGGCAAGGGCTCCGACGCGCACAAAGCGTCCATCACCGGCGACACGGTCGGCGATCCGCTCAAAGACACCGCGGGCCCGGCGTTGAATCCGCTCATCAAGGTGATGAACCTCGTCAGCCTGCTCATCATTCCGTTTATCCTCAGGGCCGAGAGCCGGCCGCCGTGGGTGTGGGTCGTGGCGGTCCTCAGCGTGGGGGGGCTTGCCTGGGCGGTGATTCACAGCAAGCGCGAGTCGGCCCGCCCCGGCGAGAGCGAGTGACGGGCCGGGGGGACACTTGACGCTCCTGGAAGCCTGTGAAACAATGAGTCGAGATCCAGCATCTGGAGGGCTCCAATGACGCATCGAACGACGGGTCTTCTCGTACTCCTGATGATGAGCAGTGGGTGCGCGGTCCGGTTCTCGCAACGCTCGCCCTGGGATATCCAGCGGCTCCAGGCCCTCAGCGATCAGCTCGAACAGTTCAAAACCTTGGCCCACCTGAAGGCGGAAGAGGTGGAGCGGTTGCGCCAGGGCAAAGCCCTCTTGGATGAGCGGTTGTCCTCTGAGATCGACGCCGATGAGGTGTCCGTGGGGTTCGATGAGCGGGGGCTGGTCGTCCGAGTCTTGGATCGAGTGCTGTTTGATTCCGGCAAGGCCCAGGTGCGTCAGGAAGCCGGCCCGATGCTGGGTCAGGTCGCTCGCATCATGACCGGCGAGCTCGCCGATCAGCCCCTCAGCGTTGAAGGCCACACGGATAACGTCCCGATCACCCGCTCCTCCTGGAAGGACAACTGGGAGCTCTCGCTGGCTCGCGCGCGGGCGGTCTTGACCACACTCGTCAACGACTACGGGGTCCAGCCGAATCGCGTCAGCGCGGCAGGCTACGGCGAGTATCGACCCATTGCCTCAAATGAGACCGAAACCGGCCGCCAGCAAAACCGCCGGGTGGAGATTGTCGTGTTGCCGACTCGAGCCGGGGAGGCCGTCAGCGGAACCGAGCGTATGCCGGTGGGGGAGACCGTGTCGAGCACGCCATCAGGCTATGCCAAATAGCAGGAGCGCATCATGAGCAAGAAGCTGATGTGGGGAGCGATCGCCGTGGGTGGATTGAGCGTCGTCCTGGCGGTGACGGTGGCCGTCGTGGGATCGCGACTCGATGACGTGCAACTGGAGCGAGACGATCTGGAGGTTGAGCTCGAAGGGTTGCAGGGCGAGACCGAAAGCCTTCGCAGTGAACGCGATATCCTGAAGGCCGAACACGGCACCTTGCAAACCCAAGTCGAGGAGCAGTTGCAATCCATCGAGCAACTCAAAGGGGAGTTGGAGCGTGCGCGGGCGCAAGCGGTAGACGCCACCTCGACGGCCACACCATAATTTCAACTCCACAGACCACCCTCAATCCAGCCCATCTCCCTCGGCACATCGCCATCATCATGGATGGGAATGGCCGCTGGGCTACCGCCCGCGAGTTGCCGCGCATCCTCGGCCACCGCGCAGGGGCGGCTACGGTCCGTCAGATCGTGGAGGGGTGTTGCGAGATCGGCATTTCCGCGTTGACCCTCTATGCGTTCTCGTGGGAAAACTGGCATCGGCCCTCGCAGGAAGTTCGGGAGCTGATGGAGCTGCTGGTGGAATTCCTCACGGGCGAGCTTGACCGCCTGCGCGCCAATCAGATTCGGTTGCAGGCGATGGGCCGTCTTGACCATCTGCCTCCCGAGGTGCGTGAGCAGCTGGACCGCGTCATGGCGGCGACCGCGTCCCACCGCCGGATGATCTTGACGCTGGCGCTCAGCTACGGAGGGCGGCAGGAGCTCGTCGATGCGACGAGAAAAATCGCCTCCTTGGTTCAGGCAGGCCGCCTGCGCCCGGAGCAGATCAATGAAGGGCTCATCGCGCAGCACCTCTACCTGCCCGAGCTGCCCGATCCCGATCTGTTGATTCGCACCTCAGGGGAACAGCGCCTCTCCAATTTCCTCCTCTGGCAGATTTCCTATTGCGAGCTCTATGTCACGCCCACGCTGTGGCCGGACTTCACCAAGCAAGAGCTCCTCGAAGCGGTGAGGGCGTATCAACACCGTGAGCGGCGGTTTGGGAATACCTCAGCCGCCCTGACCAATGGCCAACCTCGTCCAACGGCTGAGTAGCTCCTCCGTGCTCGTTGCCGTGGTGTTGACCACGCTCTTCTGCTTCCCGCCCTGGGTCTTTGCGGTGGTGGTCACGCTCTTCATTGCGATTGCGCTTCACGAGTTCTTTACGATGGTGCGGCGCCGGGGGATTCTCGTGCACCGGCCGCTCGGCATCACCCTCGGCGTCGTGTTTTCAGGCCTGGTGGCGTGGCGCTCGCTCATCGCGCCGGGGCATGCGCTGGCCCCGTTGATCGGGGAAGGCACCACGGTCCTGAACTGGGCGTGGGATATTTTTTGGCCCCTCACCCTGATCATCTTGTTCCTGCGGCAGTTCACGCGGCGCAACACGTTTGAAGCCCTGAGCGGGTTGGCGACCACGCTGTTCGGCTTGGCCTATATCGCTTTCCTGTTCAGTTACCTCTACTACATCCGCGCCTTCAGGGCTGAGGAAGGGGCGTGGTTGGTGCTGTTTTTTATCCTGGTGACCAAGATGGGTGACGTCGGCGCGCTGGTGACCGGCAAATGGTTGGGACGGCACATCCTGATGCAGCGCATCAGCCCGCGCAAAACCGTCGAAGGGTTTGTGGGAGGTGTCGTCGTGAGTGCGGCAACTGCCGGCTTGTGCCATCCCATGGTGGCCCGGTTGCACGGCTCGCTGTGGGGCGGGTTTGTGTTGGGTCTGGTATTGGGCGTGGCGGCTCAGATCGGGGATCTGGCCGAGTCGTTGATCAAGCGCGATTGCCAGGTGAAGGACTCAGGGAATCTCTTTCCGGGATTAGGCGGGATGCTGGACGTGCTGGATAGCCTGTTGTTTACGGCGCCATTATTCTATGGATTCCTGATCTACGGATAACCGCGCGACAAGCGACAAGTTACAAGTGACAAGCGAAAAGATGCAAGACAACACAGGCCTGGCGCCTTGCGCCGTTTGCGTGTTTCGTGGTCGGTCACCTGTCGCTTGTCGCTTGTCGCTTGTCACCTTTCAATGAAACGCATCGCTGTGCTCGGATCAACGGGGTCCATCGGGCAACAGACCCTCGAGGTGATTGCCAGCCAACCGCAGCGCCTGAAGCTCATCGGGCTCAGCGCTCATTCGCGCATTGACCTGCTGGAACAGCAGGCGGCCCGTTACCACCCCGAAGTCGTGGCCGTGGTGGATGGGGAGCACGCGGCGCGCCTGGCCTCTCGGGTTGAGGCGCTGCCGGTGCTGGAAGGCGTTGAGGGGTTGGTCCGGGTGGCGACGGATCCTCGGGTGGACGTCGTCGTGGTCGGCACGTCAGGACGGGACGCCCTGGTCCCGTTGATGAAGGCCATCGAATCCGGCAAGCAGATTGCGCTGGCCTCCAAGGAGCTGCTGGTGATGGCGGGGGCGCTGATCACGCGGCTTGCCCGAGCCCATCAGACGACGCTGGTGCCGATTGACAGCGAGCATGCCGCGCTCTTTCAAGCGTTGCGGGGGATCCCGAAGCCGGAAATCGCGAGCATCAGTATCACCGGAA
The DNA here is from genome assembly GCA_001804415.1 of Candidatus Aquivivens invisus. Lineage (GTDB taxonomy): Bacteria > Omnitrophota > Gorgyraeia > Aquiviventales > Aquiviventaceae > Aquivivens > Aquivivens invisus. The sequence continues at coordinate 29,486 of MHGA01000030.1, forward strand.
GCGGGGGCCCCTTGTGGTCCTTCGAGGCGTCGCAGTTGCGCGACGTGAGTGTGAGCACGGTCCTCAATCACCCGAAATGGCAGATGGGGCCGAAAATCACCGTGGACTCCGCCACCCTGATGAACAAAGGCCTCGAAGTCATCGAAGCCCGCTGGCTCTTCGACATGCCGCTTGACCGCATTCACGTCCTCATCCATCCGCAGGCGCAGGTGCACGGTCTGGTTGAGCTCATCGACGGCACCGTCCTGGCTCAGATGAGCCCGTGCGACATGCGGCTGCCGATCCAATACGCCCTCAGTTTTCCTGAGCGTTGGCCCACCCGCGTGCCGAGCGTGTCCTTGGTCCAGCAGTCCCCGCTCACCTTTTTTGAACCGGATCTTGCGCGATTCCCCTGCCTGCGCGTTGCGCTGGACGCTGCGCGTCGCGGGGATTCGGCGTGTGCCGTGTTGTCCGCCGCCAACGACGTGGCCGTGCGAGCGTATTTGAAAGAAGAGCTCCCGTTCGGCGACATCGCCCGCATCACCGAAGAGACCCTCAGCCAACACCAGGCGGCGTCGATGCAGACGGTTGAGGAGATTCTGGCCGTGGATGCGTGGGCCCGCGCCACCGCCCAAACACTTGTGAGTGCGGAATGCGGGATGCGGCATGCGGAATGTGAAATGGGCACCCCGCACCCCGCACCCCGCACCCCGTATCGCTCTCTATGATGTCGTGGCTCATCTCCGTCTTGGTTATCAGCGTGTTGATCTTGGTCCATGAGTGGGGCCATTTTTTCGTGGCCCGTCGGTCCGGGGTGCGGGTGATGAAGTTTTCGATCGGGTTCGGGCCTCGGCTCTGGGGGTGGCGGCGCGGAGGCACGGAGTATGCCGTCAGTCTCCTGCCGCTGGGCGGCTACGTCAAACTGGCGGGCGAGCACGCGGAGGAGCGCACGCACGGCCCGCATGAGTTTCTCGCGCAACCCTGCGGCGTGCGAGCCCGCATCGTGGCGGCAGGCCCCCTCGTGAATGCGCTGGTGTCGAGCCTCACGTTGTGGGTCGTGCTGGTCATCGGCTATCCGGAGCTTTTGCCGACCGTGGGACGCGTGATGGACGACATGCCGGCGAAGGCGGCGGGCCTTCAGATCGGCGATGCGATCCGCGCGGCCGATGGGCACGCCGTGCGCACGTGGGACGAGCTGACCAAGATCATCCACGGTTCCCCCGATCGTCCGCTGACACTGCAGATTGACCGGGCGGGGCAGCCGCTGTCCGTGACGCTGACCCCCACGGCCCGTCCCTCCACGGATCCCTTTGGACGAACCCGAACGGTTGGGCTGATCGGCATCGTGCCCCGAGGAGATTTCGAACCCTACCGAGTCGGTCCGCTTGAGGCCGTGGTGCAGACCATTCAGAAGCAAGGGGAATGGGTCGGGCAAACCGTGCTGTCCCTGTGGTCGTTGGCGACGGGCCGCCTCTCCGCGCAAGAGTCGCTCACCGGCCCCATCGGCATTCTGTATCTCACCTCGGAAGCCGCTCGCATGGGACTCGGATCGCTGCTCTATCTGGTGAGCATCTTCAGCTTGAGCCTGGCGATCTTCAACCTGTTTCCCATTCCGATCCTCGATGGCGGGCATCTGCTGTTTCTGGCGTTGGAGAAGCTCCGCGGCCGTCCGGTGAGCGTGAAGATCCAGGAGCAGGCGACCAAAGTCAGCTTTGCGGTGCTCATGACGCTGTTGGTCTTCATCTGCGTCAACGATCTGCAACGTTTCAAGGTGGTGGACAAGGTGGTGGACTGGTGGCGGAATTGAAGAGTGACAAGCGACAAGTGACAAGCGACAAGCGACAAGTGGATCCACAACCTGTCACGTGTCACCTGTCACTTGTCACCATCGAGTTGGTGAGCGGCGGATGATTGTGCGGCGTACCACGCGGCAGGTACGGGTTGGGTCGGTGCTCATCGGCGGGGAGGCGCCGGTCTCCATCCAGTCGATGACGAAGACCGACACGACGGACATCGAGGCGACGGCGCGCCAGATTCGAGCCCTCGCCACGGCGGGCTGCGAGATCGTGCGCGTGGCGGTGCCGACGATCGAGGCGGCCAAGGCCCTTCCGGCGATTCGACGGGAGTGTGACAAGGTTCCTCTCGTCGCCGACATTCACTTCCATCCCCAGTTCGCTGTGGCCGCAATTGAGGCGGGCTTCGACAAGATCCGCTGGAACCCTGGGAATATCCGTGACACGAAACGGGTGCGCGACGTCGTCGACCGGGCGAAGGAGCGTCGGATCCCCATGCGGATCGGGGTCAATGTGGGCTCGCTCGATCCTGAATGCGAGCACGCGCACCAGGACGATCTGGTCGAGGCGATCGTCCAGAGCGCCCTCAAGTCAGTCCGGTTGCTGGAGTCGTTCGGCTTCTATGACATCGTGGTGTCGCTGAAGTCGTCCGACGTGATTCAGATGCTCCAGGCGTACCGCCGCATGAGCCGGCTGTGCGACTACCCGTTTCACCTGGGTGTGACGGAGGCGGGCCTGCTTGATGCCTCAACGGTGAAATCATCCATCGGCATCGGCGCGCTCTTGGCCGAAGGGATCGGCGAGACAATCCGCGTGTCGATCACCGGCGATCCCATCGAAGAGGTGAAGGTGGCCCAGCGGATTCTCTCGGCGCTTGAGCTGCGCCGGTTCTCGACGAATGTCATCGCCTGTCCCTCATGCGGGCGGTGCGAGATTGACGTCGTCGGCATC
>MHGA01000030.1:32257-35037 GCA_001804415.1 Candidatus Aquivivens invisus
CGTGGCTGAATCCTCCATGGTCTCCGCCCTCCTCGACGAAGTGAAATGTGTCCTCAACGAACAACCGTTGGTGGCGAACCAATAGCAAGAGGTAAGCGATGAAAGTCCGTTACGACGATGAAGTGGATGCGGCGTACATTCAATTGTCTTCGAAGCGACCAAAGGGAGCGGTTGAAATCAAAGAAGGAGTTGTGGTGCACGTGGCGAACAAAGACGAGATCGTCGGCATCGAAATCCTCAACGCCAGCGAGCGCTTCCCCATCAAGAATCTCCATCGCTTGCAATTCGTCTCTTATTAATAAAGTCGCCGTTTGCTTCGGTACTATAAAATACAGCATGAGCCTTCCAGCGCAAATCCCGAGCCATCTCTCTCAACGGGCCATTCCCTTGGACCACCTCGGCGTAAAGGAGGTGGCCTGGACACGCAAGGACGCCTTGGAGATTGTTCGCACCCTTGAACAAACGCGAGTTGCAATCCTCGGTGGAGATGTTCTCCAAAAACAGCGAGACCTCTTTGCTCACAATTACGACAATTGGCATTGCGATCGTCAAGAGCAAGAGTCCTGGTCAGCGTATGCTGTTCGAAGCAGGCGGGAAACCCAAACGTATTTGAACGCGTATCCAGATCCTCGAGATGATTCGATTGCCTTTGTGCTGGTATTTGGCTCGGAGAGCGCCTCATAGACTACGCGACTCGCGGCATGTGCCGTAACTCCTCAAGGTCGATCTTGATAACTTGAGGCTTGGGGGCGCGCAAAAAGGTTGCCTACTGCACCGCCCGGGGGGCGCTACTTCATAGCGTTTGATTGAGCAACGTGTAAATATGACTGATTCTGCGCAAGATGGGTCACGGGCTGGATGGGAGGCTGCGTTCCAACTCATGCATGAACGGGGTGATGACCACCTATTGATTCCTGACGAGATTGATCTCGACTTTAAGTGGTGGGAGTGGGAGCCCCCACTACAATCCTGACCAAAAACGGTATGCGCTGGTCTGCGGCGTTCATCCCCACCTTGCGCGAGGCCCCGAAGGACGCCGAGGCAATCAGTCATACGCTGATGCTCCGGGCGGGATTGATCCGCCGGCTCGGCTCAGGCGCCTACTCCTACCTGCCGCTCGGCGTCCGCGTCCTCCATCGAGTGACCGCGATCATCCGTGATGAGATGAACCGCGCAGGCGCGCAGGAGTGTTTGCTCCCCAGCCTGCAACCCCTGGAGCTGTGGAAGAAGACCGGACGGGATGCCGTGCTGGGGGAGGTGCTCATTCGGTTTAAGGATCGGACCGGCAAAGAGGTGGCGTTGGGGCCCACACATGAAGAGGTCGTCACCGACCTCGTCACTGAGATCAAATCCCATCGGCAGCTGCCGTTCATCCTCTACCAGATCCAGACCAAATTCCGCGATGAGCCGCGCCCGCGGTTTGGCGTCATCCGCTCCAAAGAGTTCATCATGAAAGATGCCTACAGCTTCGACGTGAACGAGGAAGGGCTGTCCCGCACCTATCAACGCATGTATGAAGCGTATCAGCGGATCTTCGCGCGATGCGGGTTGAGCGCCTTGCCGTGTGAAGCGGATTCCGGCGCGATGGGGGGGAACGTCTCGCATGAGTTCATGGCGCCTGCCCAGAGCGGGGAGGACGTCGTGGTGCGCTGTGCGGCCTGCGGGTATGCGGCGAATGTGGAGGCGGCGGAGTGTCGGCAATCAGCAATCAGCAATCAGCAATCAGCAGAACAACCGAAACCTCTCGAGGAAGTGGCGACGCCGGGGAAGCACACGGTGGAGCAGGTGAGCGCGTTCCTGAAGGTGCCGGCCACACAACTCCTCAAGACCATGCTCTACGACGTCGGCGACGGCGAGCATGTGGCCGTGCTGATCCGCGGGGATCACGAAGTCAACGAGACGAAGCTGGCCGGGCTCCTGAAGACCACGAAGTTGAAGTTGTCGAATGCCCAGACGATCGAGCGGCTCAGCGGAGGCCCGATGGGATTTACCGGACCGGTCAGGCTCAATGGGGTGAAGCTGCTGGTCGATCAGGACGTGGTGGCCATGGTTAACGCGGTGACCGGGGCGAACAAGGCGGATGCGCATGCGATCAACGTGAACCCGGGGCGCGATTTCACCCCCACGGTCGTGGCGGATCTTCGGTACATCACGGCCCAGGACGGCTGCCCCCGTTGCCCTACGGGTGGGTACCACGGGAAGGCGTTGGAGCGGTTGTCCGCCATCGAGGTCGGGCACGTCTTCAAGCTGGGCACCAAATACAGCCAGGCGCTCGGGGCGGTGGTCCAGGACGCGTCCGGGACGGTGGCGCCGATGATCATGGGCTGTTACGGGATCGGCGTGAATCGCATTCTGGCCTCCGCCATCGAACAGCACCACGACAAGGATGGCATCATCTGGCCGCCGGCGATCGCCCCCTTCGACCTCGTCCTCAGCATCCTGGAGGCCGACAACCCCGCCTTGCTCCAGCTTGGAGCCGAGCTCGACCAGGAGCTGTCCGGTGCTGGCTATGCAGTGCTTCTGGATGACCGGGTGCAGTCGCCGGGCTCGAAGCTGAAAGACGCCGATCTCATCGGCATTCCGCTCCAGGTCATCGTGGGCAAGACCTGGGTCCAGTCCACGCGCTTGGAGGTTGTCGAACGAGCCTCCAAGACCCGCCACCAAGTCGAGCGGTCGCAGCTCCTTGCGACCGTGAAGACCCTGCTTGACAAGCTCGCCCCCCGTCTTTAAACTGGAGAGAACCAAGTCGAGCCGGAAAAAGTGGGCAGAACCCACTTTTT
>MHGA01000031.1:0-80002 GCA_001804415.1 Candidatus Aquivivens invisus
ACCAACAAGAGCCCGCTGCCTATTCTAGCAGCCGGGGGTGCGCAGCCTTTCATGGCATCACCTGCGTGTCCCACCGACGGTGGGGTGGCAACGAAAAGATGACCATGATGGAGTCACAGATCACGAGCCTGCCCGTGATGCCACGGCTCCGCCTGTTGGCGGAGCCCACGCAGGTGGGGGGATGATGGCCGCCTCTCACCGGCTGGTTCGGTTGATCCGGGAGGCCCTTCAAGAAGACGTCGGGCGGGGTGATCTGACGAGCCGCGCGCTGATCCCGCCCTCGCAGCGCGTGCGCGCGACCCTCATCGCCAAGCAATCCGGAATCGTGGCGGGAGCTGCGTTCTGCCCGAAGGTGTTCCGGTTGGTTGACCGGCGGATTCGCTGCACGATCGTGCGCCGGGACGGCCAAACCGTGCGGCGGGGGCAAGCGATCCTTCGTCTTGAGGGACCCGCCCGCAGCATCCTGGGGGCTGAGCGGACCGCGGTGAATATCCTCGGGCATTTGTGCGGGGTCGCGACCTTCACCGCGCAATTCGTCCGACGGGCGCGCCCGTATGCGGTCACGATCCTCGACACCCGCAAGACCCTACCGGGCCTCCGGATTCTCGAAAAATATGCCGTGCGTATGGGAGGCGGCCAGAATCACCGCATGGGCCTGTACGATGCCGTGCTGATCAAGACGAACCACTTGCGTACGATGCAATGCGGAATTCGGAATGCGGAATTCGGCATGGTGATCCAAGACGCGATTGCAAAGGCGGAGCGGATTAGGCCAAGAAAATTCGTTGAAATCGAAGTGACACACCTTCGTGAGTTCAAAAAAGCTCTTGAGGCAAAGCCGGATGCCATCCTCTTGGACAACTGGAACGTGGCCGATATCCGGAAAGCTGTTTTGTTACGAAATTCCGCACTCCGCACTCTGCATTCCGCATTGCTCCTTGAGGTCTCTGGCGGCGTGACGCTGCGCAACGTCCGCCGCCTCGCCGCCACCGGTGTCGATCGCATCTCCATCGGGGCGCTGACCCATTCAGCGCCGAGCTTGGACGTCTCCCTTCAGGTGGTCATCCCATGACCCATCTGATCATACCGTGATGCCGGCTTTTCGGCTGGTCACCGAATTGACGCCGCAAGGCGACCAGCCTGAGGCCATCGAGGCTCTGACCCGCGGCATCCAAGAGGGGCAACGATTTCAAACCCTATTAGGGGTGACCGGCTCAGGAAAGACGTTTACCGTCGCGCATGCGATCGCACGGCTCCAGCGTCCCACCCTGGTCATCTCGCACAACAAGACCCTGGCGGCGCAGCTGTACAGCGAGCTCAAAAGCCTCTTCCCGCAGAATGCCGTCGAGTATTTCGTCAGCTACTACGATTACTACCAGCCGGAGGCGTACGTCCCCTCCACGGATACCTACATCGAGAAGGACGCCTCCATCAATGAGGAGCTCGACCGCCTGCGGCTGTCGGCCACAAGCTCCCTGATGAGCCGCCGCGACGTGATCATCGTGGCCAGCGTCTCCTGCATTTACAATCTGGGCGACCCTCAGGAATACCAGGAGCTCATGGTGTGGCTCACGAAAGGGAAGGCCGTCCGCCGGGATGAGCTGCTGTCCTGGCTGGTCGGCATCCACTACACGCGCAACGACATCGCCTTTCCCCGAGGAACGTTTCGCGTGCGCGGGGACGTCGTGGACATCTTTCCCGCGTACCGGCAGACGGTGTATCGGGTGGAGCTGGGCGGGGGGCGCTTGGAGCGGCTTCGGGAGATCGATCCGTTGACCGGCCACACGATCGCCGAGCTTGAGCAAGTCGCCGTCTACCCCGCCAAGCACTTCGTCACGACGAAAGACCGCATCGCGCGGGCCGTGGACGTGATCGCTCAGGAACTGGTGGAGTGCGTCCGCGACCTCAAAGTCGCCGGCAAGCTCCTGGAGGCGCAGCGGCTGGACTCGCGGACGCGCTATGACATCGAGATGCTCAAGGAGCTGGGATTCTGCCATGGGGTGGAGAACTACTCACGCCACCTCTCAGGCCGCCCACCGGGCTCGCGGCCCTACTGCCTGATTGATTATTTTCCCAAGGATTTCCTGACGGTCGTCGATGAGTCGCACGTGACCATCCCGCAGATCCGCGGGATGTCCGAAGGGGATCGCGCGCGGAAGGAGACCTTGGTGGAGTACGGATTCCGGCTACCCTCCGCGCTGGACAATCGACCCCAGACCTTCGAGGAGTTCGAGCAGCTCATCAACCAGGTGATCTTCGTTTCGGCCACGCCGGGGCCTTATGAGCTGGCGCGCGGCCGGGGTCGGGTGGTGGAACAGGTCATCCGCCCGACCGGGTTGGTGGACCCGCCGATGACGGTCAAGCCGACCGCGGGCCAGGTTGATGATTTGATCGAGCACGTCAGACGCCGGGCCGAGCGAACCGAGCGCGTGCTCGTCACCACGCTGACGAAACGCCTCGCCGAGGATCTCACCCGCTACCTCACCGAGGCCGGCCTGCGCGTCAAGTACCTTCATTCGGACATCGGTGCGATCGAGCGGGTCGAGATCCTGCGCGATCTGCGGTTGGGCGCGTTTGACTGTTTGATCGGCATCAACCTCTTGCGCGAAGGGTTGGACCTGCCGGAGGTGTCGCTGGTGGCGGTGCTCGATGCGGACAAAGAAGGGTTTCTGCGGTCCGCCACCTCCTTGATCCAAGTCGCCGGGCGCGCCGCCCGTCACGCCAGCGGCGAGGTCATCCTGTACGCGGATCATGTCACCGCAGCCATGCGGACGGCGATCGGGGAAACCGAACGGCGCCGTCAGAAACAGGTGGATTACAACCGCCGTTACAAGATCACGCCCACCACCATCCGGAAAGCGATCCGCGAGGGCATTGAAGCGGTCCACCAGGCCGAGGAGTTTGCGGCGACGCAGACCGGACGAAGCCGTGAGGAGCATGAGCGGTTGGCCGGCATCGCGGACCTGGAGGAAGAGATGCTGGTGTGCGCCCGAAATCTCCAATTCGAGCGCGCCGCCGTCCTGCGCGACCAGATCCATACGCTGAGAGAGCAGACCGCAGAACCTGGACACAAGACGCAAGACTCCCCGGCCCGCCGAGAGCCCTTGCCGGGGCGGGCAAGACTCAAGACGATCCGCTATGGAACAAAGAAATCGAGGCATTGAGGCGAGGTTGCAACGCGTCTTCGATGGCGCGAGGTTCGGGCAACCGTGCTATGCGTTCGAAGAAGTGACCTCCACCATGGACGTGGCGCACGAGCTAGCCCAGCAAGGCGCCCCGGAAGGCACCTGCGTGTGGGCCGCCCGACAACGTCAGGGAAGAGGGCGGTTGGGGAGAACATGGGAATCGCCGGAAGGTGGGGCGTATTTCTCGTTGATTCTCAGGCCGGCGCGCGCACCGCAGGAGATTCCCCAGCTCTCGTTGGTCGCGGGGTTGTCGGCCGCCGAGGCGATCCGCGAAGTCACCGGACTATCCCCATCGATTCGGTGGCCGAACGATCTGCTGCTGGAGGAACGCAAGGTGGCCGGCATCCTCATCGAGGCGAAGGACGGGGCTGCGGTCCTCGGCGTGGGGATCAACGTGGCGGCTCATCCGGACGCGTTACCGGACACCGCGACCTCGCTCGCCGCCTGCGGGGCGGCGTGCGATCCCTATGACTTGGCGGCGCGGTTGTGCCGTCGACTCGAGGGCTGGTACGACCACTGGGGAGCTCATGGGTTCGCGCCGATTCGAGAAGCCTTGCGGCCGTGGGTGAGCCATTTCGGCGAGGTCGTTCGTGTGACCCTCGGGACGGATCAAGAGGTGGAGGGCCAGGCCCTGGACGTGGATGAGGCGGGTCGTTTGCTCCTGCGCCTGGAGTCCGGAGCGATTCGGCCGTGTGAGGTCGGTGAGGTCAGGTTCCTACGATGATGTCCAGAGGGCACCAACGGCTCGCGGCCGCCATCCTGGGCGCGCTGGTCTTCCTGGTCTTCTCCGAGTGCCTCTCCTTCGGCTTCGTTTGGGATGATGAGCACTTCATCCTGCGCAACACGTACCTGACCTCCTGGAAGTACCTGCCCAACCTCCTGATGGAAAATGTCGACGCGGGGGCAGGGGTGCGCAGCAATCCCTATCGTCCGCTCGAGATGCTGACGCATTTCCTCGATGTGAGGGTGTGGGGCTACCAGGCATGGGCGCATCACCTGACCACCGTGCTGATCCACGCCGCCACGACGGTCGTGATCTTCCGGTGGTTGTCCCGGTTCGCGCCATGGTCGGGGGCGTTCGTGGCCGCGCTCGCCTACGGGTTGCATCCGCTCCAGTCAGTGGCCGTGCCCTACATCCCCGGACGCGTCGATGATCTGGCGATCCTGTCGTTGTGTCTGGGGCTGCTGGCATTCGAGCGGTCTGTCGCCGTTTCGCTGTGCTGCGCCGTGCTCGCCATGTTGTCGAAAGAGTCGATGGTGCTGTTCCCGGTCTTCCTCTGGCTCCATCAGCAGGCCTCCGGCCAGCCGGCCTCCTGGAAGCGCCTCTGGCCGTTCTGCGCGGTTGCCTTCGTCTACGTCCTGCTTCGGCTGACCGTCCTCAACTTCCACAATACCCTCAATTTCTATGGGCAGGACAACATCTTGACCCAGCACCCTTCTTATCGCCTCTGGACGTATCTCACCACGCTGCCTGAGGGGCTGCGCCTGTGGATCTGGCCGTCAGACATTCATCATGAGCGTTCCTGGGCGGTCTATTCCTCCCTGACGATCCCTCGGGTCTGGCTGTCGTTGCTCGGCGTCGCGGCCTGGGTCGGGGTGGCGCTGTGGCAGTGGCGCAGACGCCGCGTGCTCGCCGTCGGCTTGCTGTGGTGCCTCGTCGCGACACTCCCGACGTCGAACCTCATCGTGCTCATCAACGCGCTGTTCTACGACCACTGGTTTCTGTTGCCGGGTCTGGGATTGGCCATGGCGGCCTCGCAGATACCGGCTCTCCAGCGACTCTCTGCGAGACAGACCTGGTGCGTGGCGCTTGGCATCACCGTCGGCCTGGGAGCGGTGACGTGGCAGTCCAATCGTGTGTGGCGCGATCCGGTGTCGTTGAACACCCATCTCCGGCGCTTCGAGCCGCATCATCCAAAGATTCTGCATAATCTAGCCATGGCGTTGGCGGATCAAGGAAACCTCGAGGAGAGCATCCGGCTCTATCAGCAAGCCATCGCGGAATCGGATGTCTACCCGCACACGCACCATAACCTCGCGCGCGCCTACGAGCGGCTTGGCCGGCTGGATGAGGCGGCCGAAGAATATCGCAAGGCGCTGGCAATCGACGGCGCATTCCATCACTCGGCCCTGGCGTTGGGGCAGTTGGAGCTCGCGCGGGGGAGGGACGAGGCGGCCGAGCAGATGTTCCGTTCGGCGCTTGCGTCCTACCCCTACACGGCGGAAGCGTACCTCGGCCTGTCGCAGCTCGCGCTCAAGCGGGGCGATCGGGCAGGCGCGAGGACCGCGCTTGAACGCGGCCTCAGGATCGTTGATGATGCTCGACTGCGAGAAGCGTTGAAGGAGCTGCACCCTCATGACCCTCGTCGTTGACATCGGGAATACCACGTGCAATTTCGGGCTGTTCGAGGAGGGACGGCTGCGCCGTCGGCTTGTCATGCCGACGCATCCGATACAAACGCCGCGACAGGTTGCGGCGCAGGTGCGCCAGTTAGCACGGGCGCGTCGGGTTCGATTGGAGGGTGCACGCGCAATACTCTGCAGTGTGGTGCCGCGCATGTCGCCGGTAGTCATCCTGGCCCTGCGCCTGCTGGGGGTTCGGGAGATCAAGGTGGTCGGCAAAGACGTCCGAGTGCCGCTCATCAACCGGTATCGCCTCCCCAAGCAAGTGGGGCAGGATCGGTTGGTTGGCGCGTATGCGGCCTGGAAGCGCTACCGCACCGCCTGCATCGTGGCTGATTTCGGGACGGCCATCACCATTGACGTGGTGACCAAGGCAGGGGAGTATGTGGGCGGGGTGATTGCGCCTGGGCTTGGGATTTCGCTGGAGGCGCTGGCGACCAGAACAGCCCTGCTGCCCAAAGTCGAGTTAAAGGAGCCTCCGGAGCTGCTGGGCCGGGATACGGCCAACAGCATCCGCTCAGGCCTCATCTACGGCTGCGCGGCCCTGTGCGACGGCCTGGTGAGGCAACTGAAGGCGAAGTACGCCCCACAAGCCACCGTCGTGGCCACAGGGGGTGCTAGCCCCCTGATCGCCAAACACACCACCACCATCCAGCACCGCAGGCCCCACCTCATCCTCGACGGCCTCTATTTAATTTCTAAGATATAACTCGAAATACGAATAAATATTAAGTAAATACCGATATAAACCATCTAAATTACCTGTTTTTAGCCTTGAAAAGTCCTCTCTGAGCCCTATAATGGTCAAGAATTAGCACTTGACAAGTGAGATTGCTAACGATAGACTGTACGAAATTAGGAGGTGAGCGATGGCGTTAAAACCCCTGGGCGACCGAGTGGTGGTCAAAGCGGTGGAGCCACTGGAAAAAACTAAAAGCGGACTGGTGCTTCCTGATGCCGCGAGGGAGAAGCCCCAAGAGGGCAAAGTCATTTCGGTCGGCACCGGGAGGCTGCTTGAGGATGGCACGGTGCAGCCCCTGCAGGTGAAATCCGGCGATCGGATTTTGTATGGCAAGTACTCCGGCACGGAGGTCGAGCTCAACGGAGAGGAATACCTGGTCCTTCGAGAGGACGACGTGTTGGCAGTAGTCCAGTAATTGGTCTTACTTGAACCCATCAAAGGAGGACGGCATGGCGAAACAGTTGTTGTTCCAGGAAGACGCGCGGCGGCGCATGCTGCAAGGGGTGCAGAAGCTTGCGGCAGCCGTCAAGGTGACGCTCGGCCCGCGGGGCCGCAACGTGGTCATCGAGAAGAAATTCGGCTCGCCTACCATCACGAAGGACGGGGTGACGGTCGCCAAGGAAATCGATCTGGAAGACCCGTATGAGAACATGGGGGCTCAGCTCGTGAAGGAAGTCGCGGAGAAAACCTCGGACAACGCCGGCGATGGAACGACCACCGCCACGGTATTGGCCGAGGCGGTCTTTAAGGAAGGGCTGAAGAACGTGACCGCCGGCGCCAACCCGATGGCCCTCAAGCGCGGGATTGAGCGGGCGGTTGAGGAAGTGGTCGAGCAGCTCAAGAAAGTCTCCAAGCAGGTCAAGGACAAGAAGGAAATCAGCCAGGTCGCCGTGATCGCGTCCAACTACGACCAGACCATCGGCGAGCTGATTGCGGACGCGATGGAGAAGGTCGGGAAAGACGGCGTCATCACGGTCGAGGAAGGCAAATCCGCGCAAACGACGCTGGACCTCGTCGAAGGCATGCAGTTCGACCAGGGCTACCTCTCCCCGTACTTCGTCTCGGACGCCGAGCGGATGGAATGCGTCGTGGACGATCCCTACATCCTGATCTTCGAGAAGAAGATCTCCTCCATGAAAGACCTCCTGCCGGTGCTGGAAAAGATCGCGAAGGCCGGCCGGCCGATCCTCCTCATTGCCGAAGATGTTGAGGGGGAAGCCTTGGCCACGCTCGTCGTGAACAAGTTGCGCGGCACGTTGCACTGCTGCGCGGTCAAAGCCCCCGGCTACGGCGATCGGCGCAAGTCCATGCTCGAAGACATTGCGACCTTAACCGGCGGCCGCGCGATCACCGAGGATCTGGGGATCAAGCTCGAGAACATCCAGCTCGAGGACCTCGGCCGCGCCAAGCGGGTCAAGATCGACAAGGAGAACACGACGATCATCGAAGGGGCCGGCAAGACCTCGGCGATCAACGGGCGCATCGCCCAGATCAAGAAGCAGATCGAGGACACGGACTCCGACTACGATAAGGAAAAGCTCCAGGAACGGTTGGCCAAGCTCTCCGGCGGGGTGGCCCAGATCAACGTCGGGGCGGCCACCGAGACGGAGATGAAAGAGCGCAAGGCGCGCGTGGAAGACGCGCTCCATGCCACCCGCGCGGCTCGAGAGGAAGGGATCGTCGCCGGTGGCGGGGTGGCGCTCTTGCGAGCCGCCGCCTCGCTGGAGAAGCTCAAGCTCTCGGGCGATGAGCAGATCGGCGTGGAGTTGGTGCGGCGGGCGCTTGAAGAGCCGGCCCGTCAGATCGCCGAGAATGCGGGCAAAGAAGGCTCGGTCATCGTCCAACAGATCAAGTCCGAGAAGACCAACGTCGGGTTTGATGCGGAGAAGTGCGAGTTCACCGACATGTTTGAGGCCGGTATCATCGACCCCACCAAGGTCGTGCGGACCGCCTTGCAGAACGCGACCAGCATCGCCGGCCTGTTGATCACCACCGAGGCGATCGTCACCGAGATTCCGGAAAGAGAGAAGGAGAAACTTCCGGCCGGCGGCCACGGCGGCGGCGGGGAGATGTACTAAACCAGTGAGTAGTGACCAGTGACTAGTGAGGAAGAGAAATGACAACAGCGACGGCAAGCGCAAGCAAGACGAGCCTGAAGCTCAAACCGCTCGGGGATCGCGTGATCGTGGAGCGGCTTGGCGCGAAGGAGAAATCCCAGGGCGGGTTGTACCTGCCTGACACCGCGCAGGAGAAACCGCAGGAAGGGAAGGTCATGGCGGTGGGGCCGGGGAAAACCCTGAAGAGCGGCAAGCTGGTGGCTCCGACGGTCAAAGCCGGCGACCGGATCCTCTTCGGCAAGTACTCAGGCTCAGAGCTCAAGGTGGACGATAAGGAATACGTCTTCCTCAACGAAGACGATATCCTGGCGATCATCACGTAATCGCAACCCGCGATTTCGTGGGCAGAACCCCCTTGCGGTTCATTCCGCAAGGGGGTTGCTGTTTGGGGGCCCGGTTGACAGGGTCGGGGAGCATCGCTAGAATAGTCTATGGCTCACGAATACGCTCCCTCCAAATCTCCTTTCAGACATTCCGACCGGTCGTCTTGCGATCTGCTAATCAGGGAGGACTCGCCTCGCAATGGCTGAGTGGATCGGGATTGGGCGACGCGCGCGCCGGTGTTACGGGTTTGATGAGGTGGCGCTTGTGCCGGGGACGATCACGCTGAACCCGGCCGAGGTGGACACGACGTGGGAGCTCCAGGGGCTGAAGTTCCGCGTGCCGTTTATCGCCTCGGCCATGGACGGCGTGGTGGACGTGACCTTCGCCATCGCCATGGGGAAACTGGGCGGGCTGGCCGTGCTTAACCTGGATGGCGTGCAGGCCCGCTACGAGGACCCGGCGGAAGCCATCGCGCAGATCGTGCGGGGCGACGTTGAAGCCACCACCGAGATCGTCCAGCGACTGTACAGGGAGCCCATCAAAGAGCAGCTGGTCGCCAAGCGCGTGGAACAGATCAAGGCCGCCGAGGTCCAGTGCGCCGTCAGCACGATCCCGCAAAACGCGCAACGATTCGGGGCGATCGCCCAGGAAGCCGGCGCCGACATCTTTGTCGTCCAGTCCACCGTCACGACCGCCCGCCACGAGGCCAGGGCCTATCAACCGCTTGATTTCCCGTCGTTTTTCAAATCGATGAAGATCCCGGTGATCGTCGGCAACTGCGTCACCTATGACCAGGCCCTGGAGCTGATGGAGGCCGGGGCTCACGCGCTCTTGGTCGGCGTCGGACCAGGCGCGGCATGCACCACCCGCGGGGTGCTTGGCGTGGGCGTGCCGCAGGTCACCTCGACGGTGGACTGCGCGGCGGCGCGTGATTTCTACCACAAGAAATCCGGGCGCTACGTGCCGACCATCACGGACGGCGGCATGCGAAACGGCGGGGACATCTGCAAGGCGTTTGCGTGCGGCTCCGATGCGGTGATGGTCGGCTCGGCGTTCGCCAAGGCGAAGGAAGCGCCGGGGCGCGGCTACCACTGGGGCATGGCCTATCCGCATGCGTCCTTGCCGCGAGGCACCCGTATCTACGTCGGGACGACCGGAACGCTGGAGCAGATTCTCTTCGGCCCGGCGCAGACCGACGACGGGTCCCAGAACCTGATGGGGGCGATCACGACCTGCATGGGCACGCTCGGCGCCAAGGACATCAAGGCGTTCCAGCTGGCCGACATCATCATCGCGCCGTCGATCCAGACGGAAGGTAAAATCTTCCAGCAGGTGCAGCGCGTCGGCATGGCCCGGAAAAGCTCGGCCGCGTCTGACGGTGACGAGACGCGTTTCGTTCGTCGTGTATCGGTGACGTCAAAAACCAAACGAGCCACGTCACCGTAGCACGAAGCGAGTCCGTCACCGACCAACGTCACCAATTCCTGCATGCCCCACGAAGCGATCCTCATCGTGGATTACGGCTCGCAGTACACGCAGCTCATCGCCCGCCGGATCCGCGAGCAGCGCGTCTACTGCCGCATCATCCCGCCCCAGAACCTGACGGCCGAGCTCATCCGGCAAGAGCGGCCCAAAGGCATCATCCTCTCCGGCGGCCCGAACAGCGTCTATCAACCCAACGCCCCCTTGCCGCCTCGCGACATCTTTGAGGCCGGCACGCCGATTCTGGGCATCTGCTACGGCATGCAGTCCATGGCGCACCAATTGGGTGGCGTCGTGCAGCAGTCCGGCACGCGGGAGTATGGCCGCGCCCCGCTGATCGTGCGCGAGCACGACGGTCTCTTCAAGGGGGTGGCGCGCGAGTCCGTGTCTTGGATGAGCCACGGCGATTCAGTGACCAAACCACCGCCGGGCTTCATGCCCACGGCCACGACGTCGAACACAGGCTTTGCGGCGATGGCCGATCCGGCGCGCCGGCTCTACGGCCTGCAGTTCCATCCGGAAGTCGCCCACACCGAAGCGGGGCCGACCATCCTGCGCAATTTCCTGACGGGGATCTGCGGCTGTCGGGGCGAGTGGACGATGTCCTCGTTCATCGAAGAAACCATCACCCAACTCCGCGCGACGGTGGGAGAGGCCCCGGTGGTCCTGGGTCTAAGCGGAGGCGTCGACTCCTCGGTCGCTGCGGTCCTGATTCACCGGGCCGTCGGCGAACAGCTCACCTGCATCTTTGTGGACAACGGGCTCCTGCGGGCGGGGGAGCGGGAGCAGGTGGAAGAGATGTTCGGGCGGCCCTTCGACTCCCCCGCCTTTGGCGGGGTCGCTCAGGATGTCGCCCACCCCGGGGCTCCACATGTCCACTTCAAGCTGGACGTTGTGGATGCCGCGCCACGATTTCTCAAACGGCTGGCCGGGGTCACCGACCCTGAGCAGAAGCGCAAGATCATCGGGGAAGAGTTCATTCGGGTGTTCGAGCAGGAAGCCAAGCGGATTCCCGATGCGCAGTTTCTGGCGCAGGGCACGCTGTATCCTGATGTGATCGAAAGCATCTCAGCTTGGGGCGGGCCCTCCGCGACCATCAAGACCCACCATAACGTCGGCGGTCTACCCAAGCAGATGCATCTGAAACTCGTGGAGCCGCTGCGCGACTTGTTTAAGGACGAGGTGCGCGAGGTCGGCAAGCTGCTCGGCCTGCCGGATGAGGTGTTGTGGCGCCACCCGTTTCCCGGGCCCGGGCTTGCCGTGCGCGTGCTTGGCGAGGTGACGGAGGAGCGGCTTCGAATTGTCCGCGAGGCCGATCAGCGGGTGATCGAGGAAATCAGGCGGGCCGGCCTCTATGGGCGCCTCTGGCAAGCCTTCGCCGTGCTGCTGCCGGTCAAGACCGTCGGCGTGATGGGGGACGAGCGGACCTACGAACACGTCATCGCCGTGCGCGCCGTCACGAGCCAAGACGCGATGACGGCGGATTGGGCCAAGTTGCCTCCGGAGGTCCTCGAGCGGATTTCGAATCGGATCATCAACGAAGTCAAGGGAGTTAACCGGGTGGTGTACGATGTTAGCTCGAAGCCTCCGGCGACAATCGAATGGGAATAACACAGACATCAGACCTCAGACATCAGCGAGGAGAAAATGCTTGCCTGTGGTCTGAAGTCTGAAGTCTGAAGTCTATCAATGCGCAAGGGGCTCCGTAAAATTCTGAGGGCGGTGTTCGATTATGATCCGTCCTTCTGCGACATGTATGCCGATGAGCCGTCGCGCCGTGCCGCGGAAGACTACCTGGCGCGCACCCGCGCGCATCTGCGCCAGCAATTCGGCGATCGACCGCTGTCGATCCTTGATGCCGGCTGCCAGGCCGGCCGCTTGGTGTTCCCCCTTGCGCAAGACGGGCATCGGCTCACGGGTCTTGATGCCTCGGGGTTTGCGCTGCGCCGGGGCCGCCGCCACGCCAAGGAGCTTGCGCTCGACATTCCGTTCTATCACGATACCCTGGCCAATCTCCGTCGATGGGTGAAGGCTGCCAGCGTTGAGGTGGTCGTGTGCACCGAGGTGTTGTATCTCTGCCCGGATTATCGCCAGTTGCTTGGATTGCTGGCGGATACCGTGAAGCCTGGCGGCTTGCTGTTCATCTCTCATCGCCCGGTGTGGTACTACGTGGCGACTGCCCTCCGGCGCGGGCAGGTGGATTGCGCGCTCTCCGTCCTCGAACGCACGGAAGGCCCCTCTCCCGATGGGTCATACCACAACTGGCAGACGCCGGAACAACTCCAACACCTGTATGCCGGCCTTGGCCTGCGTGTCTTGGCGTCGTATCCGGTGAATCCGATCGAGATTGACATCGGCCAGAACAGCCTTCCTCAGCCGATTGCCGATGCACTGGCCCCGATGCGCCACAATGCCACGTTCCGCGTCCCCTCCTACCTCCTGATCGTCGCCCAGAAAGCCCAGACTTCAGACGACAGACCTCAGACATCAGGAACACTGTGAACGCCCGTTCGTGTCGCACATTCTTTTCGCTTTTCAGGCAACTCGTTTCTCCTTACACTATGGACTGAAGTCTGTTGTCTGAAGTCTGAGGTCTGATGTTGCACGCCGAGTTCGTCCACCTGCACACCCACACCAACTATTCCCTCCTTGACGGCGCCTGCCGCATCGCGGAGCTCGTGAAGAAAGCGGTCGCGCTCAAGTTTCCCGCGCTGGCCATCACCGATCACGGCAATCTCTTTGGCGCCATCGAGTTCTATGAGACGTGCATGAAGCATGGCCTGAAGCCGATCATCGGCGTCGAGGCCTACGTGGCTCCAGGCAGCCGGAGCGACCGGACGGCTTCCGGCATCAAGGAATCCAACGCCCACTTGGTCTTGCTGGCCAAAGATGAAGAGGGATACGCGAACCTGCTGCAATTGGTCACGATCAGCTACCTGGAAGGTTTCTACTACAAGCCACGCATCGATACCGAGCTGCTCACACGGCACGGGAAAGGGCTGATTGCCCTGACGAGCTGCCTCAAAGGCATTCTGAATGTCCATCTCACCCAAGATCAGCGCGAGCATGCCCGCCGGACGTTGGAGACCTACGTCCAGCTGCTGGGTCGGGAAAACGTCTACGTCGAGCTGCAGCACCACGGCCTCCCGCTTGAAGACAAGGTCCGCCCCGTATTGATCGAGTTGGCGAAGGAGGCTGGTGTCAAGGTCGTCGCGACGAATGACGTGCACTACCTCGAAGCCACCCATGCGCAGGCTCACGATGTCCTGATGGCCATTCAAACGCAAACGACCGTTGATGATCCCCACCGCCTGCGCTACGAGCGGCCGGAATTTTATCTCAAGTCGGCCGACCAGATGAAGGAGCTGTTTCGAGAGTGCCCCGAGGCTATCGCGACGACCATCGAGATCGCGGATCGGTGCAACCTCGAGCTGGAGTTTGGCAAGCACCATCTCCCGAACTTTCCGCCTCCGGAAGGCCGAACCCAGGAGCAATTCCTCCGGCAGCTCTGCCACGAGGGACTGGCGCGTCGCTATGCGGCGGCGGATGAGCCGCTCCTCCGGCGTCTGGAGCACGAGCTGGCCGTCATCCAACAGGCCGGCTACAGCAGCTATTTCCTCATCGTATGGGATTTTGTCCGATTCGCGAAAGAGCGGAAGATCCCGGTGGGGCCCGGTCGGGGCTCAGCAGCCGGAAGCCTGGCGAGCTACTGTCTCGGGATCACCGATATTGATCCGATGCGATACGATCTGCTCTTTGAGCGGTTTTTGAATCCCCAGCGGGTGACGCTGCCGGACATCGACATCGACTTCTGCTATGAGCGGCGGCCCGAAGTGATTGAGTACGTCATCAAGAAATACGGGCAAAACTGTGTCGCCCAGATCATCACCTTCGGGACCCTGCAGGCGAAGGCCGTGGTGCGCGATGTGGCACGGGCGATGAAGATGTCCTATGCCGAGGGGGACCGGCTGGCCAAGCTCATCCCGAATGAGCTGGACATCACCCTGAGCCGGGCGCTGAACGATGTGCCGGAGCTCGCCCAGCTGTACCGGACGACCGAGCAGGTGCGCGCCCTCATGGATACCGCGATGGTCCTCGAAGGATTGACGCGCCATGCCTCCACGCACGCGGCGGGGATCGCGATCGCCGATCGCCCGCTGGACCGCTACATGCCGCTGTTCAAGACCAGCGAAGGGCAGATCACCACGGGCTTTGACATGACGGCGATCGAGCACCTCGGGTTGCTCAAGATCGATCTGCTGGGCTTGCGGACCCTCACCGTGCTGGAAGAGGCGGTTGAGTTGATCCAGCGCGTGCAAGGCATCACGGTGGATCTGGCCGCGCTGACGCTGGACGATGAGGCCACCTACGCCCTGTTGAGCCGTGCAGAGACCATGGGGGTGTTCCAACTTGAAAGCAGCGGGATGCGCGACCTGCTGCGCAAGCTCCAACCGACGCAGTTTGAAGACGTGATCGCAATCTTGGCGCTCTACCGGCCCGGTCCCATCGGCTCAGGGATGCTGGATGATTTCATGAAGCGCAAGCACGGGCAGATCGCGATCAAGTACGAGCACCCCCGCTTGGAGCCGATCCTGCGGCCCACCTACGGCATCATCGTCTATCAGGAGCAGGTCATGCGCATCGCCAGCGACCTGGCCGGTTTCTCGCTGGCCCAGGCGGATTTGCTGCGGCGCGCCATGGGCAAGAAGATCGCGGAGGTGATGGAGGCCCAGCGGAAAGCGTTCCTCGACGGGTGCAAACAGAACAAGATCCCCGAGCGGACCGCCAATCGCGTGTTCGACCTGATGGAGCATTTCGCGGGGTACGGCTTCAACAAGTCACACTCGGCCGCCTACGCGTTGATCTCGTATCGCACGGCGTATCTGAAGGCGCATTATCCGATGGAGTTCATGGCGGCGCTGCTGACGAGCGAGATGGGCAACACCGACAAGCTGGTCGCGTACCTCGACGAGGCCAAGCGGACCGGCATCACGGTGCTGCCGCCCGACATCAATGAGAGCCAAGCCACCTTCACGGTGGCGGGCCTGCGGACGCTTCGCTGCGGCTTGGGGGTGATCAAGAACGTGGGGATGGCCGCCATCGGCTCGATCATCAAAGCACGAGGCGCCCGGGGACGCTTCGCGACCATCGAAGCGCTTTGCGAAGACGTGGATTTGCGATTGGCCAATCGCAAGGTCATCGAGAGCGCGATCAAGGCCGGCGCCTGTGACAGCATGGGCAAGTCGCGGGCGGCGTTGATGGCGGGCGTGGATCAAGCCCTGGAAGAAGCCCAGCAACGTCAGCGGGATAAATCCCGAGGCCAGTTGACGTTCTTTGAGGCGCTGAAGGGCGCGCAACCTTCCTCGCCGTCTCGTCCCGCGATGGGGATGATGCGGGAATGGCCTGAAAGCCAGAAGCTGGCGTTTGAGAAGACGCTGTTGGGGTTCTACGTGTCAGGGCATCCCTTGGCCCGGTTTGAGAAAACCTTGCAGGCCTTCGCGACCACGACCTCACGCCAGTTGCTCCAATGTACCGAGGAGACCCAGGTGACGGTGGGCGGGATGCTGGCCAAGGTCAAGCTGACCACGACCAAGAAGACGAACGAGCAGATGGCCGTGTGTCTCTTGGAGGATCTGGAAGGCGAGATCGAGGTGCTGGTGTTCCCGGCCTCCTTTGCGCAGCTCGCCCCGCAGTTAAAGGTGGCGTCGATCGTCTTTGTCGAAGGACGCGCCTCGATGCGCGACGAGCGGCCTCGGGTGATCGCCCAGCACATCGTGCCGCTGGAGCAGGGGATCAGCCGATTGGCGAAGGCGGTGGAACTGGTGCTCCGCACACCCGGACTTGAACGGGACCTCTTGGAACAGCTCAAGACACTGCTGAACCGGTTTCCGGGCGCGATCCCGGTCTATCTGAAGGTGAATCTGCCCGCCGCCGAGGGGCTCTCGCTGAAATTGGCCGAGAGCTTTAAGATCGACCCGCATCCTGACCTGCTCGATGAGCTCGGCAGGTTGTTGGGGGACGATGGGGTGGTGATTCGGCGCCAGCCGTTCCTCGCTCATGAGATTGACAGGCGGGTTTCGGTACGCTAAGATAGCCCCACCTATGACATTGACTAAGAAAGACTTAGTGCTGGCGGTGTCAAAGGACACCAACATTACCCAGGTCGATGTGAAGCGGGTCGTCCAGCGAACCCTGCACCACCTCATCGAGTATTTGAAGAGTGGGCAGACGATTGAGCTGCGCAATTTCGGGGTGTTTAAGATCAGGCAGCGAGCCCCCCGCCGAGGCCGAAATCCCAAGACCGGTCAGGAGGTTCCCGTCCCACCCAAACGGGTCGTGGTGTTTAGGCCAGGTCTCCTGATGCGGTTGCACATTAAATAATTCACAGTACCCCCGCCTGTATGGGTCTCCAAGCGCTTCGCGGAACAACCGATCTCCTGCCTGATGATCTCCTGCGATGGTCGCGGGTCGAGCACGTCGCTCGACGGCTCGCTCGACTCTACGGCTATCAAGAGCTTCGGACACCTCTGATTGAGGACGCCTCGCTCTTCCTCCGTTCTGTGGGTGAGACGACCGACATCGTCCAAAAGGAAATGTTCCGGTTTGCCGATCGGGGAGGCCATGAGATTGTCTTGCGTCCGGAGGGCACGGCGGCCATCGTCAGGGCCTACCTGGAACACGCCCTGCACAAAACCGAGGGGTTTGTGAAATGGTTTTACCTCGGGCCGATGTTTCGTGCCGAGCGACCGCAAGCCGGGCGGTACCGACAATTCCATCAGTACGGGGTGGAAGCGATCGGCTCCTCCAGCGCGTGGGTGGACGTCGAAGTCATTGTGCTCTGCCTCGCTATCCTGCGCGACTGCGGCGTCGTCAAGACGACCCTCTGGTTGTCCAGCATGGGCTGTCGAGATGACCAGACGCAGTTTGCCGCGCGCCTCCGCCTGAAATTACTGCCGGTGCGTAGCAAGCTGTGTCAAACATGCCAGGGACGATTCGACCGGAACGTGTTTCGTGTTCTTGACTGCAAATCACCAGATTGCCAAGCCATTGTGGCTGACCTCATGGCGTCTGAGCGCGGGCTGCGACCAGGGTCTTTCGAGTCGCTGTGTGAGAGCTGCCTGCTTCACTTCGACGAGGTCCGGCAGGAGCTACGAAACGCGAAGATCGTATTTGACGACACGAAGTTTTTTGCTCGAGGGCTGGATTACTACACGCGGACGGTCTTCGAGGTTCGAGCGGAAGGCCTCGGCGCACAGGATGCGGTGGCGGCTGGGGGCCGGTACGACCACCTCGTTGAGGATCTCGGCGGTCCATCGGTTGGCGCTGTCGGATTTGCCGCCGGCATTGAGCGCGTCTTGCTGGCCGCCGGCCATCAGGCTCAGCCGCTGCCGGCTGCCTCGCGACGTGGGGTATATCTGGCCGTCACCCAATCCGATCTCCTGGGGCAAGGATTTCAATTCCTTCAGCAACTCCGGGAGCGGGGAGCGTCCGGCACAATGGACTATGACTCCAAGAGCCTCAAGGCCCAGCTGCGCGAGGCGGACAAAGCCCACTGCCGGTTCGTCGCGATTCTGGGGGCATCTGAAATGAGCCAACGCGCCATCACCCTGAAGGATATGGAGCAGGGCAGCCAAGAGACGATCGCCTTCGACGCCTTCGTCGAGACGCTCGTCCAACGGACCAACGCCTCCCCATCATGCCACTAAGCTTGCTCCTTCACCCTTGATGATGCGCACGCATGGCTGTGGGGAACTCAAGGAGCCGTTGATCGGCCAGACGGTGACCCTGTGCGGCTGGCTCCATCGCCGGAGGGATCATGGGGGCCTGAGTTTTTTCGATGTGCGGGACCGCAGCGGCATCGCCCAAGTTGTCTTGAACGCGAAAACTAACGCCGCCCTTCACCAGCAGGCCAAAGGTTTCGGCCCCGAGTATGTCCTGAAGATCTCGGGGGCCGTCCAGCGGCGCCCAAAGGGAACCGAAAATCCGAAACTCCCCTCCGGCATGGTGGAGGTGGCAGCCACCGACCTGGTGGTCCTGAATCCCGCCGTGGCCCCGCCGTTTGAAATCGATGACCATCTCGACATCTCCGAAGACGTTCGGATGCAGTGGCGCTATCTGGATCTCCGACGGCCAGCCAGCCAGCACACCCTCCTCCTCCGGCACCGGATCATCTCGCGCATCCGGCAGGCGCTCGATGGCTTGGGCTTTATCGAGGTGGAAACGCCGATGCTGACCAAATCCACGCCCGAAGGGGCGCGCGACTATCTCGTCCCCTCGCGCGTCAATCCTGGAAAATTCTTCGCCTTGCCGCAGTCGCCGCAGCTGTTCAAGCAGCTGCTCATGGTCGCGGGGCTCGAACGGTACTTTCAGGTCGCTCGGTGTTTCCGTGACGAGGATCTCCGGGCCGACCGCCAACCCGAGTTCACCCAGCTGGATCTTGAGATGTCCTTCGTGGAAGAGGACGATGTCTTCGGGGTGATCGAGGGTCTCGTGGCCGACGTCTTTCAGGACGCGCTCGGCATCACCCTCCCCACACCGTTTCCACGCTTGAGCTACGAGGAGGCGCAGCGCACTCACCACACGGACAAACCCAACCTCCGCGGCGAGCAGATGCCCTGGGCGTTTTGCTGGGTGACGAGTTTCCCGCTCTTCCACTGGAACCCTGACACCAAACGATGGGATGCCGAGCACCACCCGTTTACCGCGCCCCATCCGGAAGACCTCGCCCTGCTTTCGCGTGATCCGGGCAAGGTGCGGTCGCGAGCCTATGACCTGGTGCTCAATGGCGTGGAGCTCGGCTCCGGCAGCATCCGGATTCATCAGGCCCCACTCCAGCAACAGATTTTCCAGGTCTTGGGGATGAGCGAGCAAACGGCGGAGGAACGTTTTGGTTTCCTGCTGCAGGCCTTCGCCTACGGCGCGCCGCCGCATGGAGGATTTGCATTGGGGTTGGATCGTCTGATCGCCATGGTGGCGAAGCGCGAATCGATTCGAGAGGTGATCGCATTCCCGAAGACCCAAAAAGCCGCCTGTCCCGTCACCGGCGCGCCGGCACACGCGAGCAAGGCGCAGCTCAAAGAGTTAGGCATCGCCTTGGCTCCGGAGTCACCCTCAGCATAGGAGGCACGCATGCAACACGTCCTGGTCACCCTGATGGTGGTGCTGGTGGCTGTCTGCGCGGGCTGTCGAACCGCCACGCGAGTCATTGATGAGGGGCGGGTGGATATCGACCTACCTGAAGGAGGGAATCGCGGCTATCTCATCGGCAGCGCGCCTCCTTGGGAAGGCCCCACGAGCACCGTTCGGAAAATGGTGGAAATGGAAATCGAAACCCCTCCCCTGTGGATGCCCCCCAACCCTCCTGAGCAAGACCGCGTGCCGGCGCCAGGCGCCGTGCAGGAACCCCAGACCTCGCCGGCAGCCGATCAACCGCGGTACACCAAGTAGCCAACGCCCCCATGGCTGAAGAGATCGTCGCGCTTCGCAGCGAGCAGGAG
This sequence comes from Candidatus Aquivivens invisus, assembly GCA_001804415.1. GTDB lineage: Bacteria > Omnitrophota > Gorgyraeia > Aquiviventales > Aquiviventaceae > Aquivivens > Aquivivens invisus. The sequence goes on from MHGA01000031.1 coordinate 19,751, forward strand.
TTGCGCTCGCTCTTCGGGCCGCGTGACCAGCATCTTCGGCGCATCGAGCAGGCCCTGGGTGTGACGATCGTCTCGCGGCACGAAGGCCTCAAGATCAGCGGCGAGCCTGCGGCGATTGCGAAAACCAAGCAATTGTTCGAGGATCTGCTGGTGATTGTCCGCTCCGGCGCTCCCATTCGGAAGGACGATCTCGATTACGCCATCAAAGCCACCCTCCAACCCCAGATGGTGCAGCTGCGCCAGATTTACAGCGAGCGGATCGAAGTGCCTTCGAGGCGGCGGTTCATCATTCCACGCACCCCCGGACAAAAACTGTATGTCGAGGCGATGCGCGCCCACGACGTGGTGTTCGCGGTCGGGCCTGCGGGCACTGGCAAAACGTATCTCGCGATGGCGATGGCGGTTGCCCATCTCACCAAAGGAGAGGTGTCGCGCATTATTCTTACTCGTCCGGCCGTCGAGGCGGGGGAGCGGTTGGGGTTCTTGCCCGGCGATCTGCAAGAAAAAATCAACCCGTATCTGCGGCCCCTCTATGACGCCCTGTATGACATGATGGAGATCGACGCGATCCAGCGGTATCTCGACCGCGGCATCATCGAGGTCGCCCCGCTCGCCTACATGCGCGGGAGGACGCTCAACGACGCCTTCATCATCCTTGATGAAGCCCAGAACTCGACCAGCGAGCAGATGAAAATGTTCCTGACCCGCCTCGGGTTTGACTCGAAAGCAGTGGTGACCGGAGACATCACCCAGGTGGACTTGCCTCCGACGCGGCTCTCCGGGTTGATCCACGTGACAGAGATTTTGCGCAGCGTGCCAGGCTTGAAGTTCGTGACGTTCGACGGACGGGATGTGGTGCGGCACGAGCTGGTGCAGGAGATTATTCGGGCGTACGACGCCGCGGAGCGGAACAACCACGGCAAGCGCGGCGGCGGAGCGCCCCGCTGATCCGCGTGGTCAATTGCCAACGCCGGCGCGCGGTGCCGCTCACCTGGTTGCGCCGCCTGGCGACTCGCGCGGCGGCCATCGTGGGGATCCGGCAGGACGTGGTGCTGGTGGTTTCGTTTATTGAGGACCGCATGATGACCAACCTCCATGAACAATTTTTGGGGCGGCCCATCCCCACTGACGTCTTAACGTTTCGGTATCCCAGGGGACCGGCCACGAGCCACCCGCGCCATGAGGCGGTCGTGCAGGGGGAGATCCTCATCTCCCCGACAGCCGCTTGGCGTTATGCTCGGCGGCATCGGCTGTCGTACCGCACCGAGTTGGCCCGATACGTCGTCCACGGTCTGCTCCATTGGCTCGGCCATGACGACCGGACGACCGTGCAGCAGCGCCGGATGCGCGCCATGGAAGATAAGGTCCTGTCCCGTGTTCGCCATGGGCATCCACACGGCTGACGCGATTGTCTTGCGCCGGTACCCGTACCGGGAAACCAGTGTCCTCGTGACCTGTCTGACGGATCGCTTCGGCAAGATCAAGGGGCTGGTGAAAGGGTTGCGCGTCCCGGTGAGCCGTCATCGCAGCGCGATGGAGCCGCTGACGCTGAATCGGCTGGTCTTCTACGACACGCGGTCCAGCTCGCTGCATCTCATCAGCCAGTGCGACCTGCTGGAGGCGTTTCCATCGATCCAGCGGGAGCTCGAGGTCGCCCGCGTCGCCGCGTCCTGTATCGAGGTGGTTGATGCCGTGCTCGAACCGGAGGAACCGCAAGCAGACATCTTTCGCTTGACGCGAGACACCCTCAACCGGCTGGCGGGCTCCGTGCCGTCGCTGCCGTCGGTGTGGATCCATTTTGTCGTCCGGCTCTTGAGGCTGGTGGGGTTCCACCCGCAGCTCGATGAGTGCACCGGCTGCAGCCGGCAGCCCACGAGACGAGGCTTTTGGAGCGTGGGGCAAGGCGGGGTGGTCTGTGAGGCCTGCCTGCACCACGATCCCTCTGCGGAGCCGATCGAAGGAGACTGGGTCGATGAGCTGGTAGGCTGCGGCGAGAGCGACGGCCCCGTGTGGACGCTGCAACACGGCCCCATGCTCGTGCGACGCCTGAACGAGTTTCTCTCTTGGCGCGTGGAGCGGCCGTTAAAGACCATCCGGAGCGCCCGATGAACCTCCAAGGGTTGATCAGGACCCTTGAGAGCTTCTGGGAGCGCCAGGGCTGCGCCATCGTCCAGCCGTACGACATCGAGATGGGGGCGGGCACGTTCCACCCAGCCACGTTTTTCGGGGCGCTCGGTCCCAAGCCGTGGCGGGTGGCCTACGTGCAGCCGTCTCGTCGGCCCACCGATGGCCGGTACGCCGAGAATCCGTTGCGCATGCAGCGGTACTATCAGTACCAGGTGCTCATTAAACCCACGGTCGACGACATCCAACAGCTCTACCTCAAGAGCCTGCGCGCCTGCGGCATCAGGCTCGAAGACCACGACATCCGCTTCGTGCAGGACGACTGGGAATCGCCCACGCTCGGCGCCTGGGGGCTGGGGTGGGAGGTATGGCTCGACTCCCTCGAGGTGACCCAGTTTACGTATTTCCAGCAAGTCGGCGGGGTTGACGTGGAGCGCGTGTCCTGCGAGATCACCTACGGCATAGAACGCATCGCGATGTTTGCACTAGGCCTACATGATGTCTATCAACTCCCCTGGGCCGCAGGCACGTCGTACGGCGACCTGCATCGGGACACCGAACGGCAGGGTTCGGCCTACAACTTCGAACACGCCACCGTCCCGTTCTATCAGGAGTTGTTTCAGCAGCACTGGCAAGAAGCCGACAGACTATTGAAGGTCGGACAGCAACATCCGGAGTTGAAATGCGGTCTGTTGTACCCGGCATACGAGCAGCTCCTGAAGTGCAGCCACGCCTTCAACATGCTGGACGCACGCGGGGCGATTAGCCAGTCGGACAGGCCCCGCTTCGTGTTGCGCATCCGGATGCTGGCTAGGCGCTGCGCCGACGCTTACCTCGGTGAGGAAAGAGTCCAACAGTTCGTTAACGAAGTTGTAAAGGCGCCAGATGCCGCGTAAGTTGCCCCTCGAAGAAACTCTGTTGGTCGAGATCGGCACCGAAGAGCTGCCAGCGGCGTACCTCGACGGCGCGATCGCTCAACTACGCGATGACGGCCAACGGCTGCTCGATGAAGCGCATCTCGTGCACGGCGCCGTAGAATCTTTCGGGACCCTGCGCCGCTTGGTCATGATTGTCCGCGGGCTCAGTGCCTTCCAGCGCAATCCGGCCGAACAGATCCGCGGACCGTCCAAGCAGGTTGCCTTCGGCCCCGATGGCAAGCCGACGCAAGCCCTGTTGGGGTTCTTGCGCGCCCGCGGCGGCACGCTCGGGCAGCTCAAGACTGTCGCTACTGAGAGAGGGGAGTACCTCCATTTCTTAAAGCCGGCCTCTACGGTGTCATCGATCAAGGTTTTGCCTGAATTGATTCAGCACCTCATTAGCGGACTGCGGTTTCCCAAAACGATGCGGTGGGACGCAAGTGGTTTCCGTTTCGCGCGGCCCGTACGGTGGCTGCTGGTTCTCGATGGTTCAACGCCGGTGCGCGTGACGGTGGGGCGGCTGACAAGCGGCCGCGTGACACGGGTTGGAGGACCGAAGAAACCGAAAGCGGTGGCCGTGGGTTCGGTTTCCGCGTACCACACCGCATTGAAACGGGATGGCATTATGCTCGACCAGCAGGCTCGGCGGCAGCGTATCGACCAGCTCGTCCGTACGGCAGGGAAGAAGACTGGTGGCGTGGTCGCGCCTGAGATGATTACGCACGGCTTGCTCGATGAGGTCGCCGGCCTTACGGAGCGACCCGTCCCACTGGTCGGCCGCTTTGACCCCAAGTATCTGGCGTTGCCGCGCGAGGTGTTGCTGGCCAGCATGGCAAAGCACCAACGGGTGTTTGCCGTGCAGTCGGCTTCCGGCAAGCTGCTGCCGGCGTTCGTGGCCATCCTCGATGGGGCTCCGCGCAAACCCGCCGCGATCCGCGCCGTCATGGAGCGCATCCTTAACGCCCGCCTTGCCGATAGCCTGTTGTTCTTTGAGCAGGACCGGAAGACGCCTCTGAAGAGCGCCGCCCTCGCGGGCGTGACCTTTCACGAAAAACTAGGCTCCATGGAAGACAAGACCCAGCGGATGCGCAAACTGATTGATCCCCTGGCAAGCGCCTGGAGACTGTCGGACGGTGAACGCACACAGCTTGAACGGGCGTGCGCGCTCGCAAAAGGCGACTTGGTGACGACAATGGTCAAGGAATTTCCAACGCTCCAGGGTGTGATGGGGAAGCACTACGCGTTGGGTGACGGCGAGCCACGGGAGGTCGCGATGGCCATCGGGGAACATTACCTGCCGTTGGCAGGCCGTTCGCCGGAAACGCTGCTGGGCAGTGCGCTATCGGTCCTCGATAAATACGACACCCTCGCCAGCTACTTCCATATCGGCATCGAGCCGACCGGCGACCAGGACCCCTTCGGGTTGCGCCGCGCGGCGCAGGGTATCATCGAGGTGGCCTGGCTGGTTCGTCGTCCGCTTCCTTGTGGCGCGTTGTTTGCTCCCTGGCAAGCCGCCGCGACCCGGCTTGCTCACGGCAAGGCGCATCTCGCCGAGCAGGTGAAGACCTATCTCCTCGAGCGTCTCTATACCTTCGCGTGGCCGAAGCCGGTGCCCACAAGAGACATCATCGACGCCGTCCTCGCCAGCCGCCCGGACGATCTGGTTGATGCTATGGAGCGCATCATCAGCCTCACGCGGTTCAACGGCAACCGCGCGCTCTTGAAGGCGGCGAAGGTCATCGAACGGACCGCCAACATCCTCAAAGGAGCCAAGCAGATCCCGCAGGGCGAGCCGGATCCTTCAAAGTTCCAAGACGCGCTGGAAGGGAAGCTGTGGAATCTGCTGAGCACCCGCAGACGAGACATCGACACCCTCATTGCCAAGCAATCGTACGGGGAGGCGACGACCCTGTACGGAGAGGTGTTCTTCGAACCGCTGCATGAGTTTTTCGCGAAGGTCATGGTGAACGTCAAGGATCCGCAGATCCAGCAGAACCGCCTCGCGTTGATGCGCAGCATCAATACGTTGTATACTGACCGAGTTGCTGATCTGTCCAAACTCGCTATTCTCGAGGAGGGAACAGTCTGACATGGCACGAAACAGCACGGCCACCCGGACGCGCTCATCTGGAAAAACGTCCCGCTCCGCCGGGGGCGCAGCGGGCACGTCCCGACGGACGAAGGATGTGTATCATTTCGGGGGCGGGAAAGCGGACGGCAGCGCGCAGATGCGCTCGCTGCTGGGCGGGAAGGGGGCGAACCTGGCGGAAATGACCCGCATCGGCTTGCCGGTCCCGCCGGGATTCACGATCACCACCGAGGTCTGTACCTACTATGACGCGCACCAGAAGAGCTACCCCAAGGCGCTCGCGTCCCAGGTTGAGGCGGCGCTGCGCCGGCTGGAGGCGTTAACCGGCAAGCGGTTCGGCGACCGAGCCGGCCCCATCCCTCAGAACCCGCTGCTGGTCAGCGTGCGCTCGGGCGCGCGGGACTCCATGCCGGGGATGATGGATACCATTCTCAATCTCGGCCTTAACGACGTCACGGTGGCGGTCTTGGCTCGCCGCACCGGCAATCCCCGTTTTGCGTGGGACAGCTACCGGCGTTTCATTCAGATGTACGGCGATGTCGTCATGGGGGTGCAGGCCGAAACCCGTGACGCCCACGAGCCGTTTGAGGAAGTCATGACAGCCCTCAAGCGGGAGGCCCGCGTCGAAAGGGATGCCGATCTGACCGCCGGCAATCTTGAGGAGTTGGTCCATCGCTACAAGCAGCTCATCAAACGCCGCGCCGGCCGCGAGTTCCCCCAAGATCCTCACGACCAGCTCTGGGGCGCGATCGGGGCCGTCTTCGGATCCTGGAACAACGACCGCGCCATCGTCTATCGCCGCAAGTACAATATTCCGCACGAATGGGGTACGGCGGTCAACGTTCAAGCGATGGTGTTCGGCAACCTCGGCTCAACCAGCGGCACCGGTGTCGCGTTTACCCGAGATCCGGCCACCGGGGAGAAGGTGTTCTACGGGGAGTACCTCATCAACGCGCAGGGCGAGGATGTGGTCGCAGGCATCCGGACCCCCCAGCCGATCGCCCACCTCGCCAAGGACATGCCCAAAGCCCATGCCGAGCTGGAACGGGTGCGCCGGACCCTCGAACGGCATTTCACGGACATGCAAGACTTCGAGTTCACGATCGAGGACGGCACGGTGTACATGCTGCAAACCCGCAGCGGTAAGCGGACCGGGCTGGCGGCGGTTCGCATCGCCGTGGAGATGGTGCAAGAGAAGGTGATTGATTGGAAGGCCGCGCTGCTGCGCGTGCCGGCGGATTCGCTGGCTCACGTGCTCGCACCGGTCTTTGACCGCAAGGACCTCGAGGCGGCGGAGCGGGAAGGCCGGCTGCTCTGCCGAGGGCTGGCGGCCGGTCCCGGAGCGGCCAGCGGCAGCGCGGTGTTCAGCGCGGAGGAGGCGGCCTCGCGCGCCAACAAGGGAGAACGTGTCTTACTGGTACGGATCGAAACAACCCCGGAAGATTTGCGGGGGATGATCGCCGCCGAAGGGATCCTGACCGCCCGAGGAGGCGTCAGCTCCCACGCGGCCCTTGTGGCGCGGCAGATGGGGAAGGTGTGCGTGTGCGGGGCGCAGGACCTCCATATCGACTACGCCTCGCGGCTGCTGCGCGTGAAGAGCCGGACGATTCGGGAAGGCGACTCTCTCTCCATCGATGGCACCTCCGGCGAGGTGTTCTTGGGCGAGGTGAAAACGGCTCCCAGCGAAGTCGTGCAAGTGCTTGTCCAGAAGACGCTCTCGCCGAGACAGAGCCGCATCTACCAGCAGTTCGCGCAGCTGATGCAGTGGGCCGACAAGGTGCGGCGCCTCGGCGTCCGGATGAACGCGGACCAGCCGGATCAAGCCGCCAGCGGTGTGGCCTTCGGCGCCGAAGGCATCGGGCTCTGCCGCACAGAGCACATGTTTTTTGGAGGCAACCGCATCGACGCGGTCCGCGAGATGATCCTCGCGGAAACCCCCGAGGCCCGACGGCGGGCGCTGGCGAAGCTGCTCCCCTACCAACGTGAGGACTTTGTCGGGATTTTTCGGGAGCTCAAGGGGCTTCCGGTGACGATCCGGACGCTCGATCCTCCGCTGCACGAGTTCCTGCCTAACGACGGGGAAATCCTCCGAGAGCTGGCAGAGAAGCTTGGCCGGCCAGCAGAAAAAATCGCCGCCAGGGTGGCCCAACTCCATGAAGCCAACCCGATGCTCGGGCACCGCGGATGCCGGCTGGGCATCTCGTACCCGGAGATCACCGAGATGCAGGCCCGCGCCATCTTCGAGGCGGCCGCCCAGGTCCAGAAGGAAGGCGTGGCGGTTCGTCCTGAGATCATGATCCCGCTCGTGGGCTTCCCAAAGGAGCTCCAGTTGCAGTTGGCGATCGTGCGCCGCGTGGCCAACGAGGTGCAGGCTGCCACCAAGCAGAAGATCGCCTATCTCGTCGGGACGATGATTGAAATCCCGCGCGCGGCGCTGGTGGCGGAGGCGATCGCGGCAGACGCCCAGTTCTTCAGCTTCGGAACCAATGACTTGACCCAGACGGTGCTCGGGATGAGCCGAGACGACAGCGGCTCGTTTCTGCCGGCGTATGTGGAGCACGAGATTGTGACGCGCAACCCCTTCGCCTCGATTGACCAAAGCGGGGTCGGCAAGCTGATGGAGTGGGCGATCGCCGGCGGCCGGAAAGGCCGGGCGGATCTGAAGATCGGCATCTGCGGCGAGCACGGCGGCGACCCCTCATCGATTGAGTTCTGCCATCGGGCGGGGCTGAATTACGTCTCGTGTTCTCCGTACCGCGTGCCGGTGGCACGGCTGGCGGCCGCTCATGCCGCCCTCAAAACCAAGTGATTAGTGACCAGTGACTGGTGATCAGTGAAAGATAAAAACAGGATCACATGAGTGACTCATGGCGGCAGTATTTTTACTAGTCACTCGTCACTCGTCACTCGCCGAGCGAAGCGAGGCGTGATGGAACCGATTCGGGCGTACCTGAAAGATATCAAGTCCATCGCGTTGCTGACCGCGAGGCAAGAGATTGAGTTAGCCAATCGGATCAAGCGGGGGGACACGAAGGCCAAGCGCCAGATGACGCTGGCCAACCTGCGCCTGGTGATCAATATCGCCAAGCGGTATTCGCACCTCGGCGTGCCGTTGCTGGACCTCATCGAGGAAGGCAACCTCGGGCTCATGAAGGCGGTCACCAAATACAATCCGCACAAGGGCTTTCGCTTCTCCACCTACGCCGCGTGGTGGATCCGCCAGTACATCACCCGCGCCATCGCCAACCAAGGCAAGACGGTTCGCATCCCCGTCTACATGACGGAGGTGCTGTCGAAATTCAAGCGGGTGACGGAGGAGCTCACTCAGAAGCACGGGCGCCGGCCAACCGTGCGCGAGCTGGCCAGGCGCATGCGCGTACCAATCGAGCGGATCGAGCGGTTGCAGGAGCTGGTCACCTCATCGCAGCCCACGTCCCTTGAGACGCCGGTGGGGGAGGAGGGTGAGACCGAAATGATCGATCTCATCCAGGATGAGACCGGGCGCTCGCCCCAAGACGATGTCACGCAATTCCTCCAGCACGAAGGGATCACCGACCTGCTTGCGCACATGAGCGAACGCGAACGCCGGATTGTGACGTTGCGTTATGGCCTGGATGACGGGATCAGCCGTACGCTGGGGGAGACCGCCAAGCAGTTTGGTATTACGCGGGAACGCGTCCGGCAGATCGAGGCGGCCGCCATCCGCAAGCTTCGCGCGTTGCTGTCCAAGCCCCAGTAGCTCAGATATGGATAGAGCAGCGGTTTCCTAAACCGCGTGTCGGCCGTTCGAATCGGCCCTGGGGCATCCTTATATAGACCAAGAAAAGCCAGCAAACGCTGCATAACCATGTATAGGGGATGTCACAGGAATGTAACAGATATGTAAAAAATGCTTGACAAGTTCCTGGCTGTTTCTTATAGTTGAGAGAACTTCTCAAGGCGTGATTACGTAGGGCATGCGTGGAGGCACGTTGCAACAAGGAGGTTGGAATATGTTGAAGGCTACGCTTCGAAGCGCAGTCCTTCTGGGACTTCTGCTGGCGAGCGTCCCCAGCTATGCAGAGGTTCAGAACGTGAAGGTTGGCGGGGATGTGACCGTCCGTGGTTTCTACCGCCGCAACCTCGATCTTCACGATGAGTCCAGCGGGGAGGGACAGAGCAACGCGGCCCTGGCGGCACGGACCGGTGCGGGCTTAGCGGGGCTTGATCGTGAAAGTTTCATCATGAGCACGATCGGGGTCAACATCGGGGCTGACTTGAGCGAGAACGTGTCCGCCATTATCCGTCTGGCCAACGAGCGCAATTGGGATAGCACCACCGGTGGTGACACCACGGATCTTGACATCAGCCAAGCCTACCTGACTCTGAAAGAACTGTTCTACACGCCGCTGACGGTCCGAATTGGGACGCAACCAATCGTGTGGGGCCGTGGGTTCGTCCTAGGCAGCAATTTGTTTCCGTCAGTCAATAACACGGGCGACGATCGGAACTCCTCGATCTCCGCCAATGAGTTCACCGACTTTACGGCCTTCGAGGCGATCCGGGCGACGTTGGACCTCTCCAATCTGGGTGGCCTGAGCCTTCCGCTTACGGCTGACTACGTCTTCATCAAAACGGATGAGAACGACGTAAACTCGGCCGACGATGTGAATATCCAGGGCGTCAACCTCAGCACGAAACTGGATGCCGCGAGTTCAGAGGTCGAGACGTACTTCGTGAACAAACGTGATCGGGCTAGCGGGACGCCGGTAAACGGCAGCTTTGGGTCTGTGAGCACCCTGGGGGTTCGTGGGAGCGCGCAACCGATCCAAGGGCTCTACACGTACGGGGAGCTTGCCTATCAGATGGGCAAGAACGGCACGGATCCTGAGGGGTTCGAGGTGGTGGGTGACAGTCACCAGGCCTGGGCCGCGAATCTGGGTGGGGATTACACGTTTGCAGAAGTCACCGGCAGCCCGAAGCTGGGCTTGGAGTGGCGATACTACTCTGGCAAACAAATGCCCAACGGCGGCGTCGCGAAAGGTGGATGGGCCGCGGTCGCTCCTGGCTATTTCACCACGGCCTTGCGAGAATTCCAGACCCGAAACACCGTGGTCGGTTTCTACCCCGTCGACCACGCAAATATCACGTCTACGGGAACGAACCAGCATGAGGTCGCGATCTACAGCAGCTTCGCTCCCCTTGAGGATCTCGTGGTCTCTCCTCGATTATCGTGGTTTGTGCTGGATAAAGGAACCCCTTCCGAGGATGGCGCCAAGCCAAAGAGCTTCCTCGGGACCGAGTGGGACACGAACATCGTCTACAACTACACCGAGGATGTCCAGCTGGGGCTGCTCTATGCCCTGTTTGCTCCTGGGCATGTGTTCCGTGACCCGGCAGATGCCACTGCTCAGGAAGTCGTGACCACGGTGAGTGTGAAGTTCTAAACCTCACGACCCGGGGCGACGAAATAGATTGAACCCCCTGCCTCGAAAGGGGCAGGGGGTTTTCTTTAGACCCATGACCTCCCACCCCCTCTACGTCGCCTTCATCTGGCACATGCACCAACCGTATTACCGGGACCTCCGGACGGGCGAATGCACCATGCCCTGGGTGCGCCTCCATGCGACGAAGGATTACCTCGATATGGTGAAACTTCTTGAGGAATTTCCTTCGGTGCATCAGACGTTCAATTTCGTCCCAAGCCTGCTTGATCAACTGCAAGCGTACCTCCCGCCGAGCAACCGTACGGATTCGTTCCTTGACCTATCCAGAAAACCGGCTGCGGACCTTACCGATGACGACAAGCGTTTTCTCACGATGTGGTTTTTCTTGGCGAACGAGGACCATATGGTCAAACCTCATCCGCGCTACCATGATTTGCTCATCAAGCGCGGCACGACGAAGCCGTTTAAACCCCAGGACTGCTTGGATCTCCAGGTGTGGTTCAACCTCGTGTGGATCGATCCCTGGTTGCGTCGACAAGACCCTCAACTGGCGGCGCTTGAAGCCAAGGGGGAACGGTTTGCCGAGGCGGATAAGCAGCTCGTTCTCGGCAAGCAACTGGAGCTGATTGCCCAAATTCTCCCGACCTACCAGGCCGCTCAGGCCCGCGGCCAGGTCGAGTTGACTACGTCACCCTACTACCATCCCATCGTCCCGCTGTTGTGCGAGATCCGAAGCGCCCACGCTGCGCTCCCGCACCTGCCGCTTCCGGAGCGCCCCTTCCGGCACCCGGAAGATGCGCAGTGGCATGTGGGTCAGGCCCTGAAGCGACATGAGGAGGTCTTTGGGGTTCGTCCTCATGGGATGTGGCCACCTGAAGGAGGGGTGAGCGAGGCGCTGATCGCGTTAACGTTAGCAGCCGGCCTTCGATGGATCGCGACGGACGAGGAAATCCTCTGGCGGACACTCAGAACCGCTCGCGATCCTTCGTTATTGTATCGACCTCATGCCGTGACACGCCACGGACAAACGTTAGCCGCGGTCTTCCGGGATCGTGAGCTCTCTGATTTGTTGGGATTCGTCTACAGCCAGTGGGACGCTGCCCTGGCGGTCAAGGATTTCATGAGTCGATTGCACGCCATCCATCGGCAGGTCCAACATCTGTCAAGTCCGCCGCTGCTCACCATCGCGCTCGATGGCGAGAACGCATGGGAGCATTATCCGCAAGACGGCCACGCGTTCCTGCGAGCGCTCTACGGCACGCTTGCCTCTGATGAGCGGATTCAAGTCGTCACCGTGAGCGAATTCCTCAACCGGTTCCCGCCGGATCGCTCCTCATCGCTTCCTGAGCTGTTTGCAGGATCCTGGATTGACGGCAATTTCTCCACGTGGGTTGGCCATCCAGAAAAGAACACGGCGTGGGCGTATCTCAGCAAGACGCGGGAGGCGTTGAGCGCTTCCGCGGATTCAGCGGTCGAGCACGATGCCCTCACCAACGCATGGAGGAGTCTCTATATTGCCGAGGGGAGCGACTGGATGTGGTGGTACGGCGACACGCATTACTCCAGCCAGCAAGAAGAGTTCGATCGGTTGTTCCGCACGCACTTGGCGAATGTGTACCGCTTCTTGGGACAACCGCCCCCTGACGAGCTTGACACGCCGATCAAGCCGGTTACCTCAGCGCCGAGCTGTGAACCGACGGCGATCATCACCCCCCACATCGACGGACGGCAAACCACCTACTACGAATGGCTCTATGCGGGTCGGATTGATCTGCACAAGCACTATGGCGCGCTCCACCGCGGTGGGCAGCTTTGCCATACCCTCTATTACGGTTTCGATGCCACCCACTTCTATTTCCGTCTTGACGTGGAGGCCTCTCAGCTCACGCCGCTGAATATTTGGAGCATTCAATTCGTCCTGGCGGATCGACACCGGCAGTTCTCCATCCAACACACGCCCGAGGGGCTCACGACGGACGTCGCCGAACTGCGATGGGCGTTTGAGCGTATCTTAGAAGTGGGCATCCCGCGGGCATGGTTGATGCTCAAACCGGGCGATCTCTTGACCCTTCAGATCACCATGTTCCACGGTACGGATCCGTTGGAACGGTACCCCGCCCAAGGAGGGTTTCGCCTGCCGCTTCCACGCGAGGATGTGGAAGCCTCCACATGGTCTGTCTAGCATCGTCCGAGCTGCTGTTGATTTTCCGTCGATAACCACCTATAATGGATTGAATTTATCGTCGTATCCATCCAGCATGAAATCATCAATTCGGATCGCCGTCATCGGGGTAGGGAACTGTGCGAGTTCCTTACTGCAGGGGTTGGGGTACTATGCCCGCCCAGGCAAGCACCACGTTGGCCTTCTGCACGACGCCATCAATGGGTATCGCCCCGAGGACATCCAAGTCGTCGCCGCGTTTGACGTCGATGCGCGAAAAGTGGGGAAGCCGCTTCGCGAGGCCTGTGCTGCAAAGCCGAACTGCACCACCTGGTTTGTCTCACAGATCCCGAACTTCAAGGTTCGCGTGCACATGGGGCCCCTCCTTGATGGGGTCGCCCCCCATATGGCCAACTATCCTGCCGATCGGACCTTCGTGATCGCCAAGCAGAAGCCGGCTCAGCTCGCGAAGGTCCTGCGGGCCAGCGGCGCAGAAATTGCCGTGAACTATCTTCCCGTTGGATCTGAGCAGGCCACGAAAGCCTACGCTGCCGCGTGCCTGGAGACCGGCGTGAGCCTCCTGAACTGCATGCCGGTCTTCATCGTTTCTGATCCTACCTGGGCCAATCGATTCGCCAAGAAGAATATTCCGATCGTCGGTGATGATGTGAAGGGCCAGCTTGGGGCGACGATCCTGCACCGGACCTTGGCCAAATTGTTCAACACGAGGGGAGTGCGCGTTGACCGAACGTACCAGCTGAATGTGGGAGGGAACACCGATTTCTTGAACATGCTCAACCGCGATCGACTGGCAAGCAAGAAGATTTCAAAAACTGAGGCAGTTCAATCAGTGTTGGAAAACCGGCTGCCGTACGAACAGATCCATATCGGTCCCAGCGATTATGTTCCCTGGCAAAACGACCGGAAAGTCTGCTTTCTCCGGCTGGAGGGCAGGGGATTTGGGGGATGTCCCATGGAATTGGAGCTGCGTCTCTCCGTCGAGGATTCGCCGAACAGCGCGGGGATGGTGATCGATGCGATCCGCTGTCTTCGTCTAGCTCGGGATCGTCGATTGGGGGGCCCGCTTCGCTCTGTCTCAGCCTGGACGATGAAACACCCTCCTCAACCGATGGACGATGAGCACGCTCGCCAACTCGTTGAGGCATTCGTCCGTGGAACCAGCCGCGTCTAACCCGCTTGCCGGGAAGCCTTCAGCCCGCTCTGTCCCATGTCACGTGGCCTGTCTGCGCTTGCTGCTCTTTACCCTCCTGACGGCTGTCCTTGCAGGACTCTTGAGTTGGCTCTTCCTTCCGTGGCTGAATCTTCCGTGGTGGAAGGTGTTCCGACGATGCGCATCGGTCTCGGCAGCCCTCAGCCTTGTGGGCATGCTTCGGTTCATCGACCGGCAACCGTTCCGAATGCTAGGCCTGGGTCCTTGGTCGCAAGGACGCTCTGACCTCTCCCGAGGCCTTCTGTTGGGCATGAGCACCGTCGCTGTCGTGGGCTCATTGTATGCGCTGTTCGGCGCCTGTCGGATCTCGGTTCATCCAGATTCGTGGCGCGTGTGGCGAACGGTGATCGGCTTTCTTCCAGCCGCGCTCCTTGTAGCTGTCCTTGAAGAGCTCATCTTTCGGGGCTACGTGTTCCACCAGCTCCTGGCATGGTCAGCGTCATGGGCGGTCATGGGCAGCAGCCTCGCCTACGCCCTGGTACACCTGAGGGGCGGATTCGTCTGGCCGGCAACCGCCTTTGAGCTCATCGGCCTCTGGATTCTTGGAGTCGTCTTGGCGGTGAGCCGTCTGAGAACGGGACAGCTCTACCTTGCAATCGGATTGCATGCCTCGCTGGCCTATTGGGCCAGGGTGAACAAACTGTTGATTGCCTTTCAGGATTCTACAATACCCTGGTTGATCGGTACCAATCGACTGGTCAATGGGGTCGCGGCCTGGGTGGCCCTGGGAGTTATCGGCTGGATCATCACGCGATGGAGAGCCTGTCCAAACGAGGGAGGTGGATCATGAGAGCGGTCATCTGTGGACTCCTGTTCACGCTGATGAGCGTCCTTGACCCCACCCTCGTCGTGGCCGGTGAACGCTCGGCCAGCTATCTTGAAGGTTCAACGAGGAAGCTCGGACGAGGATTCTGCAACCTCGTTACAGCCCCTCTGGAGCTGATCCGCACCCCCCACCTCATCACCCAGCAGGAGGGGGGATTTGCCGGGGCTACGGTCGGCGTGGTCCAAGGGGTCGGGGCTGTCGTCATTCGAGAGCTGGCCGGCGCGCTTGAGGTCGTGACGTTCTTCGTGCCGTTTCCAAACGGTTTCAACCCGATCCTTAAGCCTGAGTTCCTATACGCCAACGGCGACTGGGTTCCATAGCGCAAAGAGCGAAGGAGGGAAGCATGCGCGCACGCAGAGGGGTTCGCCTATTGATCGCGGGGGTGATCGCACTCGGGTCCCCAACGGTTGCCTGCGCCCAGGATCCGATTCACAAGCTTGGGCGGGGGGTCAGCAATGTCCTGACGTGGTGGGTTGAGGTGCCAAAAAATTTCTCGCTTGGCATGCAAGAAGACAACCCGCTCCTCGGAATCTTCGGAGGGTTGCTGAAAGGCAGCGGGTTGGCATTGACGCGTCTGACCGTCGGCGCGTATGAAACGCTCTCGTTCCTCGTGCCGTTCCCCAAGGATTACGCCTCACCATATGAAGGAATGGAGCTCTCTGATTACGCTTGGGAATAAGCGTGGCGCCGTCAGAAATCCTCGCGCGGGCCCTTGGGGAATTGTCCCGAGGGCCTTTGTCTTTCTGACGGCCTGGTCCGTTTGGTCGTGGGGGGCAAGCGCCTTAGCCGAAGGAAGGGAAGAGATCGACGTCAAGCCGGAGGTGTTCGAGATACCTGCGCCGCGACCCCGTCCCGTTGTCGGTGAGCGCCTCAGTTTTCATGGCCGGTGGTTCGGGATCCCGGTCGGGCACGGATGGATTGAAGTCCGTGAGATTATTGAGGTGGAGGGGCGCCGGGCGTATTTCGTCGAAGCCCAAGGGCATTCGAATGAGGTGCTCTCCGCGTTCTACCCCATTCATGACGTCATCCGGTCCTCCATCGAAGTGGACACCCTTCGGCCGCTCCGGTTTGAAAAACACCAACAAGAAGGACACTACCGTGCGGAGGAAATCGTCACATTTGACTACGAGCGGTTGACGGCAACCTACCGGTCCTTGCTGAATCAATCGGTCAAAGAGGTTCCCATCCCAGCTGACGTGCAGGATCTGCTCAGCGCCTTCTATTGGCTCAGGACCCATCCGCTTGATCTCAACGATCCCACCAGCCTTCAGGTGTACTCGGATGAGAAAGTCTATCGCGTAGAGGTCAAGCCGCTGATGACCCTCAAGCTTGAGTTACGCCGTCGGGGCACCTTCCCCTGCATGTTGTTCGAGCCCATCGCTGAATTCAAAGGGGTCTTCGTCAGGCGAGGACGCGTGTGGCTGTATCTCAGCGCGGACGAGCGGCGCCTGCCTCTGTACGTCAGGATCTCCACCCCCTGGGGGCCGATGACAGGAGTGCTCGATCGGGAGTCGCTGTCCCAGCAGTAAGCGGCACGCTGTGAACTTGATGGAATATGTCCACGTTCTGGCCCTGCACGAGCTTCCCGAACAGGGTTTTAAACCCGTTGACGTGAACGGAACGTCCATCCTCGTAGGCCGCATCAATGGGCAGCCGTTCGCTTTTCTAGATCGCTGCCCGCATGCCGGCGCCCCCTTGCGCTTTGGCAAACTCCGGGGGGGCGAGCTGACCTGCACGCGCCATGGATGGACGTTTGACGTATCGACCGGGGAAGCTCTACCATCTCATCCAGCATATCGTTTGGTACAATGTCCCATCAAGATTGACGGGACGAGCGTTTTGATCATCCCTCCTTTCTCTTAGCCTTTTCGATTAATTGTGGTGTGCAATAATGTCTTATAATGTATATTCTGTTAAATTATTGTATCCTACGATTCCACGGATGGTTAGCCGAGGTTACCCAGTAAAGCCTAGAGATTCGAGTCAAAAAATCTGACAAGCCGCTTCAGGTAGGCGTCCGGATCCAAAGCAAAGCCTCCGGAATGTTCGGTGGTTGGAACAACCCAGAGTTCCTTGGGTTCCCCGGCAGCGTCAACAAAGGCCTTGGCGGCTTCAAGGGGCATGCGGGGATCGTGCTCGCCGTGAATGATGAGCACGGGTCTCGGGCTGAGTCGACTGACAGCCTTCTGAGGAGACATCCGGTTTGGCCAGACGCCAAACCGTAACCGGTACGCGGTATTGATGAACAGGCCGAACGGAATGCTGGGAAGTCGATACAACAGCTTCAGGTGATGCGCAAGAGAATGTTCCAGGTCGCCGTAGATGCTGTCCACGACCACAGCGGCCAGGCGTTCGTCCCTGGCCGCCACCATGATGGCCACGGCCCCGCCCATCGAAACGCCGAACACCCCGTACGGACGGTCCGGAATCTCCGGTTGGGCCCCCAGGAATGCCAGCGCCCCTTCCAAATCCCGCTGCTCAAGCCATCCAAACGAGGTGGATCGGCCGGCGCTCTCGCCATGGGCCCGGAAATCGAACAAGAGCACGTTGTAGCGGGCCTTCGTCAACCCAAAGGCGATCTCAAGCAGATCAGCCCGATTGGTGCCAAGGCCATGGCATAGAAGGATCCATGGTCTGGAGGGATCGATCAGCACCTTCCAACCGGCCAGGACAACCCCATCGGTCGCTTGAAACGTCACCGATTGAACGTGGGATGTCTGCCATGGCAGCGACCCTGGTGCCAAGGGCATACGCGGGAGAACGGTCTGCCTGAGGAATAAGACGGTGGTGCCGACCCACGTCCAGAAGATGATAAGGAAAAAGACTTCGGTGAGTGCCACCCAGAGCCTCTTACTTGACAAGGCTTCCGACCTGAGCCGGTCGGTCGGTCGTCACAAGCGTGAGAGAAGTCTCGGTTGAAGCCGCGAGGACCATCCCCTGGCTTTCCACGCCACGGATGGTCGCAGGCTTGAGGTTGGCCACCACGACAACTTGCTTGCCGATCAGCGATGACGGCTCGTAGGAGCCTCGGATACCGGCCACCACTTGGCGTGTCTCGCCCCCGCCGACATCCAGCTTCAGCAAGAGCAGCCGGTCCGCCTGGGGATGGAGTTCGGCGCTGAGGACCGTGGCGATTTTGAGCTGGATTTTTTTAAACTCGTCAACCGTGACGACACCAGGTGCGGCAGGCACGGAAGCTGGAACGACAGGCGGATCGCTCATGGACTTCCCTGCCCTTCGAGGGCAGGCGCGACGAGTGCGAGTGGCGGAGGCTCTTGGGGCGGGACCATCGTGATGGCATCCCACGGGCAGATTTTCTCGCACAAAAAGCACCCGATACACCGAGGTTGGTCTATCGTGCAGGTCGCATTCAGCGAGGGGAGTTCCGGCCCGGGCAGCTTGTCGATGCAGTCAACAGGGCAGATCGCAATGCAGACTTCACAGCCTGAACAACTGTCGGGATTGATGACTGCTTTGGGGCGGCCTTTCCGTGGCTGGACGGCCGTAACGGCCATGGGCTAGGAGGAAGGGTTTAATCGCGCGGCTACTAACTGGCTGACCGTCTTGCCATCCGCCGCGCCGGCGGCTTTAGCCATGACGAACTTCATGATGGGACCCTGCTGTGGCCCGACCGTCGCGATCGCCTCGTCGATATACTGTGTTAAGGTGTCGGCGGAAAGCTGCTGCGGCAGATAGACGGTGAGGATCGCCAACTCGGCGTTGGCCGAAGAGAGGATATCCTGGCGGCCGGCTTTCTGGGCCGCCGCGATTGTTTCGCGCCGCTGTTTGGCCTGTTGATTCAGCACTGGGATGACGTCGGTATCCTCCAGGACGTCTTTGCGCTTGTCGATCGCCACGCGCTGCACGGCGGCCTTGACCATCCGTAGGGTGTCAACGCGAAGGCGGTCTCCCGCCTTCAGCGCCGTCTTATAATCGGTTTCAAACCGTTCACTCAGCGTCGGCATGATAGGTTACCAGTGTATACGACTTCCCTTCCCTCTGCAACTCGAGGGATGCGTTGTCGAATCACCCGTGGTTTTCTCATCAGAATCCCAGTTCGCGCAAGATCGTTGGGTTGCTCCGCCACCCCTCCGCCACCTTGACCCACAGCTCCAGGAAGACCTTGACGCCCAGCAAGCGTTCGAGTTCAAGACGGGCGGCTTGGCCGATCTGCTTGAGGGTGCGCCCCTTGTGTCCGATCAGGATAGCCTTCTGCCCTTCCCGTTCCACCAGCATCGTCGCGCGGATGAACGTGAGGCGCTCCTTCTTCGTGACCTCCTCAAGGCGGACCGCCACGGCCTGAGGCACTTCCTGCCGTGTGGCAAGAAGGGCCTGCTCTCGGATTAATTCAGCCATCATCTGCTCAACGGGCTGATCCATCAGTTGATCCGCTTCATACCCGCGAGGGCCCGAAGGCATTCGGCGCATCAGCTCGTCGAGTAAGGCCTCCAGGTTCTCTCCGGTCAATGCAGAAATCGGTACGTACGCCGCAAAGAGGTCCGCATGAACGCACGCGTCGATCAAGGGCAGGATGCGGCGTTTGTCGACCGCATCCACTTTATTGATGGCCAACACCGCCGGCCGCTTCGCCCGACGCACCTCTCCAAAAAGCCACTCGTCCTCCCTGGTGAGACCCGTCGTGGCATCAATGACGGTTAACAGGACATCGACTTCTTGGATCACCCCTTTGGTCGTCGCCATCATGTGCTTCCCGATCAGGCGCTTCGGCTGATGCCAGCCGGGCGTGTCCACGAAGATCAACTGGCCCTCTGGGCGCGTGAGAATCCCAATAATCCGAAACCGCGTCGTCTGTGGACGCGGAGAGACAATGGACACCTTTCGATTCAAGACGGCGTTGAGGATGGCTGATTTCCCCACGTTGGGTTTGCCAATAATCCCCACAACCCCTGCATGGGAGGAGGATGGCGTTAACGACTCACGGCGTGTGGGGCTCACGGCTCGGTACCTTCTGAAGGACGACGATGCCGACCACCAGCAATCCTACCAAAACCCAGATGGCCTGTCGATCGCGGCCCGGGCCAAGGACGATCGCCCCCCAAATCAACGGTCCGGCAACCGATGACAGACGACTGAGCAAGCCCGCCAGCCCCAAGAATTCCGCAGTCTGGGCCTTCGGACACAGCTGGATGAGCAGTACCCGTGAGGTGGCCCACGTCGGGCCGAGGCAGAACCCCACGACCGGTCCAAGCAGCCATAACCATTTGGGAACGGTGGCCGAGGCGAGGAGGGCTAACGCCGCCGTCCATCCGAGCCAAATGACGCCAAGCGTTCGATGCGCCCCGAGCCGGTCAATGACGCGAGCCCCCACGGCGGCTCCTGCCACCGCGCTGGCCTGCCCCAGGAGGAAGAAGTGGATCATCTGCGGCTCGGAAAAACCAAGGACTCGCTTGACATACACCGCCATAAACACCAGGACCGTATTGATCGCATTCAGGCTGAAGAACGAGGCGAGAAAAAACCACCATACCCCCGGGATTGCGCGCGCCTGGCGGATGGTGTCCCGTAGCTGTCGCAGCGCCTGGCGGACGACGGCCTGCCAGGAGATGCCTGAGCTGGGGGGCGGGTCCTGAATCAGGAAAAAGCTTGGGAGGGCGAAGAGGAGGAAGAAGACCGCTGAAGGGATGATCGCGGCCTGACGGCCTCCCGCTTGAACAAACGGCCACAACAACGCCAGCCCCGCCATGCTCCCCAGATACCCGAATGCCGAGCCCCATCCCGAGGCCTGCCCGAGACGCCCGGGACGGGCGACTTGGCGAAGTAACGCGTCGTAGAACACCGTGCCCAGCTGGTAGCACGCGTTGGCCAGCGCAAACAACGCGAGGGCGAGCCCGATGTGATGAATGCATCCGATGAGCAGCGTCGTTCCAATGCACCCGAACGACGTCCACCGGAGATACCGCATCCGTTGTCCAGTCGCGTCGGCGATTGCGCCGAAAGCCGGCATGGCCAACGCCACCCCCACCATGGAAATCCCCAGGGCAACGCTGAACGTCAGCTCCTGAACGCCTCGATCTTCGATGAGCCATAACGGGAAATAGAAGGACACCATGGCAACGGCAAAAAAGGTGTTCGCCAAATCGTAGGAGGCCCACGCCAGCAGCTTTGCCAGCGGCTGGAAAGAGCTTAGGGGGAGGATTGGGCGAGGAGGTTGGTCAACCACGTCCGCCATTCCGTTTCA
This sequence comes from Candidatus Aquivivens invisus, assembly GCA_001804415.1. Classification (GTDB taxonomy): domain Bacteria; phylum Omnitrophota; class Gorgyraeia; order Aquiviventales; family Aquiviventaceae; genus Aquivivens; species Aquivivens invisus. Next base: position 40,724 of record MHGA01000031.1, read on the forward strand.
AGACGCGCGGGCTTCTGGCGAAATTCCTTGGTCATCGCTTCCTCGATGGGGAGGCCGCCGACCAGCGCTTTCAGGAGGCGTCGAATGCGCCAAAACCCATATCGTTCCACCAGGTATCGGACAATGCTGTGGGACTGCTCGTAGGCCAGCGCGACCTCCTCGGCCGGCAGCGACATGGAAAAGCCGGTTGAAAGACGTGACCACGGCATGAGTTGCTCCTTTACTGCCGCCTGCTTGAGCGTCCGCCATGGGGGGGCCTGCCCTTTCCAGGCTTCATATTCCGCGAGTCCCTCATTGAACCAGATAGGCAGTGCTCCTTTGGTCAGGTCGTGGACCACGGCATGGGTGTATTCATGGATCAACGTCCGCCTCACGCCCGCTTGATCCAATCCTTGCCCAGGCAGCGGCACCCGGACCTTTCCGTCGTACTGGCCGGCGAGCCAGTCGGGTGTCCCAGCCCGCAGCGAGCGGAATTGCTCGGTCTGATAGAGCAGCACAATGAGTTTGTGCTTGGGCCAGAACTGGAAATCGGCCCCGACGGTGCGCCGGGCCTCCAGCAAGTCATCCCGGATATCAAAGCCTTCTGATCGCGCCAGGTCTTCGGTGTACCGAATATCGAAATACGCTTGGGAGAGCCGTTCGAAATTGGATTCAACGGGAAGCTCCTGGTCGAGCTGCTCCAGCCGTGTCGTGACATCAGCACGGGCGGGGTCAAGGGCGATGGCCTGTTGCCATGCGTGGCGCGCTTCTTTCAATCGTTGGCTGTGGTACTCCACTTCCCCCAGGAGGACATAGGCGGAGATTTCCTGGGAATTGAGTTTCAAGGCTTTGGTAATCGCTTCGCGCGCCTCAGTCATCCGATGCTGCTGATAGGCAACCTGAGCCCGCTGAAGATAGATGCCTGCCAGGTTCTCTTGAAACTTGGCATCGGCTGGCTCGAGTCGAATCGCCTCCTGCAGGTGCTGCTCAGCCGGGCTGAATTCGCCGCCCTCCGCAAGGCGAATGGCGTAGTTATTGTGAGCGATTGCGAGTTGTTTCCGTCTGTTCTCATCGAAGGGGGTCGAGCCCGCTTCCTGTCCCAGTCGTTCGATGACCGCGGCCCAGTCAACCGTTTCCTCAGCGTCCAGGATCGAGAATCCACCGACAAGGGCCAACACGACGGCCCAAATCGTGATGCCGTACGTTGAGGCGTGGAGCTTGGAGTTTGACGGGGCCATTTCAGGCATGCGCATGAACCCACTGAGCCAGTGCCGCGATGACCTGAGGCTGAACCGGCTCGAAATGGAGCTCGTGGTAACACCCTTCAAATGCCAGCAGGCGTTTCTCACATGTGAGGCGTTCGAAGACATCCCGGCAGGCAGCCAACGAGATGACGCGATCCTCAGCGCCATACAGCATGAGCGTCGGGAGGCGCACGCGATCGGCTCCTTCATGGGCTTCCCGCATGGCCGTTTGCAGCGCGGCATAGCCACGAAGCGTGATCCGGTCGTGAACCAAGGGATCGGTCCGGTATCGCTGAGCGACGAGTGGATCATGACTCAACCATGAGGGATCCAACCCGATGGGTACGCTCAGGCGTGGCACGGCGCGTGTCAGCCACCCGGCCAGGGCGGATTTCCATCTCGGGACCGGATATCCGACAGCCAGGAGCGGCGACTGGATGATCAACGCGCGATGGGCCGGCGAGCCGACGATCGCCCACAACAACGCGAGCAGTCCGCCGGCGCTATGCCCGAAGAGCGCATACCGGTCGTGATGGGTCATGGGGAGGATGACCTCCCTGACCAACGCGTCCAGATCCTCCAGGTATTCCGAGCATCGCTGCACATCGCCTCGTTGACCCGTTGAGCGGCCATGGCCTCTAAGATCAGGGCACGCGACACTGAGCGACTGCTGGGCGAGGGCCCGCGCGACGCCCTCATATCGCCCGCTGTGTTCTCCAAACCCATGGATCAGGAGCACCAAGCCGCGGGACGGTGAGGGCTGATAGAGGCGGTACCACAAGGATCGATTGGCGGTGGGGTGGTTCCAAGGAGCCTCGCGGACCAGCATTACCCGCAAGCGGGGGTCGGCGTGGCGGGAGATCTGGCGCTTTCCTCGTAGAGACGACGGATGAGGTCGTGATAGCGCAGGGCGATCGCAGCCCGCTTGGCCTTGAGGGTTGGCGTCAGCTCCCCTGCGGCCTGGGTGAATTCCTGATCCAGCAACGCAATGGCTTTGATCTGCTCAAAGCTCGGCAGATCCTGCTGCAGGGCTTGGACGCGCGCCCAGAGGAAATCACGGATCGTGGGGGATCGGACAAGTTCCTGAGGCGTCGATGGCATCCCGTGAGCCTTGGCGTATTCCCCCAGGCGCTCAAACCTTGGGACGATCAACGCGACGCAGTAGGGCTCCCGATCCCCGTAGAGAAAGGCCTGTGCGATGTACTCGTCGGTGATCAACAGGTTTTCAAGTTTCTGTGGCGCGACGAATTTCCCCCCGGCGGTTTTGATCAAGTCTTTCTTTCGATCCGTGATGGAAAGAAACCCCTCGGCATCAATGGCGCCGATATCACCGGTGTGGAACCACCCCTCAACGATCGCCGCGCGGGTCGCCTCGGGTTTGCGATAATACCCCTGCATGACATGCGGGCCTTTCGTGACGATCTCGCCATCCTCCTCCAGCCGCAGCTCCGCACCATCGATGGGGAGTCCCACGGTGCCGAACTTGAGGGCCGTCAGACGATTCACGGCGATCACCGGTGAGGTTTCTGTCAGGCCATAGCCTTCAAGGATGGCGACGTGGATGCTGTAGAAGAATTCCCCGATGGTTTTGGCCAGCGGGGCGCTCCCGGAAACGAAGAACCGCAACCGGCCGCCAAGGCGGTGATGGAATTTTCGAAAGACAAGCTGCCTCGCTAGCCATTCCCTGCCCCACAGCGCCGGCGGAATCGGTCGGCGGGCCAGCCGGCACGCGCCCGTTTCCCGTCCGATCGACAAAGCCCACTCAATGATTCGCCGTTTTCTCGGCGGGGCCTGGCGAATCGCTTCATGGAGGCGCGCGTACAGCTTTTCGAAAAATCTCGGTACCCCCAACATGACGGTGGGGCGGGCCTCCAGCATGTTCTTCGGGATCGTCTCCATGTCCTCGGCATACGCCACGGAGGCTCCTGCCATCAGCATGAGATACCACCCGGCCATGCGCTCGAACACGTGGCTAAGCGGCAGGAAAGACAGATGCCGATCTCTGGAGGTGATGGGGATGACCTTCATGCAGGCGAAGGCGTTGGACAGAAAATTTCGGTGAGAGAGCATGACGCCTTTTGGCTCCCCCGTTGTACCTGAGGTGTAGATCAAGGTCGCCGTCTCATCGGGGCGGATCTGTTGCACCCGCTGGCTCATGAGCCCGGCCAGCTTTGGCACTGCGCCTTCCCCTTCTTCGATAGCTTTGGCCCAGGATCGCTCGTGGGAGGCAAGAGACCCCTCGGCGGCCATGACGATCACCAGCCGGATCGATGCAACCTTTGGGCAAATCGCACTCAGCTTCTGGGCTTGCTGGCGTGTTGATGCGACGCACACGACGGGCTCGCAATCCCTGAGAATTTGGAGGATGTCGGCCTCGTTGAGACTTGGGTACAAGGGAACCGTCCACGCCCCGAGCTGCTGGATGGCCAAGTCGGCGATACCCCACTCCGGGCGATTCTCGGAGAGGATCGCGACCCGGTCGCCCCGCTGCACACCCTGCTGCCACAAAAAGGCGCCCAGGGCCTTGACGCGCTTGGCGATCAGATCCCACGTGAGGGGCAGGTAGCGTCCCTTGATGTTCTCCCACATCAGCGGCTTGCGTCCAAACCGCTTAGCCTGGCGGAAGAATAACTGAGGGATCGTCTCGCTCATCTGGGCCTCCGCGGTCATCGCACGATCCCCTCTTCGAGCCAGAGATACTGGTCGTTCAGGACTGCCTGCGCGGTATGGTACAACCGGCGGTCATCAGGGTCATCCAGATGACGCAGTCTCTCATGGATTCTTCGACGCGCCAGACGGCAAAAGAGATCAGCGAGCCTGGCCGGGCGCGAATCATCAAGGGACTGTTGGCTGAGGCGTTGGGCTTTGGAACAGACAGCCACCATCGCGAAGAGGTCAGCCCCGATATCCACCAACCGTCCCAGGAGCTGCTGACGGTACGCGAGGCGGGTCTGGTGCTTGACGGCGTTATGGAACAAGGCCAGGGCCGTCTGATGACAGGCGCGCTCGACAAAGCGCAGATGGAAAGCCAACGGCCCGAGTTTCCCAAAACGGCGGGTGCCAAGCAGCGACAACCACTGAGCGGGCCACCACAAGGCGTAATAGCCTGTCGCCTTGGACAACGCTGGAAGCTTAGCTGCCACCGATCCGCCCGGGCTCAAGATCGGACCCACGCGGCGCATATGACCATCGAGGGCCTCGCGGGCGATAAACAATCGCATGATCTCGCTGGTACCTTCAATGATGAGGTTGATGCGGCTTTCGCGCACGATCCGCTCAACCGGATCAGGACGCTCTCCTCGGGCACGCAAGGAATCGGCGGTCTCATACCCCCGACCGCCACGAATCTGCAGCGTCTCATCCGCGATCCGCCACGTCGCCTCAGAGCAAAACAGTTTCGCCATGGCCGCTTCCAGACGGATATCCGTGGCGCCCCGATCCGCCATCGCTGAAACCATCCACACCATCGCATCCATGGCGAAGATCGTGGCGGCCATCTCACCAAGCTTGGCCGCAATGGCCTCGTGCTGGCCGATGGCGCTGCCCCACTGCTTGCGTTCTTTCGCCCATTGTCGTGAAATCTGCAGGCATCGTTTGGCGGTCCCGACGCACGCCGCCGGCAACGTGAGCCGGCCGGTATTCAGGGTCATCAGGGCCAACTTCAACCCCTGCCCCAGACCCCATAGCAGGTTCGCCTTGGGGACGCGGACATCGGTGAACCGCAACACGCCGTTCTGGATCCCCTTCAGACCCATGAAGTCACAGCGATGAACCACCTCCACCCCCGGCATCGACCGTTCCACAATAAACGCGGTCACCTGCGTGCGTTCCTTGCCGCGCACGATGACCGGTGCGGTTTTGGCCATCACGACGATGACCTCCGCAACCGGCCCGTTGGTGCACCACAGTTTCTGCCCGTTCAAGAGGTAGGCTTCTCCGCCGTCAACCGGGGTGGCGGTCGTTTCCATATGAGCCGGGTCAGATCCCGCACCAGACTCCGTCAGGGCAAACGCGGAAACCGTGCCGGTCGCCAGGCGAGGGAGATACCGTCGTTTCTGCTCCTCGGTGCCGAACAACTTGAGCGGTTGCGGGGCCCCGATGCTTTGATGGGCGCTCAGCCACACCGCGGTGGATCCGCAGTAACTCGCGATGAGGGAAATCACCCGATTGTAATTGACCTGCGAAAGCCCTAAGCCCCCGTAGGTCGTCGGGATCTTCATGCCGAAACATCCCAGACGGGCCAATCCCTCGATGACATGCGGGGGCATCTCTTTGGTGCGGTCGATCGCATCGGGATCGACATGGGCGCGCAAGAAGGCTTCCACCCGCCCTAGGTACTCCTCGCCGATCCGGCGATCCCCCTCCTCCTGCTCAGGATAGGGGAAGACGAGACGAGCATTGAGGTGGCCCATGAACAGCTCAGCGACAAAGCTGGGGGCGTGCCACTCAGTCTGCCGCGCGGCTTCGGCCACTTCCAACGATTCTTGGTGCGTCGCCATCACCGCGACACGAGGTTGACCGGCGTGCCCTGCAGGAAATTCGCGATATTCGAAACGGTGGTTTCAAGAATGCGCTGCAAGGCTTCTCGGCTGTCGAAGGCGATATGCGGGGTGATGACCACGTTCTCCCGATGGAGCAGGATATGGTTCTTGAGCGCCGTCACCAATCGCTCCTTCGAAAACTCTTTCTCCAGCAGCTGCCGCTCTTCTTTCACCAGCTCTTCCCCCTCCAAGACGTCCAAGCCGGCCCCACCGAGCGCCCCTTCATCCAACGCCCAGACCAGCGCGTGGGTGTCAATGAGCCCGCCTCGGGCCGTATTGATCAGCAAGGCCCCCCGTTTCATGAGGCGGAATGTCTGTCGGTTCATCAGGTGGTGCGTCATCGGGGCGTAGGGCAGATGCAGGCTGACGATGTCCGCGCGGCGCAAGAGCTCAGCCAGGCTGACATAGCGAAAATCCAGCACTTCGCTTAAGAAGGGGTCTTTCCGGGTGTCATACGCGAGGACGTCCATCCCGAACCCTTTGGCCATCTTGATGACGTGCATGCCGATCTTGCCGGCGCCCACGACCCCGAGGGTCTTGCCCTTCAGGTCGAACCCCTGCAGGCCCTCAAGCGAGAAATCGCCCTTGACGGTCCGGACGTAAGCTTTATGGACGTTGCGGGACAGCGAGAGGATCAGCGCGAAGGTGTGCTCGGCGACGGTGTTTTCGCCGTAAGCCGGCACATTGGCCACGCTGATCTTGCGGGCGCGACAGGCGGACAGATCGATATGGTCAAAGCCGGTTGAGCGGCTCGCGATGAGGCGGGTGCCGCGAAGACGGGCCAGGAGCGACCGTGTCAACCGGGAGTAGATGAACACCGAGACGATCGGCGCGTGGCGAGCCGTTGGGAGCGAAGCGTCGGTCAAGGGCGTGGTGATAAAACGGGCGCTCAACCGCAACGGGTTGAGCGCCCTCGCCAAGAAACGGCGTTCCCACGGGGCTGTTTCAAAAAACACTGCGCGCATCGGTCAACGATCTTGGAACTTCGGTTGACGCTTCTCGAGGAAGGCGCTGACCCCCTCCTTGGCGTCTTGGGTTTCCGCCACGCGCCCAAACGCTTCGGCTTCAGCCGCAAGACCCGCCTCGAGCGGCTGCCCCAGACCTTGCTCCGTCACGCGCAACGCCGCCTGCACAGCGACTTGTCCTTTGGAGGCGATCTTGCGCGCCAGGTCCTTGGCCGCCTTCATCACCTGGTCCTGCGGTACGACCTGGTTCACCAATCCTAACCGGTGGGCCTCCTGGGCGGTGATCAGGTCTCCCGTGAGGATGAGCTCCAGCGCTTTGATCGTTCCGATGAGACGAGGCAACCGCTGGGTGCCTCCAAAACCTGGGATAATTCCCAGGTTGATTTCCGGTTGGCCGAATCGGACGCGGTCACCGGTCAGGCGCAGGTGGCAGGCCATGGCCAATTCGTTTCCGCCGCCCAGGCACACGCCGTTGATGGCCGCGATCACCGGCTTGCCCAGCCGTTGAATCTTGGTCATGACCGCCTGCCCGCGGGCTGCCACCTCGGCGGCTTCCCGACCTGAAGAGAGCGAGGCGATTTCTTTGACGTCAGCCCCGGCGACAAACGCAAATGATCCACCTCCGGTGAGAATGACCACCTTGACTGCAGCGTCGGTTTTCACGGCTTCGAGCGCTTGGTCAAGCTCGGCCATGACCTGACGGTTCAACGCATTGACCGGAGGACGGTCAATGGTGACGACGGCCACGCCTTCTTCGGCCGTCACTTTTAGGTATTGCATCTAATAGTCGAAGAAGCCCTTCTTGGCGCTCTTCCCTACGTGGCCCGCCGCAACCTTCCGCTTCAACAAGGGGGCCGGCCAAAATCGGCTCCCGAGCTGCTTGCGGAACTGTTCGAGCTCCTGCAAGACGATCTGAAGGCCGAGCTCATCCGCGTAATGCAGAATCCCGCCTTTGGATTGAGGGAATCCGAGGCCGGCGATAACCGCCAGGTCGACTTCGGCTGCCGTGCACACCCGTTCTTCCAGACATCGAATCGCCTCATTGACCATCGGGAAGATCACGCGATTGACGGAAAATGCGCTCGGGCGTTTCGGCGTGGCGGTGGCAAGTGCTTTTACCACAGCCTCGAATTCCGGATCCGGTCGGCCCGCTCGGTCACCATACAAGTAAAATCCAGCCCCGGATTTTGCCCCGTACCTCCCCTTGGCATACAAGCCCTCCCACAGGGCGGCGGGTTGCATCCGATCGCCGTACGCATCCACGAGGATGTTGACCACCTCGCGGCAGACGTCAAACCCGAGTTGATCCACCAGCATAAATGGGCCCATCGGAAATCCCAGCCCGACAATCGCTTCGTCAATCTGCTGAGGTGTCGCCAAGCCCTCCTGGACGCAGAAGGCGGCCTCGTTGAGGTATGGCATCAGGATACGGTTGACCAGAAACCCCGGGCATTCATTGACGCGAACCGGCAATTTACGCAGGCTTTCGGCAAAGGCCGTCAGATCGCCGACGGTTTCCTCGGCCGTCTCCAGGCCCGGGATGATTTCAACCAGCTTCATGATGTGCGCCGGGTAGAAGAAGTGCATCCCGATGGTTTTGTGCGGCCGTTTGGTCGCGGCGCCGAGGGCCGAAATGGACAAGGAGGAGGTGTTGGACGCCAGAATGGCGCTTTCCGAGGCCGCCGCATCGAGATCAGAGAAAATCTTTTGTTTAAGCGCCAGCTGTTCCGGCACCGCTTCGATCACCACATCCACGTCGCGGAACGGCTCATAGGTGGTCGTGGGAATGACCAGGGCCATCTTTTGATCCATTTCTTCCTGCGTCATCTTGCCCCGATCAACCCGACGTTGGTAAATCTTGCGGATCGTTTCAAGCCCTTGATCGAGGCGAGGTTGATCGACATCTTTCAGCACCACGGGCAGGCCACTGAAGGTGATCGTCTGCGCGATCTCCGCGCCCATCGCCCCCGCCCCGACGACCGCCGCTTTATAGATATACATCAGGCGCGCTCAAACACCATGGCCACACCCTGCCCGCCTCCGACACAGAGCGTGGCAAGTCCGAGCGGCACGCCTCGTCGCTTCATCTCATGCAAGAGCGTGATGACAATCCGCGTCCCGCTCTGCCCGACCGGATGGCCCAGGGCGATCGCCCCGCCGTTGACGTTCACAATCTCGCGGTTCAGATTCAGGGTTTTTTCGCACACCAGGTAGGTGGCGGCGAACGCCTCGTTGATTTCAATCAACCCAATGTCCTTGAGCGACACGCGGGCCTTCTGTAACGCCTCCGGAATCGCCAGGGCCGGTCCCAACCCCATGCGGTGAGGTTCCAGGCCGACCACGGCGTATGCCCGGAGTGTCGCGAGAGCGGCAAGCCCAAGCTCCTTCGCTTTCTGGGCAGACATGACGAGGACGGCTGCGGCGCCGTCGGCGTTGAAACAACTATTGCCGGATGTGACGGTTCCGCCCTCTTTGAAAATCGGCGGGTATTGGCTGAGCATCTGCTCATTCAGCGCGGGATTGACGCCCTCATCTTGGACGAACGGTTCCGGCGGGAGGTCCTTCCCGTAGGCTTTTTTCGGGACCAACACCGTCGTCAGTTCGTCTTTGAACCGTCCTTCGCGAGTGGCGCGGAAAGCCCGCTGGTGAGATAACAGGGCAAAGCGGTCTTGGTCCTGGCGGGTAAGCCCGAATTCCTCGACGAGATTCTCAGCGGTGCGTCCCATGATCTGTCCGCATACCGGATCGGTCAACCCTTCCCAGATGGTGTCGATGAGTTCGGAGTGCCGCAACCGCTTCCCCCACCGCAGGTCCCGGTTCACATAGGGGGCCGCACTCATGCACTCCGTGCCGCCGGCGATCTGCACATCCCGCTCGCCGCAGAGGATGTTCTGGTACGCGTTGATCACGGCTTGCAGACCGGAGGCGCAGTTGCGTTGCACCGTATAGGCCGGGACGCGGTTCGGCAGGCCTGCCAGCAAGGCGATGACGCGCGCGACGTTGGGAGCGTCCGACGTCTGCCCCACGCAGCCGAACACCACCTCCTCAATCGTGTCGGGCCTCACGCGGGTTCGAGTGAGCAGCTCGCGGATGACGAGTTCGCCAAGCCGCTGCGCGGTGAACGATTTCAAGGCGCCGCCAAACACGCCTTGCGGCGTGCGTAGTCCCTCGACAATCACGACCTGAGTTGACATCGGACGTGTATCGTACCGGTCGGAAGCTAGCTTGTCAACGCAACCGTTCCGCTCTGTTGAGCCATGGTGGTTGAGAGATCGAGCGCGCCCGTTGCGCGTTGCAGGACCGGCAACAGGCGCAGGGCCTCTTCTTCGCCTCGCTGGATGAACTTCTCTGGATGATAAAACTCCAACCAGTGAGAACCTGGGATGGTGGGGCGGAGCACCACGTCAGCTTCCCGGCAGGCCATCTCGCCGATGTGGTACTCCATGGATTGCATCGCCCGCATGATCACATCAAACACCAGCGGAGAGACGGATCGTATCAGCTCCTGGCGAAGCCGAAGCATGAGCCTGACCAGGAGCGGCCTGGAGGCGACATGCGCTTCCCATTCCGCTCGTTGCCGCTGGGCCTGCTCGAGGTACGTTCTCAGTTGCGGGGTGGTGGGAAATACGTTGACCGCAATCACCCGGTGCGCCCCGGCTTGTTTGACGACGGCCACCGGGACGGGACTGACGACGCCACCGTCCACACAGAGCTTGCCCTGGTAGGTGACGGGTTTGAAGATCCCTGGGATTGAGACGGAGGCACGCACCGCGAGCGCAATCGGGCCGGTTGCGAAGATCACTTCCTCGCGAGCCATGGGGTTGGACGCGACGATTCGAAGCGGCAGACGGGTTTGCTCGAAGGTTTTACCGGCAAAGTCATTCTCCAAGTGAGCCATCAATTGGGCGCCCTGGATGGGCCCTCCGACGAGCGGTCCCATCAGGAGCGCCAGGATGACGCACACGATGAATCCCAACAAGAGCCCTGCCCACACGCCGGCCAGCACCCCCATCAGACCACCTGCCAGAGCGCCGATGACCAGGCTCGCGGCCGGCAAACCCAGGTCAAAGACGAACAACCGCCGGATGTCCCACGGGTTCTTAAACCGAAGCGCCATACGTTCCAGTTCCTGAGCGGAGACTCCGGAGGCCCACAATCCCCCCACCAGTGCGCCGATGCTCGAGCCGGACACGAGATCAATTGGGATGTGTTCCCGTTCGAAGACTTTCAAGACCCCGATATGCGCCAGCCCCAGGGCGGCGCCTGACCCCAACGCCAGGCCCACCAGCAGTCCACCAAGATCTCGGGCGACATACCGCACCGCGCGCGCGTACGGCGAGTTACGCTGGTCGAGGAGACGAAGCAACTCATCAATGCTCACTTCGCCGGAAGGCGTCTCGATGTGGGGCAAGGCGAGGTCGATCGGGCGCTCCAGCGTCTCAGCGACTTGAGCCGAGGTCAGACGTTCGCGCTCGGACTCAACGAGATTCAGGACGATCTTCATCTGCTGAGGGGGCGACCCCACGGCATCGCGGAGCTGCCGCATGAGGGCCTGTGTCCGGATCACCGATTCGCGCGTACAATCAGTCACGAGGTAGATCAGATCGGCTTGGGTCAGGGCTTTCAGGACCGTGGCATCGACGTCGATCGGTAAATCCATCAGGATATACCGATAATGCTGAGCCAGCTCACTCGCCAAGGGGGCAATTAAGGCTTCGTGCCCCTCGTGGGTGGTCGGTGCCCCGGCATACAGAAAGTCAAACCCGGCAGGATGATGCTGGATCTCATGGGCGATCTCTTCATCGGAGACCAATCCCTGGTGGACGATGGACCTGACGTGTGGGTGGCTGGCGCCTCCAAAGAAGCGATTGATCTGCCCCTCCGGCGTGTTGACATCAACGAGGATAACGGGCTGGTGCGTTTCGCGCCGCAAGGAGGTCGCCAACGCCACCGTAAACAAGGTCCGTCCGACTCCGCGCGCCGCGCTATAGATCGCGAGAATCGTGGCTTCGGTCCCACCGCCAGCGGCATGCCCTTTGATGCGCAGGCGCTTGGAGAGGAGACGGCTTAAATAGAGCACCAAGGACGGGATTCGATTGATCAGCTCTTCAAAATCGTGCTTCTCGAGTTGGAAGATGAGGGTGTCATTAAGGGCCTGGACGGTTGCGGAATGGGGCTCACCGGTCAGCAGGGAGACTTCCCCAAATGTATCCCCGTTATGCAAGACGGTGTAGAGGTGCTTCGTCCCATCGATGACCGAGAACACCTCAAGCCGGCCGGAGGCGACAATGTAGAGGGCGGCGGCCGCCTCGCCCTCCCGATAGAGCATTTCCCCTTTCTTATATTCCACGAGGCGGGTGCGCGCGGCGACGAGATGGAGATGCTCCTCGGTGCATGAGGAGAACAGCGCGATCCGTCGCAGGATGCTGAGCTTCTCTTCCGAACCAGGCTGATCGGCAATCGTCATGAGCGCCCTTGCAGGATGTCTCGCAGCCGTCTCGGTACGTTCGTGACGAGACCATCCGCGCCCATCCGCAGCACCCGCCTGGCCTCACCGGGCGCATCCACCGTCCAGAGGTGGACTCGCAATCCGTGCCTGTGCGCCTGCTGAATCAGGGCGGGCGTCGTCACGGTATGATGGGGGTGGAAGGCCACGCACTCCAGCGCGATCGCGCGACGAAGCGCCTGCCACGGCCGGCGAGCGCACAGCAACGCGCGCGGCACGCGTGGGGCTGCGGCCTTCAGGCGGGCCAGCAGATCGCCATCGAATGAAGACACCAAGACGCGACGCCGCATCCGAGTCCACCGCAAGCAACGGATCAGGCGCGCGATCAGGTCGGCTGCATGCGAGGTGGCCTTGAGCTCCAGATTCACCCCACAGGCAGGTGGGCACATCGTCAAGGCCTGTGAGACCAGCAGGGGGCGCTCACCCGCAAACCGCGACGCAAACCATAATCCCGTATCCAGCCGTCGCAGGTCACGGTAGAGCCAACTGGCGAGCCGACCGCGGCCGGTGCTTGTCCGCTCCAGTCGGTCATCATGGAAGATCACGAGCCGCTTGTCTCGCGTGAGCTGCACATCAAGCTCAACCAGGTGAGCTCCCTGCCTGAAGGCGAGCCGAATCGCCGCGGCCGTATTTTCCGGTGCTTCCGTGGCTGCGCCGCGATGGGCGATGAGCAGCGCTCGATTACCAGCAAAACTCCACGGCATCGCCGCGTCTCATAGGGGTCATCAGCGGGACGCGTGTGGATGGGTTATTCACGGGACGCGGTCAGCTCGAGATGGCGCAGGACGTAGCGGGCCACCGTGGCGCGATCCCCATCCGATAGATCGCTGAAGAAAATCGCCACATCGTAGGTGGAGATCCGACGACGGAACGCCGGAGGCTTCACCCGCACCACGACCCCCTGACACTCGATGGCGCGGCTGTGACCCTCAACCTCGAGCTGAAGCCGCACCTGGAGTTTCGTCATCGGAGCCACGAAGTGGGAGAACGCGCAGTACGCCCCGGACGCACTGAGGTTCTTGGTCTGCACAATGAATGTTTGGCTCCGTTCCTTCACCGCCAGGGGAATGCGGTGGTCTACTCGAGGAGCCGATCGCCGTTCCTGCATTCGCGTTCCTCTCATCCGGGCGGCCACCTCATCAGTCGCCCACCGAGTAGGTGGAGATGGATATGAAAGACGCTCTGCCCCGCGCCTGCGCCGCAATTGATCACCACTCGGTACCCTGACTCGGCAATCCCGGCCTGCTTGGCCAACCGGTCCGCCAAGAGCATGCCCTTGGCCATCAGAGGAGCTGATTCGGCCGTTAACTCCGAGACAGTCGCGAGGTGGCGCTTAGGAATAATAAGCAGGTGGGTGGGTGCCTGCGGGTTGATGTCCTTGAACGCCAGGAGCTCGTCATCTTCGGTGACGATCTGCGCGGGCAGCGTACGCTGGACGATGCGGCAGAACAGACACGAGAGGTCAGGCATTCGGGGTCGACGGCGACGGCTCGGCTTGGGGCTTGTCAGCTGGGGGCTTGCTCTGCTCTTCCTTGGCTTTTTCTGCCGCGGTCTTCCAGCAGGCTTTCTTGCAGAAGTATTGGCCGTTGCGGTAGTACCAATGTTGCTTGCCAAGACGCTTCCCACAGGACGTACAGCTACCACTCGGTCGACTCATTCACGCATGCACCTCGATGTGATGGGGGAATTTCCCCAGGGGACAGGACGCGCAGTCGGGATCCGTACGATGGCAATACCGCTTGCCCACGGCCACCAACAACGCGTGGAATTCGTTATAGAGTTGAACCCTGCGTGGCAACCGATCCAGACAAAACCGTTGGGTCTCATCGTACGGTTCCCGGCCCGAGATCAGATGATGGCGCTGAAAGATCCGCCTCGTATAGGCGTCGATCACAAAGGTTGGCCGGCGGCCGGCGTACAAGAGGATCGAGTCGGCCGTCTCCGGCCCGATGCCCTTCAGCCCAAGCAATTCTTGCCGCAAACGCCTCGCGGGCGTACGAAACATGGCGCGGGTTGAGCCCTGATACCGCTTGAGATGCCACCGGCTGAATCCTTGCAGCACCGCGGCTTTCTGCCGAAAGTAGCCACTCGGACGGATGAGGCGCTGAATCGCCGTCGAAGGCCGCCTGGCCAGCGTCCGGGCGGACAGCGCGTGCGCGGCTTCGAGTTGCGCAATGGCCCGCTCGACATTGACCCAGGCGGTGTTTTGCGTGAGGATCGCCCCGACCATCACCTCGAACGGACTCTTCGCCGGCCACCAGTGTTGGGGGCCAAGGGCCCGCACGAGATGATGATACAGGGAACGAAGCGAAGGACGCTGCCGCCGGCCTCGCCAAGCACGCATCGAGCGGGGACGTGGTCAACGAATCGCCCACGCAAGCCAGTGGTACGTCAGCGCCAGACTCAAGCCGATCACCAACCCCAACAGCAGGTCAGGGAGACGCGGATTGAAGGTGGGCATATACATGATGCTATTGTAGCGGGACAGAGACTCATCGTCAATCGTGAACCCCGCGGGATCAAAAAAACTGGGGCTGCCCGGAAGGGCAGCCCCAGGCCGTTCGGGTTCCTGTGGTGAGCGCTACTTGACTGCGAGCTTGAGCACCCCAATGACACTGAGGATCACGAACAACAGCTTAAACGTGTCAAGGGGGTAGTGCAGCCCGAGCGTCACACCGAGGATGACCCCGATAATCACATCCACGTGGCGATCAGACAGCTTCATCACCTGGACTCACCTCCTTAAGTAGACGGTTGTCTGTACATCGAGACCGCTGTCTACCTGAACCCGCCATCCTGGACCTTCTGGCTGCCGGTTCTCTACTCACAACTATACCATATTTCTTAAATTTTGGCAACATTAGACTACGTAACTCATTATTTCAGAATAGGTTAGACGTAATATCAGACAGGAAAAAACTAGCGGCTACTTGGGGGTCTGGGAGAGTCTAAATATCTAGACAAAAGTTGCCTATTTCGGTCAGAAAGCTCGTCGAACATGATGCCAAGATAGAACTGCTCGCCGTTTGGCACCTGCTGAAACCACACGGTGCGCGCTCTGACCTGCATCACGGTCTTGTCGCGACCCAGATCAAGCTCCACCGAAAGAGGCGTTGAGACAGGTTTGGAGAGGGGGCTCAGGCACTTCAATCCCCCAATTGACACGTCTTTGGTCAGCGTTTGAATGACCTTCGTTTCGCCTTGTGGATAGAGCCGAACCGGCAGGACGCAGCGTATTCTCGGAGACCGACGACGTTCCTCGGACATCCCCTGCAGCATACCACCAGCCCTTCTGAGTGTCAAACATTTCCCTCTTGATTTCCCCTCCCTGCGCGCTACAATGAAACTGGGTATCTTTTTGCTTGGAGTTGTTAACGTGGTTCTGTCTTGTCCTTGAACCTGTTCACGTATGTATCTTGACTATCTCGGGCTGCGCGAACACCCCTTCTCAGTCACCACGGATCCCGCCTTCCTGTACCTGTCCCGACGGCATCGCGAGGCGCTCTCCCACATGATGTACGGCATCCGGGAGCGCAAAGGGTTCATCGAAATTACCGGCGAGATCGGCACGGGGAAAACCACCTTATGCAAAGCCTTGCTGCGCCAGTTGGAAGACACGACGCGAACCGCATTGATCCTCCATTCAGGGCTGTCGGAACTACAACTGTTGCAGGCGGTCATCCAAGATTTCGGCCTGGACCCCATGCGTGGCAACCGCTTCGGGTTGTTCAACGAGCTGAACCGCTTCCTTATTGAGCAGGCCACCCTCGGCAATAACATCGTCCTGATCATCGATGAGGCACAGAACCTCAGCCTGCGGGTCCTGGAACAAATTCGGATGCTCTCCAATCTCGAGACGGACAAGCAGAAGCTGGTCCAGATCGTCCTCGTCGGGCAGCCCCAATTACGGGATAAGCTGGACCGGCCTTCCTTGCGGCAGTTGCAGCAGCGCATCGGGGTGCGCTATCACATCTTGCCGCTCGATGGGGAGGAGGTGCGCACCTATATCGAGCACCGCTTGGAGATCGCAGGTTCCGATGGCAGTCTCGCGTTCACCGGGGAAGCCTTTGAGGAGATCTACCGGTGTTCGAACGGCATCCCGAGGCTCATGAACCTGGTGTGCGATCGAGCGTTGCTGGCGTGTTACGTGCTGCGGACGAAGCTGGTGGATCGGGCGCTCATCCAGCGCAGCTACCAGGAACTGATGGGGCAAGTCCCGCTGTCAACGAGCGAACCCGTAAAGGTGTAGGTGCCATCATGAGCTTGATTGAAGAAGCGTTGCGCCGAGCGCAACAAGCGCCCTCGAAAGCCGAGCCGGTTGTCACGACTCCAGAATCCATTTCCGAGCCGACGTCGCTGACGCGCTCATCGGATCCGCTCCAGCAGTCGTGGTCCCGTGCTCCGCAGCCTCGGCTGGTCAATGCGACGTGGTGGATAGGCCTCGCCGTCGGAGGGGCGGCCCTCATCATGCTGATGCTGTGGGGCTATTCCCTGCTCCTGCGATGGCAGCTCGCGAAGAATTCAGTTCCCGATGCGACGCCTTCACGCGTCGTGCATGTCACGAGCCGACCTGAACCCCTTCAACCAACGGCGAGCCGGCCTCCCAGTGGCGCCAAGCCTGCCCTCAGCCCATCCGCAGGGGCGACCGCGACCGTGGCCAAACGCAAGCGGCCGGACCTCACGCTCAACGGGATCGTGGAAGGCCGAGGAGAGCCGGTGGCGATCATCAACGGGCTGATCTTGCGGATCGGAGACAGCATCGCCGGCGCGACACTCCTCGAGATTTGGGGAGAAGAAGCCAGGCTGCGCTGGCGGGATGAAGATCTGATCCTCAGCACGACCCGCTAAGTCAGGCGACTAATTTATACAGCACGTCGTGCTGTCGGCACCGCTGGTCGACCTTCAGCCCGACGGACTGTCCCGCAACAGCCTCCTGCACATCCTGGCGGTCAACCTGCATGGAGGCGACCGTTTGCTGGAAGTCGGTGGTGTGGCCTTTGATGTAGATGCGATCGCCGACCCGAAGCGATCCCGTAAGCTCCACGACCGCCGCACCCACGTGCGCAAAGAATCCGGCGACTTTCCCGATCTGCTCCATCCGCGCCTCAGCCATCCCTCACCTCCCCGGTTCTGGTGAACGATTCCGTGCTACGGTTTGACGTACTCCCGCATGAGCCTCATCGCTTCGGACATGGGAACGCCTTCCGTCACGATCGCACGACCGATCTGGGTGGGCAGCACCCACCGGGATTTGCCCCGGATGAACTTCTTGTCGTAGCGCAGGGCCCGCTTGACCGCCCCCAGTGACACGCCGGTCACCGCGGTGGGGAGGCCCAGGGCTCGCAGCAACCGGATGATTCGCTGGCGCGCCGCAGTAGCCATCAGTCCCTGCGTCACGCTCAGGTGCGAGGCATACGCTAAGCCGACCGCAATGGCTTCGCCATGGGTGAATCGTCGATAGCCGGTCGCGGCTTCCAGGGCATGCCCGAGCGTATGACCCAGGTTCAGGCGGGTGCGCACTCCTCTGGTTTCCCGTTCATCGCGCGAGACGACGCGGGCCTTGATCCGGGCGCACCGTTCCACCATGACACGATCCACCTGTGGGTTGCCGTGCAGACAGGCCGTGACGTGCCGCTCCAGAAACCGGAATAACCAGGCGTCTGCCATCACGGCGTATTTGAGAATCTCCGCCAATCCTGATCGACGCTGCCGCAACGGCAGACTTCGCAGCACCCCCACGTGGTCAAACACCACTCGTGGCTGGTAGAACGCGCCGACCGCATTTTTGGCCTCAGGCAGATCAATCCCGACCTTCCCTCCAATCGAGGAGTCCACTTGCGCCAGCAGCGTCGTCGGCAGCTGCACATACGGCACGCCCCGGCGGAACACGGCGGCGACGAATCCTGTGAGGTCGCCCACGACGCCGCCTCCGAAGGCGACCAGCACGGGAAGGCGCATCGTGGCGCGTCGAGCCAACTGTGTGAGCAAGCGCTGCGCCACGCGAGAAGACTTGGAGAGCTCGGACTCGGGCACCGTCATCGTGATCACGGTCAAGCCGCCCCGCCGTAAGGTCTTGAGCAGTTCCCCACCGAACCGGTCGAGCAGACGGCGGTGAGAGACGACCGCCAGTAAGGGGCCGAGCCGCTGGCGAGCCAGGATCTGCGGAAGGTGACGGTACGAATCCGCCACGTAGATTGGATAGGACCGCTCGCGTAACCCTACTCGAATCACCGTCATGGCATGTATCGACGGATCAACCAGTCCGGCATCCCCAACGCATCGACGACCAGCCGGCCTGCACATGACGAGCCTTGAGCCGTCAGCAATCCGCGTTTGGGAGCGCCGAAGGTGACCGTCACCGCGGCCCGTACGGCAACGTCCAGCGGGACTCCGGTATCCCCGTCCAAGCCCGAGGGCACGTCGACGGCCACCACCGGACGCCCCGCCTCATTGATCATCGCGATGAGACGAGCCGGCAACGGCCGCACCGAACCGTTGAGACCGATGCCGAACAACGCATCAAGGATCACCCCGCACGAGCGCAACCAACCCTGGACTTCGGCGAGGTCGTCGCCTGAGACCACCTCCCGCCATGGGATCTGGAAGGCCTCAACGACGCGGGCAAAGACGGCCGGCTCCTCTTTTAAGTCTCGACGCAACCCAGCCAAGACAATCCGCGGGCGATACCCTCGACGGATCAGATGCCACGCGGCGCACAACCCGTCTCCCCCGTTATACCCCATGCCACAACATACCACACACTCGCAAGGCTCGGGATGGAGCTGGGTGAGGGCATCAGCCACGGCACAACCGGCCTGGGCCATGAGGAGGAGGCGGGGGAACCCCAGGGTGTGGATGGCCTCGTCATCGAGACGATGCATGACCTCGACGGAGAGCGCGAACGATGGGGCGGACGGCGCCGCCATTACGACGCCTGTGGGGACTTCCCTGCTGGTGAGGCTTTTGCTGGCGAGGACTTGCCCGCTGCCGGGGTTGCCTGGGTGGCTTGAGCGGCGGCTGCGGCTTCCTCGGGTTTTGCGGCTTCCGCCGCAGCCTTTCGAACCTTGATGCGCGCCTGCTTGGTCTTGGGCAGCCCGAAAATCGACCGTGCGTCGTTCCACTGTCCTTGCGTCAGAAGCTGCTGGATTCGCTCGAACCGTTTCAACACGCTGCGATGCGTCCCGCCTTTCCCACTGGTTTGTCGCAAAGAAGGGTGAATGGACATGCGCGTGGCTACAGGCTGCGGACAAAACA
The DNA here is from genome assembly GCA_001804415.1 of Candidatus Aquivivens invisus. Classification (GTDB taxonomy): domain Bacteria; phylum Omnitrophota; class Gorgyraeia; order Aquiviventales; family Aquiviventaceae; genus Aquivivens; species Aquivivens invisus. The sequence goes on from MHGA01000031.1 coordinate 60,213, forward strand.
ATCGCGATACCGTGGTTTCAAGCCGGCCAGCTTGTCTTTTGCGAGCTTTCGCGACGTAAACGGCCCCACAAACAGCACGGCCTTATCGGCGCGCTTGATGAGAAACGCGGACTCCCCGCGAGCTTGCAAGCGGCTGAGCTCGCGAGCGGCGAGCGCCGGTTTGGTGTAGCTGACCACCTGGACAGCAAACCGGGCGGAGGATTCGGCCAGCCGTTTGGGTACGCGAGGCGCGGTCGCAGGTTTTGGCGACGGCGTGCTCTGGCGTGGCGTGATCGGCGAAGAGGACGCGCCCGCACGTGCTGGTTCTGGACTGTTGAGCGAGGTGGCTGGCGAGGCCGATGACGAGGACGCGGATGAGGACGATGAGGAGCGCGAACTCGGCGGCGCCATGAGCACCCGCTCGGTGCGAGCGAGTTGCTTGCCGCGCTCAACCCCGCCGGCAAAGATGACCGCCACACCGATGAGGCCTGCCATCCCCAGCAGGATCGCATGATCGTGACGCACCTCAAGACGTCCCACCGGCGTGATGAGCGGCCGGATCACACCGGGGTTCGGCGCCTCAAAGAATTCCAATTGGGATGTCGTCTCGTCCATCTGGCATAGTCTACACAAAGGCGGCCCCACCGTCAACTGCTCGACCAGGCGCGGTGCTCGGTTCCAGTGAGCAGCCGCTGCAGATTCGCTCGGTGCTGCACGATGATCAGCAGGGCGAGCAGGCCGCCGATCCCGACCGCGGTCAGGGGCTGATGAGCGCCCAGCTGGCTGACCGGAATGGCTGCGGCCGCCATCATCGAGCCAATGGACACATAGCGGGTCAGCGCAAAGAACAGGATCCACGTCGCCGCCACGACACCGGCCACAAGAGGTGAACAGCCGATCAGCGCCCCGATGGTGGTCGCGACCCCCTTGCCGCCACGAAACCGGAGCCAGCACGGAAAATCGTGCCCGATGACCGCCATCAATCCAGACGTCAGGGCCATGGCCGGAGACACCTCGTCCAGCAGCCAGGCGGGAAGGCATCTCGATGCCACGACACCCTTGAACAGATCGATGACGAAGACCGACACGCCGGCCCACGCCCCGATCGTCCGAAAGGCATTCGTCGCGCCGACGTTGCCGCTGCCGACGGTCCGGATATCAACCCCCCTGGCCAGCTTCGCGAAGAGGTACGCCGTGGGGATGGAACCCACGAGGTAGCACGCCCCCCACGTCAACAGCAGCGGCATCAACTTAACAATTTGATCCCCATCCGCAGGTAGCCGATGCCGGAGAGGACGGTCAGTGCCGCCGCCGCCAGCAACATCTCAGACTTTCCCGGCAGCCCCAGCAAGGCCATCGGAATCACCAGCATCTGGACGAGCACCGTCCATTTCCCGAGCCGACTCGGACGGACGGGCCATTGATTGGTAAATCCGACGACCAACAACGTGCCCGCGACCAGCACCACATCGCGGCTGATCACGATGAGATTGAACCAGGCGGGGATACGCATCCATTCCGGAAGCGCCCGGATGGTGGAAAGGCTGATGAGGGTGCTGAGGATCAAGAACTTATCGGCGAGCGGATCAAGAATGGTCCCAAGCTTGGACTGCTGGTGCTGCGAGCGGGCGATCAATCCATCGAGAGCATCAGAGAGCATCCCGACGACGAAGAGCGCCAGCGCGACCAACCGAAGCGCCTCGCGGTCAGGTTGATAGTAGACCAGGGAGGCGACAATACACGGCGCCAGCAAGATCCGCAGGAGCGAAATCTTGTTGGCCAAACTCATAAAGTTAACAGGTTCAAGGAACGGACAGAACCTGTGTCCTGTTCAAGGAAAAGACAGCCCGCGGTTACTCTTTATACCGAAGTTCGACGCCGTGGTTCGGGCAGTACTTGACGTCCTCGCCGTACAATTCGCCTCCCACCGGACAAAACTTCGACCGGCTGGTCGCCACCGGCGTTTGCTGCTGTTGGATTTTCTTGTCCTGGGCCTCGAGGGCTGATCCCATCAACCCGCCCCCCAGCGCGCCGACCGCCGCGCCGATGGCGGTTCCGGCTCCAGCTTTTCCTGATTGCTCTCCAATAATGGCCCCGGTCCCCGCCCCAATGAGGCTCCCGATGGCAGCGCCCTGCACCGTTTTCGATTGCGCGGCGGTCTGCACCCCTTCGCATCCGGCCAGCCCGAGGGTCGCTGCCGCCACCAGGATCGCTGTCAGCCTCGTCATCTCACACCTCCTTGGGTTGTGGACTTGCTCGAGGGTACTCTAGCATAAGTGGGCCATCAGCGCAAGACGCGCAGCCGGCTCGGAGGCCAGAAGATGCACACCGCTTTGCCGATCAGGAGCCGCCTCGGCACAAAGCCCCAGTACCGGCTGTCATGCGATGAGGACGAGTTATCACCCAAGACGTAGTACATCCCATCGGGCACGCGGACGACATGATCCTCCTGGCCGAATTCTCCCTGATTGTAGTAGAAGAAGTTGTGCACCTGCGCGTTGGCGGAAAGCTCGCCGTTGACCCAGAGATGCCCATCGCGTATCTCTACGAGATCGCCGCCCACCGCCGCCAACCGCTTGATGAACGGGCGTTTGGGGTTCTCGGGAAATCGAAACACGATGATCTCACCGGCTTTGGGGTCTCGAACGCGGTAGAGAAATTTGTTCACCAAGATGCGATCTCCCTCCAGGAGCGTGGGACGCATAGAGCCTGAGGGGATTTTGAACGGGGCGATCAGGAACGTCCGAATCAGCAGCGCCACCGCCACCGCCCAGAGCACCGACTCGAGATTCTCCCGCCACGCGGAAGACACCGGCCGCAACACCTCGCGCGGCGCACGGGTTCGACGACGGCGGACCCTCATGAGGAGAGTCTCAACGCAGCGAGAAACGCCTCTTGAGGAATTTCGACTTGGCCGAATTGCTTCATGCGCTTCTTCCCTTCTTTCTGGCGTTCCCAGAGCTTGCGCTTCCTCGTGATGTCGCCGCCGTAACATTTGCCGGTCACGTGCTTCGCGAGCGGCCGAACCGATTCACGCGCGATCACGTGGTTGCCGACTGCGGCCTGAATCGCCACCTCGAACAGTTGTCGGGGGATGAGGTGCCGTAATCGCTCCACGAGCGCCCGGCCCTGCTCGTAGGCATGGTCTTTGGCGACGATCGACGAGAGCGGCTCGCACAACCTGCCGTTGATCAGGATATCCAGCCGCACGAGCGAGGCCGCGCGGTACCCGGTCAGCTCGTAATCAAACGATCCGTAGCCCTGGGTCAGCGATTTGAGTCGGTCGTAGAAATCCACCACGATCTCGCTCAGCGGCAGCTCGACGACGATCTTCACGCGCGTTTCGCTGAGGAACTCCGTGGAACGATGGGTGCCGCGTTCCTGTTTGACCAGATCCATCAGGATGCCCAGGCAGGTGGCCGGCGCGAGCATGACCGCCTCGACATACGGCTCAAGGAGCTCCGCGATGGTGTGCACAGGCGGCAGCTTCGACGGACTGTCAATCTCGACGATCCGCCCGTCCGTGAGCTTGGCCTGATAGGCCACGCTGGGGGTCGTCAACACCAGGTCGACCCCGAACTCGCGCTCCAACCGCTCCTGGACAATCTCCATGTGCAGCAGCCCGAGGAACCCGCACCGGAATCCCTGTCCCAGGGCGTCGGATTGCTCAGGAGCGAAGTAAAACGCCGCGTCATTGAGCAGCAGTTTTTCCATCGCCGACCGCAGCGTTCCCAATGCCTGGGTGTTGGCCGGGTAGATGCCAGCAAAGACCATCGGCTTGAGCCGTCGAAACCCTGGCAAGGCGGTTGCCACCGGACGGGCGGTTTCGGTGATCGTCTCGCCGGCCAGGACGTCCCGGGGATCGCGGATGTTCGCGGTGAGGTAGCCGACTTCTCCCGCGCACAGCTCCTCAACCGGCACCGGTTTCGGGGTGAGCACCCCCACCTCCTGTACCACATGCCCCTTGGAGGAACCCAGGAACGTGAGGCCCATCCCGCGGCGCAGCGTGCCCTCAACGACCTTCACAAACACCACCACCCCTTTGTAGTCATCATAAACCGAATCGAACACGAGCCCCGCGAGAGGATTGGCGGGATTCCCCATCGGTGGAGGGATCTCTCTGACCACACGTTCCAGCACCTCCTCGACGCCACGGCCCTCCTTGGCGCTGACCTGACTGATGGCGATGTCGGGCTGTTGCAGGAGCTGGCGGATCTCCCGCGTCACGCGATCGATCTGCGCATGCCCCAAATCGATCTTGTTGATCACGGGAATGATTGCGAGGCCGTGCTCTTTGGCCAGCAGATAGTTGGCGACCGTCTGCGCCTCGACGCCTTGGGTGGCATCCACGATGAGCAGGGTGCCTTCGCAGGCCTGGAGACTTTTCGCCACCTCGAAGGCGAAATCGACGTGGCCGGGGGTGTCGATAAGGTCGAGGAGGTACTCCTGGCCATCGCCTGCGCGGTGGTGCAGCTGGACGCACGAAGCCTTGATGGTGATGCCGCGTTCCCGCTCCAGGTCCATATCATCGAGCACCTGGTCGCGGAATTCTCGCCGATCGACCGCCCCGCTGAGCTGTAGCAACCGATCCGCGAGGGTCGATTTGCCGTGGTCGATATGGGCGATGATGCAGAAGTTGCGGATCCGCGCTTGGTCCATGACGGAACGTCAGCAGGTTTTGATGAGCTGGAGGCCGAAATCCAGCAATCGGGTGACGCGGGCGGCCACCGGGCTTTCCGCGTACACGCGGACAATCGGCTCGGTTCCTGAGCGGCGAAACAACAGCCAGCTCTCATCCCGCCCAATGAGCTTGACGCCATCCAGCGTCTTGACCTCCCTGACCGTCGTGCCGGCGATCCGCGTAGGAGGTGACGCCTGCAATTTGGCAAACACGCGCGCCACGCGCTCCGGCGAGAGCGTCAAGTCGCGCCGCGTATACGCCCACCGCCCGAGCCGGCGTTCCAACCGGCGCAACAGGTCGAGGATGCCGCACCCCTGCGCCGCCATCGCCTCCAGCACCAGCAGGCCCATGAGAATGCCGTCTCGTTCCGGCAGGTAGCCTCGGATCCCGATGCCGCCGGATTCCTCGCCCCCAATGAGCACCCCGCCATCCAGCAACAGCTTGGCGATATGCTTGAAGCCCACGGGCACTTCCACGACGGCCAGCCCATGGGCTTGTGCCAACCGGTCAATCATCGAGGTGTTGGACACCGTCTTTACGATGGTCCCGCGCCACCGGCGCGTCAGAATCAGATGCTCGGCCAGAATGCACAGGACTTGGCCGGGATTCAGGAAGACCCCGTTGGGCGCCACGACCCCAAGCCGATCGGCATCGCCATCCGTGGCCAGCCCGACGTCCCACCGATGGTGTCTTAGAGTGGCGATCAGCGACTTCAGGTGGCTGGCAATTGGCTCGGGGGCTTGTCCCCCGAAGAGCGGATCCCGCTCGGCATGGAGGGTGTCGACACGGCACCGGCCTTGGCGGAGCAGCTGCTCGATCAATCGCCCGCCCACCCCGTGCATGGAATCCACCACCGCCTTCAGATGGGAGCCCCGGATCATCCGTAGGTCGACCAGCGCGCGGATCCCCTTGAGATAATCCGGCAAGAAGTCGGCGCGGCGTACCAATCCCCGCTCTTGCGCCTCAGCGAAGGGGAGGCGGGAAGGCGCTCGACGCCCTAACCGCGATTCAATGGACGCCACGGTCTCTGTCGTGGCGGATCCTCCGAATGCCTCCTTCACCTTGATCCCGTTATAGGTTGGAGGGTTGTGGCTGGCGGTGACGACGATCCCGCCGGCGGCCCGATGGTCCACGACATAGCGGCTGACCGCACAGGTCGGCACCGGACTCTCTGAGAGGATCACCGTGACGCCGTTGGCGGCCAGCACCTCGCAGACGGCCCTGGCGAACTCCTCGGAGAGAAATCGCAGGTCGTAGCCGACCGCCAGCGTCGGCCGACGGCCGCCGGCAGCCTGCAGGAAATGTCCCGCGATGCCCTGGGTGACGCGGCAGACATTCTCGATGGTAAACTCCTCCGCCATCACCGCTCGCCACCCCTCAGTTCCGAACTTGATGCGCGTCATTGAGGTGCCGGCTCCGCGGCCCGCAGCGCCGCGATCGCGTCCTCGTAATGGGGTTGACGAAAGATGGCTGTGCCGGCCACCAGGACATTCGCGCCGGCCGCCCGCACGAGTGTTGCGGTTCGGGGGTTGATGCCGCCATCCACGACGAGATCCCCGTCGAACCACGCGCGGCATTGCCGAATCTTCTCCACCATCTCCGGCAGGAACGCCTGACCTCCGAAACCGGGCTCGACCGTCATCACAAGAATCTGGTCAAGGTCCTGAAGGTAGGGCCGCAGGGCCTGCGCCGGCGTGGTGGGGCGCAGCGACAGTCCAGCGCGGATCTTGCGTCGGCGAAGCTGCTGCAGAAACTCGCGCAGGCGGTCGGGGTCGCGTAAACCCGCCGATTCCACATGGACCGTCAGATGGTCCGTGCCGGCCGCCAGGAATGCCTCGACAAACTGCTCCGGATGCTCAATCATCAGCTGCACGTCCAGGGGACGGGTGGCCACGCGATGCACCGCCTCGACGATCACCGGCCCGAAACTGATGTTGGGAACGAAGTGGCCATCCATCACGTCCAGGTGCAACCAGTCTGCCCCGGCGCGCTCAACCGCCTTGACCTCCTCAGCCAATCGGGTGAAATCACACGCCAGCAGACTTGGCGCCACGAGAAGCTTCCGCATCAATGCACCCCTGCCAACAAGCCTTGCAATGTCCCGCTCTGATCCTGTGAGGTCGGGCCGATGAGCGCGAGGAACAACCGGCGAGCCTCAAAGACCACGCGCGCCGCTTGCCGGATCTCGCGGGCGGACACCCGTTCGATCGCCGCAATCAGTTCCCTCGGTTGGCCCACCCGGCCCACCGCGACCACCTGTTCCCCCATCCACAGCATATGTTCCATCGTCTCCTCAAGCGCCATCAGGAGCTGGCCGCAGTAGAATTCCTTGGCCCGCTTCAATTCACCCGCGCCAACCGGCTTGCGTCGGACGCGATTGAGCTCCCTCGTGATGATCTCGACCGTCGTCACCAGCTTACCCGGATCGCAGCCGGCTGAGATCACAAAGGCCCCGGTGTCGCGGTACCGCTTGATCTGCGTGCCGATCTCGTACACCAGCCCCCGCTTTTCGCGGACCTCGCGGAACAACCTCGAGGACATGTTGGCCCCCAGCACCACGTGCAGGAGCTCGATGGCGAACCGCAACGGGTGCGTGCGGCCAATGGCGGGCCCTCCCAGGCACAGGTGGGTCTGCTCGGTAGTTTTGCGCACGAAGCGCAGTTGCGGCCCGCGACGCACGCGGGGGGCCCGGAGAAACGGCCTGAGGGATCCTCGGCGAGCCGGCCCGAACGCCGCGCGAAGCCAACCCTCGACCTCACCGGATTCAAAGGCGCCGGCGCATGCGACGAGACAATTGCGATGGTGATAGCGCTGCCGCCAATACGTCACAAGGTCCGGCCGCCGAATCCCTCGAACCGTCTCGATGGTTCCCGACAGGACGCTGCCCAGCGGATGATTCGGCCAGAGCAGCTGATTAAACACATCGTGGATGTATTGCCCGGGGGCGTCCTCATACATGCGGATCTCTTCCAGGATGACCTCGCGTTCTCTCTCGACATCTTCAGCGGCCAGGGAGGGACGCAGCACCATATCCGCGAGAATCTCAATCGCCCGCCGCGCATACCGCGCGGGGACTTTGGCCATATAGCAGGTGAATTCCTCCGCGGTAAATCCGTTGAGGCTGCCGCCGACCCCTTCAATCGCCTGGGTGAGCTGCTCGCAGCTGCGCCGGCGGGTCCCTTTGAAGACCAGATGCTCCAGGAAATGGGAGATGCCCGAGAGCCTCAACGGCTCGTAGCGTCCGCCGGCTCCGACCCACACGCCGACCGCCACGGACTCGACATGCTCTACCGGCCGCAGGACGGCGGCGAGCCCGTTGGAGAGCGTCGTCAGGCGGTAGGGGTTCTTCTTACGTGGTGCGCGCGTGGGCATCGAGATACGTTTGGAGGATGAGTTGGGCGGCCACCTGATCGATGAGCCGTTTGTGAGTCCGAGGCGAAGCGCCTGTGCTGCGCAACGCCCGGTGCCCTTCAACGGTGGTGAGGCGCTCATCGACTACCTCGACGGGACAGGCGAGCCGCTGGCGCAAGCCGTTCACGAACTCCTCGACGGATTTGGTCTGTTCGCTCCTCGTCCCTTTGAGGGTCAGCGGCAGGCCCACGACGACCACGCCCACCTCGTGCGTTGACACGAGCGAGGCGATGGCGTGAAAATCGCGCGCGGGATCATGCCGCTCAATGACCGTGAGGCGCTGGGCGCTGATCCCAAGCGGGTCGCTTAACGCGGCACCGATCCGCCGCGTGCCCACATCCAGTCCCAGCGCCCGCTGCATGCCAGCCGCTATACCGCCCGGCGCAGCCCGCGGAGGAAGGCGGCCGCTTCGCGCAGCCATCTCCGACGCTGGTTCCGGAACGGCTCGAGCGCGTTGAGCAACGCGCTGCCGACGATCACGCCATCCGCGACGCGTCCGACCGCCCGAGCGTGTGCGGGCGTTGAGATGCCGAATCCCACGCACACGGGTTTGGTGGTCAAGAGCTTCAACTCGCGCACGCCGTGCAACCAGTCCGGCGGCAATTGCCGGCGAGCTCCGGTCGTGCCGGTCAACGAGACATAGTAGATAAACCCCTCCGAGGCCCGGGCGATCCGGCGCAAGCGATAGGCCGGGCTGGTCGGGGCGGCGAGGAAAATCGTCGCGATGCCATGACGTCGCCCAAGATCGTGGAGTCCGTCCGCTTCGTCTGGAGGCAGATCAGGCACGATGAGCCCGCTGACACCGCATCGCGCGGCGTCGCGAAGGAACGGCGCAGGATCGCAGGCCGCCCGGCGCGATCCGTAGTGCACCACCGGATTCCAGTAGGAGAGCAGGATGAGCGGAACCGCCACGCGCCGCTTGATGCGTGCGATCATCTTGAGCACGGCGGCCGGGGTCACCCCTGTGCCGAGCGCCCGGCTGGAGGCGCGCTGGATCGTCGGGCCATCCGCCAAGGGATCGGAGAACGGAATACCCACCTCAACGCAATCCGCCCCTACCCCCGCAAGTGCTTGGATCAGCTGCGCGGTCGCCGGCAGGCTGGGGTCCCCCGCCATGACAAAAGGGATTAACGCTTTGCGGTGCGTCTGCCGCAAGCGGGCAAACACTTCACGAATCTTAAGAGTGCCTAACATCATGATCGCATGGTGTTAGGCACTCTAGACATCGGGAAGAGCGCGAGCGATGGTTTCCACGTCCTTATCTCCACGGCCTGAGAGGCCGAGGACCACGAGGCTGTGCTTGGGCAACCGATTCGCGAGCTGTTTCAGGTATCCAATCGCGTGAGCCGGCTCAAGCGCCGGGATAATCCCTTCGGTTCTCGCAAGCAGCCGGCAGCCTTCCAGCGCGAGACGATCGGACACCGCGGCATACCGCGCGCGACCCAGCTGGCGGTAGAACGCGTGCTCCGGCCCCACCCCGGGATAATCGAGTCCCGCGGCGATCGAGCGGGTCTCAAGAATCTGCCCATGACGATCTTGCAGCACCAGGCTGCGCGCGCCGTGGAGCACGCCTGGGGTTCCCTTCACCAACGTCGCGGCATGCTCGCCCGGACGCAGCCCTGTGCCACCGGCCTCGACGCCGATCATCCGCACCCCCCGATCCTTGACAAAGGGATGGAACAGGCCCATGGCATTTGATCCGCCGCCCACGCACGCGATCAGGGCATCCGGCAGCCGGCCTTCAGCCTGGAGGATCTGCCGGCGCGCTTCCTTGCCGATCACGGATTGGAATTCGCGCACCATCAGCGGATAGGGGTGAGGCCCGACGACGGAGCCCAGACAGTAATACGTCGTGCGCACATTGGTCACCCAGTCCCGCAGCGCTTCGTTGCAGGCGTCCTTCAAGGTCTTGGTGCCGCTTGTGACCGGGATGACCCTGGCGCCGAGCAGCTGCATCCGAAACACATTCAGCGCCTGCCGCTTCGTATCCTTCTCCCCCATGAAAACGTCGCACTGGAGTCCGAAATGCGCCGCCACCGTCGCCGTCGCCACCCCGTGCTGGCCGGCGCCCGTTTCGGCGATGAGGCGGCGCTTGCCCATCCGCACGGCAAGCAGCGCCTGGCCGAGCGTGTTGTTGATCTTGTGGGCGCCCGTGTGCAGCAGATCTTCCCGTTTCAGGTAGATGCGCAGGCCGCCCAGAGCCCGGCTCAGGCGTGTGGCGCCATACAGCGGGGTCGGCCGGCCCGCGTAGTGTCGGAGGTAGGCGTTGAGCGTGTCATGAAAGGCGGGGTCCCGCCGAGCCTTGTGGAAGGCGGTCTCGAGCTCATCCAGCGCCGCCATCAAGGTCTCCGGCACAAATTTTCCCCCGAAGGGACCGAAATGACCCCCGCGATCCGGCCCGGTGAATCGGCCGGAACCCCGACGATGTGAACGCATTGGCATAGAACTTTCTATCCTAGCGGAAAGATCACGGTTGGTCAAACCGCGAGGGATCAAGAGGAGAACAAGGTGACGGGATGGCCGGAGCGGCTCCGGAGGGCGGCTCGATAAATGGCATACCCCAAGGCCACGTCATGGACCGCCAGCCCCGTGGAGTCAAACACCGTGATCTGGTCTGCCCGCGTGCGACCGGCGGCGCGGCCCAGGAGCACCTCGCCCAGCGTGGCGTGGATCGCCCGGCGAGTCAACTGGCCTTTCCGCAAGGGTACGTTGATCTCGCCGCCATGCATGGCTTGAACCGGCTCATCCACGATAAGGACCGCCTCCCGAAGAATCTGCGGATCCAGCTCTTGCTTGCCGGGCGCGTCGGCTCCGATCGCGTTGAGATGCGTCCCGGGCCTGATCCACTCGCGTCTGACCAGCGGCCGGCGGGAGGGCGTGAGCGTGATCACCACATCCGCGTCCTTCACGCACGCGTTCACCGTCCCGACGGGAATCAACGTGACGCCAAGACGTCGACCAGCCGATCGACAGAATCGTGCCGCCTCCCCGCGACGATAGCCCCACACGGCGATGCGATCCACCCGGCGGACCTGCAGCAAACCCTCCAACTGGGACAAGGCCTGCGCCCCGCAGCCGACCAGGCCGACCCGAGCCATGCGGGATCGCGCGAGCGCAGCAATGGCGACGGCCGCGGCCGCGCCGGTGCGCAGGCGCGTCACGCTGAGACCGTCCATGACCGCCAGCGGGAATCCGGTTGCCGGGTCATTGAGGATGACGGTCCCCATCACCGTCGGCAGACCCTTGCGCTGATTCTGCGGGTGGACGTTCACCCACTTGATCCCGCACACCGCGGGACGGCGCAGCGCGGAGGGCATCGCGCGAAAGTCGCCGTATCCCGGGAGATCAAGGTAGACTTTAGGCGGCATCGAGGTCTCTCCGCGAGCCTGGGCAATGAATGCCTCGCGGATGACCCGGATCGCCGTCTGCATGTCGATGAGCCGGTCAATCTCGGATTGGGTGAGGATGAGGGTTGAGCGCGGCCTGGTCATGGCCGGAACTGATTCGCCAGACGGCGAAAACGGCTTTCATAGAGCAGATGGGACACCGACTGCTTCTCCGGGAAATGCTGCGCAATCAACTCGCGAAGCTTGGCCTGCTGGATGTCCAGATCGATGGCCGGCGTGTCGCCTTCCACGATCATCTGACAGATCCGGTCGGCCTGGCGCTGGATGGCCTGCGCGTGCTCATTGTCATCGCAGAGCGTGGCCAGCCGGATCTGAAGCTCGTGATAGATGGATGTCCAATTACCGCTGGAGAGCGGGATCAGCTCCAGATCCCGCCGTCGCTTTAACGCGTTCAGGAACGGCAGACGCTGGACGCCGGCGGTCGCCACGATGCGGGGACCCCGATCCAGAGCCTCCTCCACCGCGTGCTGGAACGCCCGCGAGCACAGCTCCATCCGCCCGATCTCATCGAGAAACAAGACCAAGGCCTGACGCCGAGCCCGCCGGATAATCCCCACCGCCACCTCATCGAGCACCTTGACATTGACGTGATACGGCCCGACCCGGCAGCGGCTGTCCAGCTCGCGATGCGCCAGCAAGACCTGACGGCCATCCAAGCTGCTGAGCCAAAACCCAAGCCGACGCCCCTCCTCACGGAGCTCTTCCGTGAAGAATCCATCGATCCGGCGCCCCTGAAGCGGCTCGATTAATCGCTTGATCAAGGTGGTTTTCCCCACGGCTGGGCGCCCGACGATCAGCAGGTGTTTCATGTGGCGGGGCAGCTGCCAATCGGGGTGTGTGTTTAGCCGATCACCCCGCGCGCCTTGAGGCTGACGGTCCCGCGCGAGGCGACAATCAGGTGGTCCAGCACCTCGATGCCGAGCAGCCGTCCGGCCTGGGCGAGTCGTTTCGTCAACACCAGGTCATGCGCGGACGGTTCAGGGTCACCGGACGGATGGTTGTGGGCGATGATGACCGCCGCAGCCGACGCCGCAATCGCTTCCTTGAAGAGCTCCCGCGGGTGCACGAGGCTCGCCGAGAGGCTCCCCACGGCAATGGACTCAAGCCGAATCAGCTGATGTCGCGAGTCAAGCAGCAAGGCGACGAAATGCTCTTTTTTCTTATCCACAAGCGCCGGTCGCAGAATCGCCTCAGCGGCCTCAGCCGTCTCGACCGCTTGGGGGCGGGTCTGCGGGACCTTCCAGGCCCGCCGGGCCAGCTCCACGGAGGCTTTGAGCTGCACTGCCTTCGCACTCCCGATCCCCCGCACGGTTCTGAGCTGCTCAATCGAGGCCTCGGCAATCCCCCGCACCGACCCGAACTCGCGCAGGAGGCGCTGTGCGGTGATGAGGACCGACTCCCCCGCAATACCTCGACCCAAGATGCAGCACAGCAGTTCTTGTTCTGAAAGCCCTTCCGGTCCGAGCGCGATGAGCCGTTCCCGAGGGCGCTCAGCGGCAGGAAGGTCTCGAACCGTCAGCCCCGGCCCGTTTGTTCGACGGTGAGAGGTGGTGAATGGCATCGCGTGTGGCATGGTACACCATTACCGGGATCGTGTCACCCCGAGCTTGGGACAGAAGGCATCCAAAGGACAGCGGCTGCACCAGGGCGACGTGGGATGGCAGAGGTTCTGCCCAAAGGTGACCAGGAGATCGTTGAAGACGATCCAATGCCGCTTGGGGAGCTGCTTGCGGAGGGCCATTTCCGTCTGCTCCGGCGTCCTGGTTCTCACATACCCCCAGCGGTTCGTGATGCGATGCACATGGGTATCCACGCAGATCCCGGGCTGCCGGTAGGCCAGCGTTACCACCAGGTTCGCCGTTTTGCGCCCGACGCCTTTGATGGTCAAGAGCTCATCCAGGGCGTGTGGCACACGGCCGCCGTACCGATCAAGGAGGGTGCGGCAGACCGCCTGGATCGTGCGAGCTTTGGTGTGATAGAACCCGACGGGATAAATCGCCCGTTCGATCGTCGGAATCGGGAGCTCGAGCATCGCCCGCGGGCTGCGGGCTAAGGCAAACAACCGCCGGGAGGCGGCGTGCGTCGTCTCGTCTTTGGTGCGCAGGCTCAGCAGGCAACTGATCAGCGTGGCGAACGGATCGTCGCGATAGTGGCCAACCACCGGCTCCTTCCACTGGCGAACGAGCCGCTTCAGGATCCTGACGACCCGATCGATGCGCTGATTCGTCACCAGATCCCCTGGAACAGCTCCCGGACCTTCGCCTGCACGTCCGGAGCCGTCATCAGGGCTTCGCCGATCAAGACCGCCTGCACCCCCAGCTCAGCCAGACGCTTCACATCGGCAGCCGACTGCACCCCGCTTTCGGCGATGACCACGACGCCCTTGGGTATCTTCGGCGCGAGGCGCTCGATCGTCTCCGGATGCATCGAGAAATCCCGCAGATCGCGGCTGTTGATCCCGATCAGCGTCGCCCCGGCGCGCAGCGCGCGATCCAGCTCGGGTTCGGCGTGGATCTCCACGAGCGCCGCTAAACCTAGGCGCGAGGAAAGCGCCAGGAGCTCCTTGAGCTGTGGCTCCGTCAGCAGCTGGACGATCAGGAGCACCGCATCGGCCTGCGCGCTCAGCGCCTCGTAGACCTGGTAGGGTTCCAGCAGGAAATCCTTGCGCAGGATCGGCAGCTCCGTGAAGTCGTGAGCATCCCGTACGAACTCGAGGCTGCCGCCGAAAAAATGCTCATCGGTGAGCACGGACAAGGCCGCCGCGCCAGCCTCCTGAAGTTCCTGCGCCAGGCGCGGCGGATCGAAACGCTCACGCAACATGCCTTTCGAGGGCGACCGGCGCTTCAGTTCCGCGATGAGGGCCGGTCGCTTGCCGACATCCCGCAACGCGGCGACGAAGTCGCGCTCGGCGCGCCGGCCCTGCACCCGCCGCGTGAGCTCCTCCAGCGGCAGCCGCTGTTTGGACGCGGCGACTTCTTCGCGTTTGTGCGCGAGAATCTCATCGAGGATCATCATGACCGGCTGATTTCGACGGCGCGCTCCAGCACCGTTTGGGCTCGGCCGGATTCCAGCGCGTCAACGGCTTTTTGAATGCCCTCTTGGATGTCCTTCGCCTGGTTCGCCGTGTAGATGACGCACCCGGCGTTGAGTACCACGATATCGCGTTGTTGAGGCGTGGCTTCATTGCTCAGCACGTTGCGCGCGATGGCCGCGTTCGCCGCCACATCGCCGCCGCGCAGCTGCTCGGACGTCGCCCGCGGCAGCCCATACTCTCCAGGCGATAATGAATTGATCGGGCGTTTAGACGGCGATCCGATTTCTGCCACGCGCGTTTCGCCGGTCGTCGTCACCTCGTCGAGTCCATCGGCGCCGTGAACCACGAGCCCGTGGCGAATGCTCAACCTCTGCAGCGCCTGTGCCATCGGCCATCTCCGCCGTTCATCGGCGACCCCAACGAATTGAAATGTCAACGGATAGGCGGGATTCGCCAGCGGGCCGATCAGATTGAAGATTGTGGGGATGCCCAGCGCTTTGCGCACCTCGGCGACAGCCTTCATCGCCGGATGGAACCTTGGCGCAAAGTAAAATCCAAACCCAACAGTTTCAACGGAGCGGACAATCTGCTGCGGCGTGGCGGCGAGATTCATGCCTAGCGCCTCTAGGAGGTCAGCGCTCCCGCAGCGACTGGAGGCGGCACGGTTACCATGCTTGGCGATACGCACACCGCAGGCTGCCGCGACGATGGCCGCGAGCGTGGAGATATTGAACGTCCCCTGTCCGTCGCCGCCGGTGCCACAGGTATCGCAGAGCTCCGGCCTTGGGGAGGCGAACTCCAGCGAGCCGACCTGATGCTCCCACAGGCTACGTACGGCACCGGCGATTTCCTTGTCGGTTTCACCACGGACAGCCAACGTCCGCAAAAAATCGCTCACGTCCTGGACCGGGGCCTCGCCGCTCATGATCTGCTCCATCGCCGTGCGCATCTCGGCGGATGAGAGCGGACGCTGAGCCAGCTGAGCCAGCGTTGCCGTCATCACCTGCGGCGGCGGAACTGCTTGGCGAGCTGCAGGAAATTGCGCAGGAGGTCCTTCCCCACCTTCGTCAGGATGGACTCCGGATGAAACTGCACCCCGTAGACGGGAAACCGGCTGTGCTGCAAGCCCATGATCTCCCCTTCCTTGGTCCACGCGGTGACCCTCAAGACGCTCGGCAACCCCTCCCGACGGACCAGCAGCGAATGGTAGCGCGTGGCCTCAAAGGGGTTCGGCAGATGGCGGAAGATCCCGGTGTTGTCGTGGTGGATGGGGGAGGTTTTGCCATGCATCAGGCGGCCTGCGCGAACGACCTGGCCCCCAAAGACCTCCCCGATGCACTGATGCCCCAGACACACGCCGAGGATCGGGATCTCACCGGCGTAGGAGCGAATCAGCTCGTTCGACACCCCGGCATCTTTGGGGCTTCCAGGCCCGGGGGAGATTACGATACTCGTCGGCTTGAGGTGTGTGACCCGGGTCATGGTGATTTGGTCGTTGCGGAAGACGACCAGCTCCTCGCCCAACTCGCCAAGGTATTGGACGAGGTTGTAGGTGAAGGAGTCGTAGTTGTCGATCATGAGGATCATGGGACTCCACCGCGTCGTTCACGCGTGATGTTCGGCCAGTTCAATCGCCTTCAGCATGCCCTGCGCCTTGTTGATGGTCTCCTGGTACTCGCGCTCGGGGTGAGAATCCGCCACGATCCCCGCCCCGGCCTGCACATACGCCACGCCGTTTTTCACGAGGATGGTGCGGATGGTGATGCAGGTATCGAGATTGCCGGAAAACCCGATGTACCCGACGGCGCCGGCATACGGGCCGCGGTCGTCGCGCTCCAGCTGCGCGATGAGCTCCATCGCCCGAACCTTTGGCGCTCCGGTGACGGTGCCGGCAGGAAACGTCGCCCGCAGCACATCGAAGACATTGCGCCCCTGGCGCAGCTTCGCCCGCACGGAGCTGACCAGATGCATCACATGGGAGTACTTCTCGACCACCATCACCTCCGGGGTGGTCACGGTCCCGATCTGCGCGACTCGCCCAAGATCATTGCGTCCGAGATCGATCAGCATCAGGTGTTCGGCGCGCTCTTTCGGGCTGGCCGTCAGCTGCCGGACCAGCCGCTCATCCTCCCGGGGATTGCGCCCCCGGGCTCGCGTGCCGGCGATCGGACGCGTTTCGATATGCCCCGCTTCGCAGCGCACCAGCATCTCGGGCGAAGACCCGACGAGACACATGGACCCTAAGCGAAGGAAATACATGTAGGGCGAAGGGTTCAACGATCGCAAGGCTCGATACAGCTCGAACGGCTCGCACGACAGCCGACGCTCAAACCGCTGCGACAACACCGTCTGGATGATCTCGCCGGCTCGGATTGAGGCCTTGGCCTGGCGGACCATGCGCGTAAACTGCGCTTTCGTCAGATTGGAACGCACCGCCGGGTCGTGGCGCCGACGCCGGGCCTTGCGGGAGGTTTTCCGAGGCATCGGTTGAGCCAACCGACGGGCCATCTCCCGGATGCGCGCGGCGCATCGGCGATACAGCACCTCAGGCGCGGCCTCGCGGGTGAAGGCATTGGCCACAAGCCGCAGCGTATGCTGCGCGTGATCCACGATCACCATGGTATCCGCGAGCATCATCATCACGTCAGGCACCTGCAATCGGTCGACCTGATGGGCCGGAACCCGTTCGAGGAACCGGGCCACGTTATACCCCAGATAACCCACGAGCCCTCCGTAAAAACGCGGCAGTCCCGGCACGGGAGGACCGGCATGGTCGCGCAGGAGCCGTTCGATTTCGGCCAGCGGATCGCGATCGGTTCGATAGCGCTTGAGGACCGACCGCCGGGCGCTTGTGCGCTGCACGATCTCCATGTCGCGACCCCGACTCGCCACCAGGAACCGGGGACCACTCCCGAGAAATGAGAACCGCGCGACCTTCTCCTCCCCCTCAACCGACTCGAGGAGAAAGCTGTGCCTCCCGTCATCAAGCTTGAGGAACGCGCTGACCGGCGTCTCCACGTCCGCCAGCAGCTCGGCCCACACGGGAACCACGGCGGCGCGCCTGGCCTGCCGGGTAAATTCAGATAACGAGGGACGAAGCTCCATGGTCGATCCGGTTTTTGCCGTCAAGCCCGTTGCTTCCGTCGGGCGTAGACCGTGCTCGGATTAAACACCCGCTTGTCGCTCACGCGCAAGCGGCCTTCGGGGCCGACGCGACGAACGTAGCAACTGAAGTACCCTTCATGGCAGGCGGCGACGTGCTGGCGGACAAGGAACAGCAGCGATTTCCCCTCACAGTCGACCTGCACACGGGTGATGTGCTGCACGTGCCCGGAGGTCTCGCCTTTGAGCATCAGGCGGTTCTGCGAACGGCGAAAGACGTAGACCTTCCCGGTCTGCAAGCTTTTGCTGAGCGCTTCCTGATTCAGGTAGCACAGCGTCAGGACCTTCTTGGACTTGGCATCCTGAATCACGGTCGGGATGAGGCCGCGGCCGTCGAACTGCAACACGGATTTTAGATTTGGAATCGTCATGATCGGACCGTAACCCCTTGAGCGGCTAAGTACCGTTTCACATCTTCAATGGACAATTCCCCGAAGTGGAAGAGCGAGGCGGCGAGCGCGGCATCGGCTTGCCCGGCGCTCAACACCTCAGCAAAGTGCTCCGGCTTGCCGGCGCCGCCTGAGGCGATGACCGGAATGCTGACCGTCCCAGCCACACGCCTGGTCAACGCCACGTCATAGCCGCTCTTCGTCCCATCACAATCCATGCTCGTCAGCAGAAGCTCTCCGGCGCCGAGCCGTTCCACCTCTCTGGCCCACTCCACCGCGTCTTTCCCCGTCGCTGTTCTTCCGCCATGGATATGCACCTCCCAGAGGAGGTCTGATGTCTGATGTCTGCGGTCCGATGTCTGTCTTTTCGCGTCGATTGCGACGACGATGCACTGATTCCCGAATCGTTCCGACGATTCACGAACCAGCTCGGGCCGTTCCACCGCCGCCGTGTTCAGCGAGACTTTGTCGGCGCCGGCATTCAGGAGCTGCCGGATGTCTTCCACCGTCCGGATGCCACCCCCCACGGTCACCGGCATGAACGCGACGGCCGCCGTCCGCTCCACGACCTCGAGCATGATCCGGCGCTGTTCAGCACTGGCCGTGATATCGAGGAAGACCAGCTCGTCAGCCCCCGCCTCATTATACGCACGGGCGGCTTCGACGGGATCCCCCGCATCGCGCAAGTTCACGAACCTCACGCCTTTGACGACTCGACCCTTGTCCACATCCAAACATGGAATGATCCGCTTGGCCAGCATCTTTGGCAACCGGCACTCAGCAATCGGCAATCAGCATTTAGCTGTCTGCTGTCCGCTGACTGCTGACTACTTGAAGGGCCTCTTTGAGGTCGATGGTGCCCTCATACAGCGCTTTGCCGACGATGGCTCCGATCACCCCGCGCGGCTCAAGCGCCTTGAGCGCGCGCAGGTCCTCCAGGCTGGAGATGCCGCCTGAAGCGATGACCGAGCGCGGCCCGACCTCCAGCACATCGCGAAGCAGCTCAAGATTCGGGCCCTGCAGCATCCCGTCTCGGCTCACATCGGTGCAGACAATCGTTTCAACACCGAGCATCGCCACGCTGCGCGCCAACTGTCGGGCCGTCACCTGGCTGGCGGCGACCCACCCCCTTGATACCACGTGTCCGGCGCGGGCGTCGATGGCCACGGCGATCTTGTGGCCGTAGCGATCCGCGGCCTCCTGGACGAACTCAGGGTCTTCGCAGGCTTTGGTGCCCAGAATCACCCGCGCCGCTCCGGCCTCAAAGGCTTTACCCAGCGCCTCCTTGGTCCGGATGCCGCCGCTGAGCTCGACGTTGACCCGGCACGCTTCGATGATGTGGCGCGCGATCTCCATGTTGCGATAGATGCCGTCAAACGCCCCGTTGAGGTCAACGACATGCAACCACGTCGCCCCAGCCTCAACCCATCGACGAGCCACCTGGACCGGATCCTCGGAATAGACGGTGACGGCCTCCCGCTTGCCCTGGGCAAGCCGCACCACCTTCCCGCCCAGAAGATCTACTGCCGGAAGAATCACCATGGCGGGCTCTACCGCTCCACAAAATTCTTCAGCAGCGTGAGCCCAACCGCCTGGCTCTTCTCGGGGTGAAACTGCGTGGCAAAGAGATTGTCTTTCCATACCATCGACGCAAACCGAATCCCATATTCCGTCTCGAGGACGACCACCCCTCGATCCACCGGATCCGCGTAGTACGAGTGCACGAA
>MHGA01000031.1:80049-82740 GCA_001804415.1 Candidatus Aquivivens invisus
CTGACGACACCGGGCACGATGCCCAAACCCTCCACCCCTTCACCTTCTTCGCTGCGCTCAAAGAGGAGCTGCAGCCCAAGGCAGATGCCCAGGTAGGGCTTGCCCACCGCAATCGCTTCCTTAATGGGGTCCACCAGCTTCCGCGCACGCAACTCGCGCATCGCGGAGGGGAACGCTCCAACGCCAGGCAAGATAATTTTCTCGGCCCGCTCAAGGGTGTGAGGGTCGCTGGTCACCTGGACAGCCGCCCCCACATGCTCCAAGGCCTTGGAGACGCTGCGCAGATTCCCCATGCCATAGTCGATGACAGCAATCATCACAGTTGAGTGGTCAGTGGATAGTGATCCGTGGTCAAAGACTGGTGACCGGGCACTGGCCACTCATCACTGATCACTGTTGGTAGAGGCGGCCTTTGGACGAGGGAACCCCGCGGCGGCGCACGTCACGCTGGACCGCTTGGCGCAACGCTCGGCCGAAGGCTTTCACGATGGCTTCGCAGGTGTGATGGAAATCGCGGCCCGAGAACACATCGATGTGAACCGTCAGTTGAGCGGCCCGCGCAAACGATTCCAACCAGTGCTCCAGATCCTCCCACTGGTAGGCCGTTCCTGAGCCCTTGAGGGCGAGGCGAGGTCGGCGTTGATCGCGAAGCAGGAGCTTGGAACGGCCGGAGAGGTCAAGGACCACGCGGGCCAGGGCCTCTTCCATCGGCACATAGGCCCAGCCAAAGCGGTGAATCCCCCGCCCATCGCCGAGCGCCTTGGCAAATGCCCGGCCGAGCACAAGCCCAACATCCTCGTTGGTGTGGTGGAGGTCCACGTCCAGATCGCCGTCGGCTCGCACCGACATGTCCAGCAGGCCGTGCGTGCCGAGCAAGGTCAGCAGATGATCCAAAAAGGGGATCCCGGTGCTCACGCTCGTCTTGCCCTTCCCATCCAAATTGAGGCTCAGGCGAATCGTCGTTTCTCGAGTGGTTCGGGTCACAGTTGCTCGTCTCATCGTTGGCTCACTCCAATCGCACCTTCACGGCGTCATAGTGGCGCGGAAGCCCTTCGAGGGCTGTGAGCCGCTCAATCGGCTCACGGACTTTCTCGAGCGCGCTCTTGGTGTAGGCAATGATGTGCGTCTTGCGAATGAAGTCCTCCACCCCCAGTCCTGAAAACGTTCTGGCGGATCCCCCGGTCGGCAGGACATGGCTCGGCCCCGCGATGTAGTCTCCTACCGTCACCGGAGAATACGGCCCTAAGAAAATCGCCCCTGCCGCCCGAATGCGCTTGAGCAGCTTCCTGGGGGATTTGACCATGATCTCCAAGTGTTCGGGTGCCAGCTGATTGGCTGCCTCAACGGCCTCCTCGAGATTCCTGACAATGAGGCAGTAGCCGCCGGGGATCTGCTTCTTGGCCAGCGCGGCCAGGCTCTTGGACGTCGTGATGAGAAAGCCCAGGCCGCCGGCATGCTCGGTTTCTCCGAGCAGATCCGCGACTACGTACTGGGGGTTCGAGTGGTGATTCGCGATGATGGCGATCTCCGACGGGCCGGCGATGGTGTCGACGTCCACAAACCCAAAGAGCTGTCGCTTCGCCTCCGCCACGTACGCATTGCCTGGGCCGACGACCTTATCGACCTTCCGGACCAGCTTGGTCCCAAGCGCCATGGCGGCGATTGCCTGCGCCCCACCCAACTTATAGATTTCATCCACGCGCAGCAGGCTGGCGACGACCAGGATGTTGGGATCGATGCCGCCGTTGGGTCGGGGCGGCGTGGTCAACACGATCTCCTTCACCCCGGCTTGGCGGGCGGGGATGACCGTCATGTAGACGGTTGAGACGAGACTGGCGGTCCCCCCGGGAATGTAAATCCCCACCCGATTCAACGGGTCGAATTTATCCGCCAACATCACCCCGTCATCATGGACCAGCCGGGTCGGCTTCACGCGCGCTTTGCTGTAAAACGCCTGGACGTTTTGGATCGCGGCTTTGAGGTGCACGCTCAGATTCGGATCGATGTGTTGGAAGGCCGCTGAGGTCTCTGTCTCCGTCACCCGCACCTGCTTGGGTTTCAACCGAACCCTGTCGAAGCGACGTGTGTAACGCAAGACGGCCTCATCCCCGTGCAGGCGAACGTCCTCGATGATCACGCGCACGCGGTCTTCCACGCGCCGTTTACGCGTCAGTTGGCGCGCACACAACTGCTGCCAGGTTTTGCCGGCCGTTGAGATGATCTTCATGATCCTAACGCTCGTCGAACCATCTCCTCGCTTCGCTTCAACGCCTCAGAGATCTTTGAGGGGTCCTTCCCGCCACCCTGGGCGAACTCCGGGCGGCCCCCGCCGCTCCCCTGCACCAGGGGTGCGACCGCCTTCAGCAGCTCGCCGGCATGCACCCGTTTGGCCAACGAGCTGGTGACGGCCACCACCAGAGAGACCTTTGCCGCGCCATCGGCAGACGCGAGCACGACCACGCCGCTGCCTTTGAGCGCCGGTCGGATGGCATCTGCCATGATCGCCAGGACTTCGCGATCGACGTCTTTCAAGGCCGCCGAGATAAACGTGACGTCCCGAATCTGCTTGGCGTTCGCCACAAGCCTGGCGGCTTCACCCTTCGCCAACTCAACCTGGAGGGCGCGACGCTGCTGCTCGGAGCGCTTCAGCTGCCCCAGCAGCTCGTCCAGGCCTTCCACGACCTCGGGAGC
>MHGA01000031.1:82800-84658 GCA_001804415.1 Candidatus Aquivivens invisus
CCTTGGAATAGTCGCCGATGGACACCACCCGCACCTGTTGCCCGTACTTTTCCCCGAAGAGCGCCAGGGCGCCAAGATGCTTGGCCTCGTCCACGTTCATGGTGGCAGTCTGCACGGAATCGGCGCATCGGATCCGATCATTCACCAACTGCTCGACCTTCGCCCGCTGTTCTTCCTGCAACCCACCGAGCGAGGAAAAGTCAAACCGAACCCGTTCCATCTCCACCAATGAGCCGGCTTGGACGGTTTCAGGACCGAGCACCTTGCGCAGTGCCCAGTGCAGCAGATGGGCACCCGTATGACTGCGGGCCACTTTCAGCCGATGGTCTGGGTTGACCTGAGTCCGAACGGGATCGTTGATCTTCACCGTTCCGTGCGAAATCTTGGCGTCGTGCACCAACAGGTCGTCCACCCACTTCGTATCCACGACCTCCACGGTTCCCTTCGGCGCGTTAATCGTCCCGCGGTCACCAATCTGCCCACCGGACTCGCCGTAGAACGGCGAGCGATCGAGCACCAGCCCCACATGATCACCCAGGCCGGCGGCGCTGACCCACTGATCCTGCTTCCAAATCCCTTTGACGTGCGCCTCAGCCTGCAGGGCCTGGTATCCCACGAACTCGACTGGCACCGGCTCAGGAAGTTTCAGGGTTGGCGCCACGAAAATGTCCCCCCCGAACTGGCTCCCTGCCCTTGACCGCTCCCGTTGCTCGCCCAAACGCTGCTTAAAGACTCCCTGATCAACGGCGAATCCGTGCCGCTGAGCAATGTCTGAGAGTAGTTCAAAAGGATATCCGTACGTGTCCTTCATCTTAAATGCAAAATCCCCAGAAATCTGTGTGATCTTTCCTGCTCTGAGACGATCAAGTTCTTGTTGAATCTGTTCATTCCCCGCGTCCAAGGTCTCGACAAACCGTTCTTCCTCGGCACGGATGGCTTTGAGAATAAAATGTTGGGACTTTTCTAGCTGAGGATACGGTATTCGATACGTCTTGATCAGCGTCGGTGCCATCTCAGCGAGAAATGGTTCTTGATATTCGGGTTTCCCCCCCGCCACGCTTTTCCTATTCCACAGCAGCCGCCCGCCATGCCAATGAGCTCGACGG
Source organism: Candidatus Aquivivens invisus (assembly GCA_001804415.1). GTDB lineage: Bacteria > Omnitrophota > Gorgyraeia > Aquiviventales > Aquiviventaceae > Aquivivens > Aquivivens invisus. The sequence goes on from MHGA01000031.1 coordinate 83,907, forward strand.
ATAAGCATCCGTAACACATAGCCCCGCCCCTCGTTAGAAGGGACAAGGCTCTCAGCAAGCAAGAACACAATCGCCCGTAGATGGTCCGCAATCGTCCACACGGCTCTCAGACCCTCAGGACCAAATCGGTCTTCGTCTTTTCTAAGCCCTCCGGCAAAGTAGCTGTGGATGACCTGCACAATTGGTCCAAATAAATCTGTCTCATAATCCGTCTCGACGCCCTGCACGACCGCCGTCAACCGTTCCAGGCCCATGCCGGTGTCGATGTTCGGCTTAGGGAGCGGCTTCAACGTGCCATCGGGTTGCCGATCGAACTGGGTGAAGACGAGGTTCCAGACCTCGACCGAGTTCGGTCCTTGGACTTTCCCGTCAGGGTCGTAGTACAGCTCTGAGCAAGGGCCGCATGGTCCGTTGGGCCCTTCAGCTGGCGCATTGGCCGGCCAGAAATTGTCGGCCTGACCGAACCGTTTGATCCGTGGCTCCGGCACGCCCAGCTTGCGCCACAAGCCAAACGCCTCATCGTCCTCTTCGTAGATGCTGATCCACAGCTTCTTGGCGGGCAAGAGGCCGGTCAAGAACTCCCACGCCCACGCAATCGCCTCAGCCTTGAAGTAATCCCCGAACGAGAAATTCCCCAACATCTCAAAGAACGAATGGTGGCTCGGGGTCTTGCCTACCCGCTCGAGATCGCCGGTGCGCAGGCACTTTTGACACGACGCCGCCCGCTTCAAATCCGTTCGCTTGCCGAGAAA
>MHGA01000032.1:0-16755 GCA_001804415.1 Candidatus Aquivivens invisus
ACTTACGTCGCACTGGCGTGCTTCCGTAAGTCGCGTGCTCATTAAAGGAGGGGTGTGCATGAAGAACCGGGGGTTCACGCTCGTGGAGCTGATCGCGGTTGTCATTATCTTAGGCATCCTCCTGGCCGTGGGGATTCCCCAATACCGCCGCGCCATTGAGCGGGCCCGCGGCGCTGCGGCCTACAGCACGTTGGCCTCGATTCAATCCGCTGAAGAGGTCTACAGGCAGGAATTTGATATCTACCACAGTACCCCCGCCAACATAGGCGTGACAGTTCCCCCAGCCGCGAGAAGCGGGTGGGCCTTTACAATCGACAACACCGTAGCGAACGCGTTCACTGCGACAGCCACGAGGGCGGCGACAGGACCGTGCGGCGGCAACCTCATTACGATTGATCAGGCCGGAACCGTTGCTGGTAACTGGGAAGGCTGCGTGAACGGCCTCTAATCATCAGCCGACCAACTACCCAGCCCGTCGCCAACCGCATCGCCTCGTCGCAGACACTCTGTTCCCTCCTCTCATCCACGTCACGAAGCGACACGGCTTCGTATTGACCCTCGTCCCCAATTCCAGTACACTCCTGCCAGCAGGGTCTTGGGGCAGTAGCTCAGTTGGGAGAGCGCGTGAATCGCACTCACGAGGCCCGGGGTTCGATCCCCCGCTGCTCCATGTTTATGGTTCGAAGTTCGAAGTAGGAAGTTCGAAGATGACTCCTCCCAGACGCGCAGAGCTAGCTGGCTTCGAACTTTGAACGTCACGCTTCGAACTACCGAGTTCAACCGTGCGCCGCATCCTCGTTGATCCCCGCAACATCACCGGCTCCACAGCCGTCCTCGATGATCCCAAACAGCTCCATCACCTGCGTAACGTCCTGCGGCTCAAGGCGGGAGACCGGGTCTGTTGTTTCGACGGGCAGGGAGCCGAGTACGCCGGCACGATCAGCCACCTCACCCAAGCCCAAATGACGGTGCGCCTTGACCAACGGCTGGCGGCCGGCGCGCGAGGGCGGATCGTGTGGCTTGCGCCGGGCCTCATCAAATCGCCGCGGTTTGACTGGCTCATTCAGAAGGCCACCGAGCTGGGGGTGAGCCGGCTCAGCCCGATTGTGACCGAGCGAACGGTCATCCGATTGACCGACACGCAGGGACGGCAGAAACGCGAGCGATGGCGCCGCCTCGCCGAGGCAGCCTCCAAGCAATGCGGACGAGCGGACGTGCCGTCGATCGATCCGCCGCAATCGTTTCACGCCCTCCTGCCGTTGCTGGGGCGCGTCCCGCTGGTGCTCATTCCGACGCTGGAGGTTGCTGCGCGGCCGTTTCGCGATATGCTGGAGGGTTCCCGCGCCGCCGGCGATGTCGCCGTACTCATCGGACCTGAAGGGGATTTCAGCCCTGCAGAAGTCGCCGCCGCCGTCAAGACAGGCGCGCAGCCTGTGTCACTCGGCCGCCTGACCCTTCGATCCGAGACCGCGGCCCTTGCGTGCCTGGCCATCCTCTCTTGCACGTTGCCGCGCGGATGACACTTTCGGTGATCGTTCCCGTCTACAATGAAGCCGCGACCATCCGCGAGGTGATCCGTCAGGTCGCGGCGGTGGGCATCGCCCAGGAAATCATCGTGGTGGATGACGGCTCAACGGATGGCACGCCGGAGATGCTACGTCAGCTCCAGCGGGAGCACGGCACCGTGCTTCCCGGCGTCTCCGGCAGCCCCTGTGAGCTGCGGGTGGTGTGGCATGTCCGGAATCGCGGCAAGGGTGCTGCCGTGCGGAGCGGCTTTCAGGCGGCCCGCGGGGAGATCGTGGTCATTCAGGACGCCGATTTGGAGTACACCCCCGGCGATGTTCCCGCGCTCATCGCGCCGATTGAGCGGGGAGAGGCCGACGCCGTCCTGGGCTCGCGGTTCATCCGGCAGCGCCCGCGCTTCTTTGTTCACGGCGGGATGCCGTTTTTCTCACACTACCTCGGCAACCTCTGCATCATCTGGCTGACGAACCGGCTCTACGGGTTTCGCGCGACGGACTATGAGGGCTGTTACAAGGCGTTCAAACGCGCGCTCGTGTGCTCCACCCCGGTGGGCGCTGACGGGTTTGAGTTTGACAACGAGTTGATCTGCAAGCTCCTGCGCCGCCGCGCGCGGATCGCTGAGGTGCCGATCCGTTACACCCCTCGCGTGTACAGGGAGGGAAAGAAGATTCGATGGTATCACGGGGTGCGCATCCTGTGGACCATCCTGAAATGGCGCATCCTGCCCTTCACGCGCGCGTGAGCCCGGTGTGGGTTCGCTGGTTGCCGTGGGTGCTCCTGTCGGCGTGCGCGGTCCTCTGGGCGGCCCGATGGCCCTTGTTCCCGCTGTCGCTCGACCCCTCGTACCATCTGGCGATCACCCAACAGATCGTTGATGCGCGGGGGCCGATCGTCTATGAATGGGGGGAATATGCCCCGGTCGGCCGGCCGCATCTGTACCCGCCGGTCCTGCACCTCCTCCTCGCCGGTCTGTTGACGCTCACCAGCTCCCCGATCGGAACCCTTCGGCTGGCGACTGCGGTCATCGTGCCGCTGATCTTGCTCACGATCTATCTGACGGCACGGCGCCTTCTTTCTGCGCCGAGGGCTCTGGCCTGCGTGCTCATGGCCCTGGCCTCCTTCACCTGGTGGCTGCAACTGGGGATGACGCTAGCCGCAGGCGTCGGCCTCATCGAGCTGCTGTGGCTGATGGTGGCCCTCAAGGCACAGCGGCGGGTCGCGGCGGCGTGTCTCCTGGCCCTGCTGGCGTATACCCACCTGGGCCTGTCGTGCGTGGCTGTGGTGACGCTGCTGGCCGGCGCTGGGTTGCGCGCCATTGACGCTCGGTGCGCCCTCGCCACGCTGGGGTGGGGTGGTCTCATGGCCCTGCCGTGGCTGGCGCACATCGGAAGACACGCGGGAACGTTCCGGGTGGTCCCCCGTTATGAAAATACGACGATCGAGATCGTTCCGCTGTTACTCCTGCTGGCGTGCGTCGGGGCGTGGCACAGTTGGAAGGCGAGAGGGAGGGACGGCTGGCTCCTGAGTCTCTGGCTTGGGTTTTGCGCGTACGCGGCGAACTTTTCCTTTCGATGGCTCAGCGGTGAAGGGATGCTGCCGATCATCCTGCTGGCCGGCTATGCGGCGGCGCGGTTGTCCTCGCAGGTCGCCACGCGGTTTCGTCATCGGTGCAGCCGCTGGACGGTGATGGGGCTCATCGCCGGCGCCGTCGTCGCCTCGCCCTCATGGTCGGTCTCGCCGTCGGGCGTGCGCCTGCGGTGGCTGGAGGCCGTACCGTTTCACCTGGTGAACGGATCCCCGCCGATGGCGACGGACCGCTTCATGCCTGTCCCTGCGATGGAACGCCTCGGCGAGCTGGTGGAACGAGTGAGCCATCCCACGGAGATTCTCTGGTCGAACGCGTCGTACGCCGGAGGGCTGGTGGCAGCCCTCGCGCATCGTCCGACGTCATCGGCGATGTTCTACGAAGTGCCTCCCGCGCGGCCGTTTGATCCGATCGGCGCCGCCCACTGGATCCTCTGGTTCAAGATCGGCCCCCAGCCGGGCACCCCGACGCTGGAAGAGCTTCGCCGGCGCGATGCTCTTGAGCTCGTGGCGTACGACGAATTGGCGATGGTCTTTCGCAATCCAGCGGCGGGGGAGCCGGCCCGTCCACCTGAGGCCGTCGTTCCCTTGTGGGCGGCGTTTGTGCTATTATGCGCTGTCTGTGGCGCGATCCTGTGGGATTTCAGGGAAAGGACTCATGGCTAAACTCAAGGAAATCTTCATCAGTGCTGACGCGCAGGAAACGCGCGTGGCCATCACGGAAGACAAGCGCCTGGAGGAGTTCTACGTGGAGCGCTCCGGGACGCCGCAGCTTGTGGGCAGCGTCTATAAAGGGAAGGTCACCTCGGTGCTGCCTGGCATCGGTGCCGCCTTCGTCGATATCGGGTTGGCGAAGAACGGATTTCTCTACGTCTCGGACATTGTCAGTCCCCCGCCGGAAGACGAGGCGATTCTCGAAGGGGAGTCCGCGCGGCATGAGCCCCGGCACCACCACCACTCGCGCATCACCGAGCTGGTCAAGTCCGGACAGGAAATCCTCGTGCAGGTCGTCAAGGAGCCGTTCAGCACGAAGGGGGCTCGTCTGACGACGCACGTGAGCCTCCCCGGAAGGTACTTGGTGCTGATGGGCTACGACTCCCGTCTTGGCGTCTCCAAGCGCATCGAAGATCCCACCGAGCGCGGGCGGCTTCGGGAGCTGTTGCAGAAGTTGCGGGTGTCGCAGGATACGGGGCTGATCGTCCGGACCGCGGGAACCGGCAAGGGCGAGAAGGAGTTTGTCCGCGACGTGCGGTATCTGTCGCAGGTGTGGCAGCGCATCAGGCGAGCCGAACGTGGGACGAAGGCCCCGGCGTGCGTCTATCAGGAGCATGATTTAGCGCCCCGCATGATCCGCGACAGCTTCACCGAGGATGTCCATCGCATCGTGGTGGATGAGCGGGCCGAGCATCAGCGGCTGACCCGGTTCCTACGCATCCTCATGCCCGGCGTGCGGGTACGCCTGGATTGCTACCAGGGACAGGAACCTCTCTTTGAACACGAGGGGCTGGACGAGCAGATTGAAGACCTGTTTGAAAAACGGGTGGAGCTGCCCTCCGGGGGGTGGGTGCTCATCGAACCCACCGAAGCGATGGTCGCCATCGATGTGAATACCGGGCGCTTCGCGGGTCGCCGGAACCTGGAGGAAACCGCGTTCCAAGTCGACAAGGAAGCGGCCGTCGAAATCGCCAGGCAGCTGCGCCTGCGGGACGTGGGCGGCATTGTGGCGATCGACTTCATCGATGTGGAACGGCAGGAGCACCGCCGGGAGATCATCCGCGTCCTGGAGCAGGCGCTGGAGCGGGACCGGGCGAAGACGAACCTGGTGTCATTTTCCGAGATCTGCGTGGCGGAGCTGACCCGTCAGCGCATGCGCCGGTCGTTTCAAACCGTCTCCGACCAGACCTGTCCGTATTGCGCCGGGCGGGGCAGCGTCAAGTCGGTGACGACCATGGCGATCCAGGCGATCCGGCAGGTCAAGAAAAGCCTCAAGGGGACGCGCCAGAAGACGCTGGAACTGTTTGTCCATCCCCAGGTGGCGCTGCGCCTGCTGCAGGAGGACCGGCCGTCGCTCAGCGCCTTGGAAGCCCAGCACCAGGCCCGCATCCTCGTCATGTCGGATCCCAGCTTTCACCTGGAGCAGGTCAAAGTCCAGCTCTCCGCCTGATGCCGCTGCGCCGGCGCGCATCGCCTCACGGGCCACAGCGCCCCTCTCTACGCCGCCCCCGCACCTGGTGGGAATCCCTGGGAGCGAATCTGCCCTGGGTCTATCTGTCCCTTCTCATCGCGATGACCGCGGGGGTGATGCTCGCCTGGCCCATCGTGCGATCCGACACGGATACGTGGTTTCACCTCGAGAACGGACGCTACCTCTTCACTCACGGAGCGATTCCGCACCAAACCCATTTCTCCTTCCTCGAGCCGCCTCGAGAGTCGGTGAACTATTCGTGGCTCTTCCAGGCGCTGGTCTATTGGCTCTCTGTCCACTGGGGCTATTACGGGTTGATTGTGCTGCGGGCCGCGGTCTTTCTCGCGACAGCGGTGTTGATCGCCCGGCTGCTGGGATCGGGCCCGCAGGGCCGATCGTGGTGGTCGGCGCTCCCCGCCGTCTTGTGTACATTGCTGCTGTTTTCTCGGGACATCAACCTCCGCCCCCACATCTTCACCTACCTGTTCATCGTCCTGACGGTCTTCATCATCGAACGCCGACCTCGCTGGACGTGGCTCCTGCCAGGGGTGGTGATCGTCTGGAACAACGTCCACGGGATCATGTATCCTGTCGTGCTCCTCATCGGATTGGCGTATGGGATCGAGTACGCCGTCAACCGCCTTCGCGGCCGCCCCTACCGACCCCAGGACGCGCGGCAGGCGCTGATCCCGTTGGTCGTGATGATGTGTGCGATCTTCGTCAGGCCTCGGGCGCTCGACTTCTTCCAGCTCCCCTTTCCCAACCTGGAGGGCTACCTGCACCAGCGCATCAGTGAATTCAGCCGGCTGGCGTGGCGCGACCTCTTGACGATCCACATCAACGCGTTGATCCCCCAAGGGCTGACGGTCGTGAACCTCTACGGGCTGCTCGTGGTCATGGCCGTGGTGAGGGGTGTGGCGAGCCGGACCATGCGCCTGAGCCATCTGCTGCTGTGCCTGGGCGGGGTGGCCATGGCGTCGAGGGGGGTGCGGTTTGTCCACGAGTTTGCGCTGCTGTCGCTGCCGCTTCTCGCCGCCAACCCCCGGGCGGCGCCCTGCGTTGCTGAAGCTTCGCAGAGGCCTCTCCGAAGCTCGCAGAGCGAAGGAGGGCGAGATGCTGGCGTGGGCCGCTTGCCTCGCCCGGCAGCCTGGCTCATCGCCGGGCTCTTGATGCTTATCCCGATTCGCTGGATTACGGCGCGAGTCCCGTTTCGACCCGCCTATCCGTTTTCGCGCCAGGCCCTCCCGGTCGGGGTGGCGACCTTTCTCAATCAGGCTGGCTCCGGTGGGGCGCTGATGAACGCCCCCAACAGCGGAGGCTATCTGCGCTGGATGCTCTCGCCGAGGTACCGCATCTTCATGGACATGGAGCAGATCTTCACCGATGAAGATTTCTATCAAGCGACTCAAGCGTTTGTGCAGGCGCCGATGCTGCGGCGGATCGTGTCGCGCTACGACCCCTCGTTCATCACGGCGCCGATGGAGAACCAACAATTTGCCGGCGTGATCAAGGAATTCCCGGAGTACGTGCCCGTCTTTTTCGACGACGCGGAGATCCTGTACGCCAGCCGCCTCCGCGAGCCGGATCTGACCGCCCGATATGCCTTGCAGGAGATCGATCTGCTTGAGCTCGCCAAACACGCGCGCACGATCCTGGGGGATGAGTCACTGAGTCCCTCGGTCCTGCAGGCGCTGGAGCGGCTGATCGCCATCGATCCCGGCTGCGGCCTGACGCGCTATCTCCTCGGCCTGGCGGCGATCCAATCCAGCGCGTATGACCAAGCCCTGAGCCATGCCGGAGTGATCGTGGAACAGTATCCCGAATGGGCGCAGGGGCATGCCCTTCGAGGGCGCGCCTTGCGGGGGCTCGGCCGGCTGGATGAGGCCTCCAGGGCGTACCGCCGGGCCCTCCGGCTGGCCCCCGGGCGGAGCGTCCTCTATAAGGAACTGGGGCTGGTCTTCCGGGCGCAGCATCAGCCCGCGCGGGCGTATCGAATGCTCAAGCGTGGCGTGGACCTCTTTGGTTCCGACACCTCGCTGGAGGATCTGTACCTTTTGGGCTCCGTCGCGCGGGAGGCGGGAAAGCTCGCGGATGCCAGAGCCGTTTTTCAGTTCATGCTGGCCGAGCGGGTTTCGCCGGGCGAGACAACCTGGATCGACACGCTCGCCACGGAGCTGTCTCAGTTGACCTCCGGAGGAATCTTCGGTATCCTACCTGAAGCGAAGGGAGAGGTCCGATGAGCGGCTATGCGATTGTCGAGGCGGGGGGACGGCAGTGGCGGGTCGAGCCGGGAACGCAGTTACGCGTGAACCGGCTGGATGCGGCAGTCGGCAGCCGGCACGTGATTGACCGGGTGCTGCTGGCCGGGGATGGGACGACCGTCCAGGTCGGCCAGCCCTATCTGCCAGGGGCCAAGGTGTTGTGCGAGGTCCTGGAGCAAACCAAAGGGCCGAAGGTGATCACGTACAAGTTTCGCCGGCGGGAAAATTACCGCAAGACGGTCGGCCACCGGCAGCAACTCACAAAATTGCTGGTGAAAGACATCCAGATATAAGGCTCCGACGAGCGAAGCGAGGAGGCTAAATGGCGCATACAAAAGGTCAGGGATCGACACGCAACGGGCGGGATAGCGCCCCCAAGCGGCTTGGCGTGAAATGTTTTGAAGGGCAGCAGGTGCGCGCCGGCACCATCCTGATCCGCCAGCGGGGAACTCCCTTCAAACCCGGCTGGTTTGTGGGGGTGGGAAGCGACTGGACGCTGTTCGCGAAGCGCGACGGCGTGGTCCAATTCCCGAAGCCCCGTGTCGTGAGCATCCAACCGAGTCCAGTGACAAGCGACACGTGACAAGTAACAGGTGACAGGTGATGGGTGGCCATGTTTGTCGATCAGGCGGAGATTGCGGTGATCGCGGGAGCCGGGGGCAATGGCTGCTCCGCGATGCACAAGGAGCCCTTCGCGCGGTATGCCCGCCAGACCGGCGGCAATGGCGGCGACGGTGGGAACGTGATCCTCGTCGCTGACCCCCAGCTTTCGACCCTCCTCGATTTCCACTTCCGACACGAATTCCGCGCAGGCCGTGGGCGTCACGGCTCCGGCAACACCAAGACCGGCAAGCGGGGTGGTGAGTGTGAGATTCGGCTTCCCGTCGGGACGGTCGTCTATGACGCGCAAACGAACGACCTCCTGCGAGACCTCGCAACACCGGGAGAGCGGCTCATCATCGCGCGCGGCGGACGCGGAGGAGTCGGCAATGCCTACGCCAGGCAGGCGAGCCCAGGCGAGCCGGGGATCCAGCGCCGGCTTCGGCTCGAGCTGAAGCTGCTGGCCGACGTGGGGTTGATCGGCTGTCCCAATGCCGGCAAATCGTCACTCCTCGCCCGCCTCTCCACCGCCCATCCGAAAATCGCGCCCTACCCGTTTACCACGCGCACGCCGGTCCTGGGCGTGGTGGCCGCGGTGGAGGGAGAGTCCTTTGTGGCGTGCGATATTCCCGGACTGATTGAAGGCGCCCATGAGGGGCGCGGCTTGGGCGCACAGTTCCTGCGGCACATTGATCGCACAAGGCTGCTGGTGCACGTCGTGGACATGGCCGCGGTCGACGGGCGTGATCCGGTGGCGGACTATCATCAAGTGAATCAGGAGCTTGCGGCGCACAATCCCGCCTTGGCCCGGCGGACCCAGATTGTCGTGGCCAACAAGATGGATCTCCCTCAAGCGAAGGAGCAGCTTGCGCGATTTCAGGCGGCCGAAGGCGTTGGGGTCGTGCCCATTTCATGCGCCACGAAGACCGGGATTCCGGAGCTGGTGAAGATCGTCTGGAAGCAACTGCAGACACTGACGAGCGCTCATGAGCCACCCCACCACGCGATTCAAGCGCCTCGTGATTAAGGTCGGCACCAGCGTGCTCGCGGAGACGACAGGGACCCCGCGGCTCAACACCCTCCACGCCCTCGCTCAACAGCTGGCCACCTGCGCGCGCCAGTCCTGCGAGGTGGTGGTCGTCAGCTCCGGGGCGATTGCCTGCGGCATGGCCGTGTTGGGGTTGGTCCGACGGCCGAGGGAGCTCGCGCAGCTCCAGGCGTGCGCGGCGATCGGGCAGGGGCAGCTGATGCGGCTCTATAGTGAGGCCTGCGGCCGGTGCGGGTTGACGGTCGCTCAGGTGCTGTTGACCGAGGCGGATCTGTCGAATGCCGGGCGGTGCCGCAACGCCCGGCACACCATGGAGGCGCTCCTTAAGCGCCAGGTGGTGCCGATCGTCAACGAGAATGACACGGTGGCGGTTGACGAAATCACGTTCGGCGACAACGACCGGCTTGCAGCGCTGGTGGCCTCGCTCATCCGTGCGGATTTGCTGATTATGCTCTCGGATGTGGATGGCCTGTTGCGCGGCGGCCGGGTCGTTGCGCGTCTTGACGATCTCAACCAGACCCATGACGCGTTGGCGAAGCCGACCAAGCGCTCCACCACCAAAGGCGGGATGCTCTCGAAGTTGTCGGCGGCGAGGATCGCGCGCCACGCCGGCATTCCGATGGTGATCGCCAACGGTCATCGTGAGGGAGTGGTGCCGGACATCCTCGCCGGCCGTCCGATCGGCACCTTGATTCCACCGACCGCCTCCCGGTTGACCTCCCGCAAATGGTGGATCGCCTTTTCGGTCCGCAAGCCCCACGGCACCCTCGTGGTGGATGACGGGGCGGCGGAGGCGCTGCTCCATCGGGGCACGAGTTTGCTGGCGTCAGGCATTCAGGCGGTTGGGGGGCGGTTCCATGCGGGCGATTCGGTGGCCATTGTGACGGCACGACAAGAGGAAATTGCCCGAGGGATTTCGGGTTTTTCCTCAAGCGACTTGCTGCGGATTCGAGGACTCAAAACCCATGAAATCGCCTCGGTGCTCGGCAGCGCCAGCGCCAAAGAAGTGGTCCATCGTAATCAGCTCGTGTTGATGAAGGACGCCGCATGAGAGGCAGACTTCAGACTCCAGACTCCAGACTTCAGGAAAAGCTTCTTCCTGATGTCTGAGGTCTGATGTCTGATGTCTGAACAATGAACGCTCAGGTAGTCGATCAGGTTCGTCGGGTGGCCGAAGCCGCGCGGGCAGCGGCGCGGGTTTTGGCGAACGCCTCCACAGCTTTGAAGGATACGGCGCTGCAGGCCATGGCGCAGGGCTTGCGCGCCCGAGGCGATCAGATTCGGGCGGCCAACGCGCAGGATGTGGAGGAGGCGCGCGCGGGGGGTCTTTCCGGCGCCTTGATTGACCGGCTGACGTTGACCGACAAGCGGTTCGAGGAGATGATCGCCTCGATCGAGGCGGTGGTCCGCCTGGCGGATCCTGTCGGGCAGATCATCAAGGAATGGCGGCAGCCCAACGGCCTGCTGATCCGCAAGGTGCGCGTGCCGATCGGGACGGTCGGAATCATTTATGAGTCTCGCCCGAATGTCACCAGCGACTGTGCGGCGTTGTGCCTGAAAAGCGGCAACGCCGTGGTGCTGCGTGGCGGCTCCGAGGCGTTCCGGTCTCATGGCGCGATCGCCTCAGCCATCCAGCAGGCCCTGGACGCATCGGGTCTGCCGAGGGGGGCCGTCAGCCTGATTCCTGTCGCCGAGCGCGCCGGGGTGGATGCGATGCTGGAGCTGGACGATTGCATCGATGTCGTCATCCCGAGGGGCGGCGAGGAGCTCATCCGCAAGATCACCCGACAGTCCCGCATCCCCGTCATCAAGCACGCCAAAGGCGTCTGTCATGTCTATGTCGACGAGGCCGCCGACTTGGCAATGGCCCAGGCGATCGCCTTCAACGCGAAATGCCAGCGCCCGGCGACCTGCAACGCCATGGAGACGCTGCTGGTTCATGAGCGTATCGCCAAGGCGTTCTTGCCGAAGATGGTCACACAATTTCGTCAGGCCCGGGTGGAACTTCGAGGCTGCGAGGCCACGCGTGTGATCGTGCCCGATGTCCATCCGGCGACGGAAGAAGACTGGTCGACGGAATATCTCGACCTGATCCTCTCGGTCCGGGTCGTGGGGTCGCTGGATGACGCCATCGACCACATCAAGCACTACGGGTCGGCCCACTCGGACACCATTGTCACCAACGCCCGCGCCCACGCCGACCGGTTTCTGCAGGAGGTGGACTCGGCGTGCGTCTACGTCAACGCCTCCACCCGGTTCACCGACGGGTATCAGTTCGGACTCGGGGCGGAGATCGGGATCAGCACGGACCGGTTGCACGCGCGGGGACCGATGGGCCTGGAGGAGCTGACGACCTACAAATACGTCGTCATCGGCACCGGCCAGATCCGCGAATGAAGAAGCTATCTGCAATCAGCAATCAGCAGTCAGCAACAGACGTCAGGTGCGTGGTGTCTGTTAAGTTCTTGCCGATTGCCGATTGCCGATTGCTGGTTGCTGGTTGCTGCGGATGAGACTTGGCATTCTCGGCGGGACGTTCAATCCGATCCATCTCGGCCATCTCATCCTGGCCGAGGCCGCCCGCGAGCAGGCGCGGCTCGATCAGGTGTGGTTCGTCCCCACCGCCATCCCGCCTCACAAGAGGCCCCGCGAGCTGGCGTCAGCCGCCGCGCGGTGGGATATGGTGCGGTTGGCGATTCGAGGGCAGCCTGCGCTGCGGGCCGATGCCGTGGAGCTTCGGCGGGGCGGGGTGTCCTACACCGTGGAGACGATCCGGGCGATTCGCCGCCGGGTGCCGCGCGCTCGCCTGTTCCTGATCGTCGGCTCAGAGATGTTACAGGTACGCTGGGTTGGGCTGACGGAGATTGCGGAATCGTGCACGTTTCTGGTCGCATCCCGAACCACGGCAAGGCCTCGGCGCCCTCGAGGCCTTCGGATCCAATGGGTGCGGATGCCTCGGATTGAGATTTCTTCCTCGATGATTCGGGCCCGTCGTCATCACCGGCGGTCCATCCGGTTCCTGGTGCCGGATGCGGTGGCGCGGTGCATCGCGCGCCGTCATCTCTATCGCAACCAGGCGACCCTTCGACTCGCGCCCCCGCACGTTTGGCTTCGCCAAACGAAGCCGCGGGGGGCATCGCTCAGGATTCCGCCCCACGGGCAGAGCCCGTGGGGCTCCACACACAGGTAGGTGAGCCATGCGGCGGTCCTTTCTCTACCATGCGGATGGGCAGCTCGAATGCGATCTGCCGATTGAGCGGTTTCGCGAGGCGCTCAAGCAACCCGATCAGTTGCTGTGGGTGGACATCGAGGATCCGGAAGACGTCGATGTCGAGTGCCTGCTCGAGGTGTTTGAGCTCCACCCGCTCACCGTGGAAGACTGCATCATGCCCAACGTGCGTCCCAAGCTTGAGGAATTCGAGCGGTACTTGTTGGTGGTGCTGCAGGGGATCCGCCGCAACACGGAGGGGCGCCTGCGGCCGATCGAGCTCGATTTGTGCGTCGGGGAGAATTTCCTCATTACCGTCCGCACCGAGCCGATCAAGGTGGTCGATGAAGACCGCATCCGCGTGGAGAAGAAATCCCCCATCATCAAGCGCGGCGCGGACTTCCTCTTTTACTCCCTGGCCGATTCGCTTATCGACAGCTACTTTCCCATCCTCGATGAGGTCGAAGCGAAGGTCGATGAGCTGGAAACCCGGCTGCTGCAGGATTCCACCCAGACCACGCTGGTCAATCTCTTCGGCGTCTACAACGAATTGATGGTGCTGCGGCGCACGCTCACCCCGCACCGCGAAATCCTCAGCCGCCTCAACCGGGGCGATCTGCCGTTCATCAAACCCTCCAACGCGATCTACTTCCGCGATATCTACGACCATCTCCTGCGAATGAGCGATTTGGTGGATGGCTGCCGCGAGGTGACCACGATGGCGCTGGAGGCGTACGCCACGATCGTCTCCAATCGCCTGAATGAGATCATGAAAACCCTGACGGCGCTGGCGACCCTGGCGCTGCCGCTGGTGATCGTGACGGGGATCTACGGCATGAACTTCAGCGAGCATCCGCTGCTCCACTCCATGCGGGTCGTGATCCATGCCGTGAGCCTGCTGAGCCTCGTCTCAATCCCCGTGATGATCTATTTCTTCCGCAAGTATCGATGGCTCTGATCCTGCCCTTGTGCCTGGCGGTGGCGATCCTCTTGGCCGCCTCAGCGTTCCTGTCGATGAGCGAGGCCGCGTTCTTGGCCGTCAACAAGGTGCGCTTGCGGCATCTCATGCAACGAGGCAGCCCCTCCGCCAAGGCCGTCTATCAGCTCCTGACGCATCTCGATCGGCTCATCACGACCGTGCTGGTGGGTAACAACCTGGTGAACGTCATCATCACGGTGCTGGGCACCCTCGTGTGCGTGGAGCTGCTGGGGGCTCGGCGGGGACCGGTCATGGCGTCGATCCTGATGACGGTGCTCATTCTCGTGGTGGCGGAGATCACCCCCAAGCTGTTTGCCACGCGCCACGCCGACCGCCTCGCCTTGCTTCTGGCCTGGCCGCTTCGGGGCCTGATCGCGCTGATGCGGCCGATCGTGGGCCTGTTCACGGCCATCAGCCGTCTGATCATGCTCGTGCTCGGGGAGCGGCGGCTGCCTCGCTCTCCGCTCGTGACAGAAGAGGAATTGAAAGTGATGATGGAGATGGGCCGCGAGGCCGGCGTCTTGGCGGAAGGGGAGCTGCGGCTGCTGCATCGGATCCTCGAGTTCAGCGACTCCACGGTGCGCGAGGTGATGGTGGTCCGCAAGGAGCTTGCGGCCGTTGCGCTGAACGCCAAGGCGGCTGACGTGTTGGATGTGCTCATCGAAGAGGGGCATGCCCGCATCCCCGTGTATCGCGGCTCGCTGGATGAGATCGTCGGCGTCATCTACGCCCGGGATCTTTTGGCGATGGTGCGGCATGGGGGCTTGTTCGTGCTCTCGGATTTGATCCGCCCGGTGGCCGTGGTGCCGGAGACCAAGCGGCTGGCCGAGTTGCTGAGCGACTTCCAACGAGACCACACCCAGATCGCGATCGTGAAAGCGGCCGATGGATCCACCGCGGGGCTGGTCACGATCGAGGACGTGTTGGAAGAGATCGTGGGGGAGATCCGAGAACAGCGCTAATGGACAAGGTTGACAGCACTCGAAGGCTCATGCTAGGCTTGTGCGGCGTGTTCGGGGAGAAGCGATCAAACAAGGAGGGCTGATGGAAGCCTATTGTGTGAAGTGCAAGGCCAAGAAAGAAATGAAGGATGCGCAGAAGGTCAAGATGAAGAACGGCCGTCCGGCGATGAAAGGGCGCTGTCCCGACTGCGGCACCGGCTTGTACCGCATCCTCACATCCTAATTGACGCGAGCTCACCCAGATTTGAAGTTGATCATTGAGAGTCGCCACAGGGCGCTCCGGGCGGCCCGCGCCGCGCGTGAGAAGCAGGCGGAAGACGTCATGCTCATGGACGTGAGGGCGCACTCGGGCGTGACGGATTTTTTTCTGCTCGCCACGGCGAGCAGCACGCGTCAGATCGCGGCGATCGCGGAATGGGTTGAGCATGAGCTCAGGCAATGTGGAGGACGCGTCCTCCACATCGAGGGGCTCACGGAACCCAAGCCGGCCAAGCGCCGAACGATCTCCCTCGCCTCACGTGCACTCGCGTGGCCTGGCGGGGATGGGTTGTCATGGGTCCTCATGGATTGCGGCGATCTCGTGGTCCATGTCTTCAACCCGCCCGCCCGCGAGTTCTACCAATTGGAACATCTGTGGGCTGACGCTCCGCGGATTCCCGTGGAGTAGCCTCCCGCCAATCCCGCCTTCGGCTGGACCCCGCCAAAAGGCGATGGCTCACTGATCACATGCTGCTTGGTTATCTGAACGATCTCTTACGGGAAGCCGTTGGCGCCGTGGATCCCTCTGGCACGATCCAGACGCTCCGGTGGGAGATCCCCAAGGATCACAGTTTCGGGGATCTCTCCAGCCCCGTCGCCTTCAGACTCGCTTCCCAGCAGCGGCGCGCCCCCGTTGAAGTGGCCACACGCCTCGCGCAGCTCCTGCAGCCCTCGCGTCAGGCCTCGACCGTTGGGCGGCTCATCGAGCGGGTGGAAGCGAAGCAGGGATTCGTCAACCTGTTTCTGTCTCAGGAGGCGCTGCATCAGGTGCTCAGGCGCATCCGTCGGGTGGGATCGGCCTACGGAGCCGGCCGCGCGGGGCGAGGGAAGTCGATCCTGATTGAGTTCGTCAGCGCCAATCCCACCGGCCCCTTGAGCGTGGCGCACGGCCGGCAAGCGGCCCTCGGCGATGCGCTGGCGAGGGTGCTGTCCTCGCAAGGCTACCGGGTGGTGCGCGAGTATTACCTCAATGACGAGGGGCGGCAGATCGAGCTCCTCGGACAATCGTTACGGAGCCGCTACCTGGAACAGTGTGGGAAGCCGGAGCCGTTTCCTGAGGATGGCTACCGCGGTGACTATGTGGTGGCCTCCGCCGCCGCCCTCGCAGGCCGCCACGGACACGCGCTGCTTAAGCAACCTGTCGAGTGGTTTTGTCAACAGGGCATGGCGGAACAGTTGGCCGAGATCAAGCGCGATCTCAAGCGGTTCGGGTTGGTCTTTGACCGATGGAGCAGCCAGCGGTGGCTCAGGCAATCGGGGCGTCTCGACCGGGCGCTGGAGGTGTTGAAGCGCCTCGGCCTGCTGTACGAGCAGGACGGGGCGGTGTGGTTTGCCTCGACGAGATTCGGCGATGACAAAGACCGCGTCGTCAGGAAGCAGTCCGGGGAATGGACGTACCTGGCCCCCGACGTGGCGTACCACCACTGGAAATTTCAGCGCGGCTATCACCAGCTCATCGACCTCTGGGGACCGGATCATCACGGGTATATCCCTCGCATCAAGGCGGCGGTGAGCGCCCTGGGATGGCCGGTCGACCGGTTGGTGGTCCGGATCGTGCAGTTGGTCACCCTCTCCCGCCATGGCAAGGCGGTGGCCATGTCCAAGCGCCAGGGGGAGTTCGTGACGTTTCGTGAGGTGCTCAATGAAGTCGGCGTCGATGCCACGCGCTTCTTCTACCTCATGCGCACGATGGACAGCCATCTCGACTTTGATCTGGAGCTGGCCAAGGCGCAGTCGAAGGACAACCCCGTGTACTACGTCCAATACGCCCACGCGCGCATCTGGAGCATCCTGCGCTACGCCCGGACGTCCTTGCCGTGGTGGAAGCGCTGCGGGCGCGTGCCCCTTGCGCGCCTCACCGAACCCGAAGAGCGGTTGGTGTTGCGGCAGCTTGCGCAGTTTCCCATGATTACCGACGCGTGCGCCAGGGCCCTCGAGCCGCAGGGGCTGACCGTCTATCTCCAAAAGCTCGCCGAGCTCTTCCACGTGTTCTACACCAAACACCGTGTGGTGACCGAGGATGTCGGGCGCTCGCGAGCCCGTCTAGCCCTGGTGGATGCCGCGCGGATCGTGCTCGCCAACGGCCTCCAGCTCCTCGGCGTCTCCGCCCCCAAGCGGATGTAACGGCAGGCCACGGGTGACGCCG
>MHGA01000032.1:16772-33769 GCA_001804415.1 Candidatus Aquivivens invisus
ACGTCGGCCAATCCATCACGTTACAGGCTCTCCTGGCGCAGTTGATGCGGTTCGGCTATCAACGAGTCGGCCGGGTCCTCGATCCAGGGGATGTGGCCGTCCGGGGAGGGATCGTGGACATCTTTCCTGCCACCTTTGAAACGCCGCTCCGCTTGGAACTTGAGGGCTCGCGGATTCTGTCCGTGCGCAGCATCAACCCGGCCACGGCCGAGACCCTCGAGCGCCACTCGATGGTCGTGGTCCTGCCCAAACCATTGCGCATGCGCCTGAGCCCCGCGCGGGCGCTTGCCGCCGGCATGGGCTTTGAGACGCCCTTTGAGACGTCCGTCGATCTTGAGGAGGGGGATGTGGTCGTCCATGTCGAATGCGGCATCGGCCGCTTTGTGGAACGGGCCGCGCTCCCCACGGCGGAGGGCACGAGGGACGCGCTGGTGCTTGAGTACGCCGACGGCGACCGGCTGTACGTCCCGATGGATCAGCTCCACCTGGTGCAGAAGTACGTCGGGTTCGGCTCACGGATGCCTGCGCTCAACAAGCTCGGCGGTGCGGCGTGGGAGCGCGCCAGGACCAGAGCCTACGCCGGGGCGCTCACCTATGCGAGGGACCTGCTTGCCCTCCAGGCCAAACGCATGGCCCTGACGGGCCACGCCTTCTCCCCTGACCACGAATGGCAGACGGCCTTTGAACGCGCCTTTCCCTACCGCGAAACGCCGGATCAGTTGACCGCCATCGAGCAGGTCAAGCGGGATATGGAGCAACCTCGGCCGATGGATCGGCTGCTGCTGGGCGACGTGGGCTACGGGAAGACCGAGGTCGCGCTCCGGGCCGCCTTCAAAGCCGTCATGGATCACAAGCAGGTGGCCGTCCTGGTGCCGACGACCATCCTGGCCTACCAGCACGCCCGCACCTTCAGCCAGCGGCTGAAGGGGTTCCCGATCATGGTGGAGAGTCTCTCGCGGTTCCAGTCGGCGCAGCAACAAGGGCAGGTCCTGGAAGCGCTGCGCACCGGCCAGTGCGATATCGTCGTCGGCACCCATCGGCTGCTCTCCGATGATGTGCAGTTCCACGATCTGGGGCTGGTCATCATCGACGAGGAGCAGCGGTTCGGCGTGAAGGACAAAGAACACCTCAAGCACTTGCGAACCCAGGTGGACGTCCTCGTGCTCTCCGCCACGCCGATCCCCAGGACGTTGTACCTCGCCCTCATGGGCTCTCGCGAGATGTCGCTGATGACCACCCCTCCTGAGCATCGGCATCCGATCGACACGGTGGTGGCGGAAGACGAGGACGCCTCGATCGCTCGCTGGATTCGCCGGGAGCTGAATCGCCAGGGCCAGGTCTACGTGGTGCATCCTCGCGTCCGCGATCTCCATCGCCTGGCGGATCGCATTCACCGCCTGGTGCCGGACGCCCGCGTGGGGGCAATCCACGGGCAAATGGACGAGGCCGCGCTCGAGGAGGCGATCATCGCGTGGATGGACGGGCGCCTCGAGGTCCTCGTGACCACCACGATTGTCGAATCCGGGATTGATGTGCCGAACGCGAATACGCTGATCATCAACAGGGCCGATCAATTCGGGCTGGCGGATCTCTATCAACTTCGGGGGCGGGTGGGGCGGTTCACCCGAAAGGCCTGCGCCTATCTCGTGGTTCCTCGCGGCACCATCTTGAGCCAAAAAGCCCGCCAGCGGCTCCAAGCCATCATGCAGCACACCGCCCTGGGTTCGGGGTTTCACATCGCCATGGAAGATTTGAAGCTGCGAGGGGCCGGCAATCTCCTGGGAGTGGAGCAGCATGGGCACATCACCGCCGTCGGCTTCGACCTCTACTGCCGCCTCTTGCGCGAAGCCGTCGCCCACCTCCAGCGCCAGCCTGAGCTGGCCGGCACTCGATGAGCGCCCTCACGAAAAATGTCCAGTGGATCGCTTCCAGCATGCTGCTGTGTGCTGTGTGCTGTGTGCTGTGTGCTCCCTGCGAAGCAGGGAACCGCATCGTGGCCGTGGTCAACGAGGAGATCATCACCGAATGGGATGTCCACGTGCGCATGAGCGCGCTCTTGGAAGACGGCGAGGTACCGCCGGCTGATCCGGAGCAGGCCTCGGCGTTCCGTCAGGCGGTGCTCGACAGGCTCGTTGAAGAGCGGCTGATCATTCAGGAAGCCAAACGCCTGGGGTTGACGGTCGAGCCGGAAGAGGTCGCCGAACGGGTGCAGGCCCTGCGCCGGGAGTTTGCGCCGAAAGAACGCTTCGAGCAGATGCTGCGGGAGGCGCAGTTGACGGAAGAACAATTGAAGACCAAGCTGCGCGAGCAGCTCCTCATGCAGCGGGCCATCGATGGGCAGGTTCGCGCCACGATCACCGTCAGCCCGGCCGAGCTGCAGCAGGCGAGGGCATCTGCCCCGCCCGCCGAGGCTTCACCGAGTCACGACAAGGAGGAGGTGCTCGCCGCCCACCTGCTGATTCGCGTCTCAGAGGAACGCCCGGTTGAAGAGGCCCGCCAGCTCATCGATCAGCTCGCTCAACGCCTGCTCGCGGGGGAAGCGTTTGAGTCGCTGGCCAGGGTCTATTCCGAAGGCCCGCATGCCGAGGAGGGAGGGCGGCTCGGATGGGTGAAACCTGAAGAGATGCTCCCGGAACTGGCCGCAGCGCTCTCGACGTTGCCGCCCGGGCAGATCTCAAAGCCAATCCAGAGTGCGCTGGGGTTTCATCTGGTGAAGGTGCTCGATCGGCGTCAGACATCGCCGGAAGATTCCCCGGACGACCAGGAAGCCGTGCATCGCCGGTTGTACCAGCAGAAATTCTCCGGCGCCATGCGCGCGTGGCTTCACACCCTGAAACGCGGCGCGTACATCCAGGTGATGGATGAGTAGGCCGGTGGTGGCGGTCACCATGGGGGATCCGTGCGGGATCGGACCGGAGGTGATTCTGAAAAGCCTCGGCCGCCGGCCATCCCGGACACACCGGATCGTCGTCATCGGGGACCTGCGCGTCTTCGAGCAGACGGCCACGCGCCTCCGCCAACGGCTTCCCTCATGGCACGTCGTCTCTCACCGCCAGTCCGCGTCGCTCGGGTCGGGTCCCCTCATCTTGATGGATGCCGGGCATCGGGAGGCGTTCCGTCCTGGTCGAAGCGGGGCGGCGGCTGGTCGTGCCTCGCTGGACTACCTGGATCTTGCGCTCGAGCTGTGGCGGGAAGGTGGGGCCCAGGCGTTGGTGACGGTTCCCGTGACGAAGTGGGCGGTCGGGCGCCTCTACCCTCGTTTTGTCGGACAGACGGAGTATCTCGCGCACGGCTGCCGAGCGACGTCTCCCGTCATGATGTTCGTCGCTGAGCGATTACGGATGGTGTTGTTGACCAGGCACCTGGCTCTTCGTGACGTCCCGTCGCGGGTCACGCCCTCGCTCATGCGCACGACCCTTCAGGTGACCACGAAAGGATTGCGAGAGTATTTCGGGATCCGTCGACCACGCCTGGCCCTCTGCGGATTGAATCCCCACGCCGGGGAAGCGGGCGCCTTCGGGGACGAGGAGCGGCGGGTTCTCGCGCCGGTCCTTCGCGGCCTCGGCTCCACGCGCGCCCGCGTTGAGGGCCCGTTTGCGGCGGACGGATTCTTCGTCAACCCACAGGGGTATGATGCGGTGGTGTGCTGGTATCACGATCAGGGGCTGATTCCTTTTAAGATGCTCGCGCGGGATCAGGGATGTCAGCTCAGCCTCGGCCTGCCGTTCATCCGCACCTCGCCTGATCACGGCAGCGCGTTGGACATCGCCGGCAAGGGCCTCGCGCATCCCGGCTCGATGCGCTACGCGCTGGCGTTGGCGGAGAGGCTATGCTTGCGACGACTGCACTGAAGGCGCTCCTCAGAGCCAACGGCCTGCGGCTGAACAAACGGCTGGGGCAGCATTACCTCATCGATCCGTCCCTCGCCGTCCGGTTGATCGAGGCATGCCGCCTCTCGCCTGATGATCACGTCATTGAAATCGGCTGCGGGCTCGGTGCGCTGACCGACCTCCTCGAGAACGCGGTGCAGCGTGTGGTCGCCGTGGACATTGATCGGGGCATCTGCGCTCTTGCCAAGACCCGGCAGGCGGCGTCTCGTCACGTCGAAATCCGTTGCCAAGACATCCTCCAGTTTCCCTGGAAGGCGTATGCGGGATGGAAAGTGATCGGGACGATCCCGTATCACATCACCTCGCCCATTCTGGTGGCCCTGTGCGAATCGGCGCGCACGCTCGACGATGTCTGGCTGGGGGTTCAACGGGAGGTCGCGCGGCGCCTGATCGCCAAGCCATCCACCAAGGCGTATGGTCGATTAACCGTCTTGGCCCAGTATCATTTCGAGATCCAGCAGGCGATGCCGATTGCTCGAGGGGCATTCTTTCCGATGCCTGCGGTGGATTCGGCGTGGCTGCATCTGCGCCCACGACGCCTTCCCGCCGTCTCCGTGGCCGACGAGGCGCTCTTCTTCCGGGTGGTCCAAGCCGCCTTTGCCCAGCGGCGCAAAACGTTGGTGAACGGCCTGCAAACACTGCAGATGCCGAGGCTGACTCGTGCTGAGGCCGCCCAGCTCATGCAGCGCCTCGGCTGGTCCGAGCGCCTGCGCGGCGAGACCTTGTCGCTTGAACAATTCGCGCAACTCGCCAACGCCATTCAAAAGCGGGTATAATGTGCCGATGGCCGTCGTGAATCAACAGGAAGTTGAGCAGGTCGCCTTCTTGGCCCGCCTGGCCTTGGCGGAGGCGGAAGCCGCGAAGTTGGCCTCCCAACTCGATCAGATCCTCCAGTACGTCCAGCAGTTGCAGGCCATTCCCACCGACGAGGTCAAGCCGACCAGCCACGTCTTGGCGTTGTCCAACATCACGCGCCCTGATCAGCGCCAGCCGTGCGTCCCGCCAGAGGACGTCTTGCGCCTCGCCCCGGAGCGTCACAACCAGTTCTTCAAAGTGCCGAAAATCATCGAATAAGCCCGCATGATCCCACCCCCTGCCTGGGCTCCGCCAGTTGGCGGAGCCGCGAAAATCGTGAAGGATTCTCGCCACCGGAATTTTCGCCCCGCCGGTCGGTGGGGCAGGCAGGGGGTGGGATGAGCGAATCGTTGTGCCGGTTGCCGATTCACCAGCTCCGCCAGGCCATTGAACGCGGCACCTGCGATCCCCGCGAGCTCGTCCATCAATTGCTGGATCATATTACCCAGCGCAACCCCTCGTTGAGCGCCTACATGACCGTGGATCCGGAGCGCCTGAAGCGCCAACTTGAGGAGCGGGTGCAGCACGGGCCGCGCGGGAGGTTGTTCGGGATCCCCATCACCGTCAAAGATAACCTCTGCGTCACCGGCGAAGAGACCACGTGCGCCTCGCGGATGCTCACCGGTTTTCGGCCGCCCTATTCGGCCACCGTCATCGAGCGACTGCGTGCGGAAGGGGCGATCATCATCCCGCGCGCCAACATGGATGAGTTCGCCTTCGGCTCCTCCACCGAAACCTCGCACTTCGGGCCGACGAAAAATCCGCGCGATCCCGAGCGGGTCCCGGGCGGCTCGAGCGGCGGGAGTGCGGCTGCAGTCGCTTCAGACTTGGCCCTTGGCGCGCTGGGCACGGATACCGGCGGCTCGATCCGCCAGCCGGCCGCCTTCTGCGGCGTCGTCGGGTTGAAGCCGACGTACGGCCGCGTCTCGCGCTACGGCTTGATCGCCTTTGCCTCCTCCTTGGATCAAATCGGTCCCATCACCAAAGATGTGACAGACTGCGCGCTGCTGCTGTCGGTCATCGCCGGCCACGATCCCAAGGATTCGACGTCCGCGCCGACGAAGGTTGACGACTATGTCGGCGGATTGTCGCCCTCCCTTCAGGGGGTCCGGATTGGGTTGCCCGCGTTCTCTGACAAAGGCCTCGATGAGATGGTGCGTGAGCGAGTCGGCGAGGCCCTCAAGACCCTGTGGCGGTTAGGGGCCAGGCCGGTCGAGGTGGCATTGCCGCACATCGATCAATCGATTGCGACGTACTACATCATCGCCACAGCGGAAGCCAGCTCCAACCTGGCGCGGTACGACGGCGTGCAGTACGGGTACCGGGCGCAAGAGGGCAAGGGGCAAGGGGCAAGGGGCGAGGGGGAAGGCTCCCGCAGCCCGAAGCCTACAGCCCAGAATGCATTGATTGCGATGTACCAGCGCACGCGCCAAGAGGGCTTCGGGGAGGAGGCCAAGCGGCGCATCATTCTCGGGACGTACGTGCTCTCGCGCGGCTACTATGACGCCTATTACCTGAAAGGCCTGAAGGTTCGCACGCTCATCAAGCAAGGTTTCGATGAGGCGTTCAAACGCTGCGATGTGATCGTCATGCCCACCAGCCCCACGGCAGCATTCCGCCTGGGAGAAAAGTTGGACGATCCGCTGCAGATGTACCTCTCCGACATCTACACGATTTCGGCGAACCTCGCCGGCGTGCCGGCGGTGTCGGTGCCGTGCGGGTTCACCAGCAACGACCAGCCGGTGGGCCTGCAGCTCTTGGCCAATACGTTTGAGGAAGCCAAGCTGTTGCAGGTTGCCTACGCCTACGAGCAGTCCACGGAGTGGCACCATCGAAAACCAGTGATCAGTGAACAGTGATCAGTGATCAGTGATCGGGAGTCGGGTTCACTAACCACTAACCACTAACCACTAACCACTCACATGGACTACGAACCGGTCATCGGCCTCGAAGTGCACGTGCAGCTGGCGACGGCCTCGAAGCTGTTTTGCGGCTGCCCCGCGGCATTCGGCGCCTCGCCCAACAGCCAGACGTGTCCGGTCTGCCTGGGGCTGCCGGGGACCCTGCCGGTGTTGAACCAGCGAGCCTTTGAATGGGGGGTGAAAGTCGCGCTGGCCTTTGACTGCCAGCTGGCCTGCGTCATGAAATTCGACCGGAAACACTATTTCTATCCTGACCTGCCCAAGGGCTTCCAGATCTCGCAGTACGATCAGCCGCTGTCCCAGCACGGGCATCTCGACATCGCCCTCGGCCCCTCCACGAAGCGCATCGGCATCACCCGCATCCACATGGAAGAAGACGCGGGCAAGCTGCTGCACGATCCCGTGCAGCCGGCCAGTTACGTGGATTTCAACCGGGCCGGGGTGCCGCTCCTGGAAATCGTCAGTGACCCGGATGTGCGATCCCCGGAGGAAGCCTACCAATATCTCCTGGACCTGAAGGCAGTGCTCGGATACCTGAAGGTCTCCACATGCAACATGGAGGAAGGCAGCCTTCGGTGCGACGCCAACATCTCGTTACGCCAGGTCGGCACCACGGCCTTCGGGGCCAAGATCGAGATCAAAAACCTCAACTCGTTCAAAGCGGTCAAAGCCGCGCTCGACCACGAGGTGCATCGTCAAACCTCGCTCCTCCAGCAGGGCGGGACGCTGGCACAGCAAACCCGCTTGTGGGATGCGAAAGCCGAGGCCACCGAATTGATGCGCACCAAAGAGGAAGCCTCGGACTACCGCTATTTTCCTGAACCTGACCTGGTGCCGTTTGTCATCGACCAAGCGCTTGTAGAGCGCATCCGCCGCGAGCTGCCTGAGCTGCCGGCCCAGCGCTGCGCGCGCCTGGCGAAGGCCTACGGCGTGTCCCCCTATGACGCGCAGGTGTTAACCCAGCACCCATCGCTGGCTGAGCTCTTCGAAGGGGCCCTGCGTCTCTATCCGCATCCGAAACCGGTGGCCAACTGGGTGATGGGGGAGTTCCTGGGCTACCTCAATGCCAACGGGAAGGAGCCGGACGAAGTCCAGCTCCGCCCTGAATGGCTGGCGCATCTCCTCGAGGCTATCGACAAGGGCACCATTTCGGGTACAATGGCGAAGGAACTGTTCGTGGACGTCCTGGCCCACCAGCGCGATCCGAATGTCCTCATCGAGGAACGGGGCCTACGGCAGATTGTGGATGAGGCCGCGTTGAACCAGTTGGCCGAGGCGGTGATCGCCGGGCATCCCGAGTCGGTCAAGGATTACCAGAAGGGCAAGGCCAACGCCTTGATGTATTTGGTGGGCCAGTGCATGCGCCACTCGGACGGCAAGGCGAATCCCCGGCAGGTCACCGAGGTGCTCAAGAAAAAACTGGAGACAGCATGAGCAGGGGTTGGAAGACGTGTGTGACGGCCGCGGTCCTTGTCGCACTGGCGATCAGCGCGCCGTGGGACCGTGCGCAGGCCAAGCGCGCCGCCGAGGATGAGGCGCTCTACAAGGAACTGGAGCTTTTCAGTGACGCCCTCTCGATCGTGCAATCGGATTATGTCGAGGAGCCCGAAGCGCAGCAGCTCATCTACGGGGCGCTCAAAGGGATGCTCGCCACCCTCGATCCGTACAGCCAGTTCCTGGATCCGGACAGCTACAACGAGCTCAAGGTTGATACGGAGGGCCAATTCGGGGGGCTGGGCATTGAGATCTCCATCAAAGACGATCTCTTGACGATCATCGCGCCCATCGACGACACCCCGGCCTACCACGCGGGCCTGAAAGCGGGCGACCGCATCGTGAAGATTGACGGGGAGCTGACCCGCGGCATCACGTTGTTGGAGGCGGTGAAGAAACTGCGCGGCAAGCCGGAGACGACGGTGACCCTCACCGTGCTGCGCGACGGGGAGAACCAGGTCAAAGAGTTCACGCTGGCGCGCGCGATCATCAAGATCCAGAGCGTGCGTGAGGCGAAGCTCCTCGAGGACCATATCGGCTATATCCGGCTGTCTGATTTCCGTGAGAACACCCCGGCGGATCTGGAATCCGCGCTCGATCGGCTCAGGGGGGAAGGGATGGATGGGTTGGTGCTGGATCTGCGCAACAATCCGGGAGGCTTGCTCGATGTCGCGGTGTCCACCACCGAGCTGTTCCTGGAGCGTCGGCAGATGATCGTCAGCACGAAGGGGCGATTCAAGAGCCAAAACCTGGAATTTCACAGCCGCCGGCAGGGTCCCATGCAGGAGACGCCGGTGGTGGTTTTGGTGAATGAGGGCTCTGCGTCGGCCTCCGAGATCGTGGCAGGAGCCTTGCAGGATCATCGACGGGCCATTCTGGTCGGGATCAAAACGTACGGGAAAGCCTCGGTGCAGACGATCTTCCCCCTGAAAGACGGCAGCGCCTTGCGCCTGACGACCAGCAAGTACTTCACGCCGAGTGGGCGGCTGATCCACGGGGAGGGCATCACGCCGGATGTGGTGGTGCCGCTCGAACCCGCCCCGGAGCCCAAAGAAACATCCCCTTCCTCAAAGGAAGTCTTCGACCGCGTGGAGCATCCTGAGCAACCGGAGAAAACCTCGGAAGCCGCCCACGACAATCAACTGGCGAGAGCGGTGGATCTGCTGAAGGGGATCAAGGTCTATCAATCGACCTTGAAACCGCGCGACGCCGCACAGGCCGCCGCCGATTAAGAGGCGACAAGTGACAGGCGACAAGTGACAAGTCGTCAACGCGCAAACGCGCGAACCCTCCATGGTGAGGATCCTGGGCATTGAGACGTCGTGTGATGAGACGGCCATCGGCATCGTCGAGGATGGCCGGCGCGTGGCCTCCAGCGTCGTGGCGTCCAGTCAGGAGTTCCATCGCCCCTACGGGGGCGTGGTGCCGGAAATCGCCTCGCGGGTTCATGTCGAGGTGATCTGGGGCGTCTGTGAGGAGGCCCTCGCGCGCGCGCAGTGCCAGCTTGCGCAGATCGACGCCATCGCGGTGACGCAAGGACCAGGCTTGCCCGGGGCGCTGTTGATCGGGCTGGCGTTTGCGAAGGGGCTCGCACTCTCGCTCGATCGGCCGCTGATCGGGGTGGATCATCTCGCCGCCCATTTGTACGTGGGAGAAATGACCGGTTCAGACGTGGAACCGCCGTACGTCGGCTTGGTCGTCTCCGGCGGGCACACGCTGCTGTGCGTGGTCCATCCCGAGCAACGGGTTGAACTGTTGGGCGAGACGAAAGATGACGCGGTGGGGGAATCGTTCGACAAGGTCGCCAAGATGCTGGGGCTGGGGTATCCGGGTGGTCCCGCCATCGACCGGCTCTCCGAGGAGGGCCGGCGGGATGCGGTCGCGTTTACCCGCAGTACGGCGAGAGACGGGTTTGACTTCAGTTTCAGCGGCCTGAAAACCGACGTCTACCGGTACGTCCAAAAATTGGGGCAAGGGGCAGGAGACAAGGGGCAAGGCAAAGATCACACCCCTCGCCCCGGGCCCCTCGCCCCGGGCCCCCAACTGGACCGTCAGCAGATCGCGGACATCGCGGCGAGTTTCCAGGAAGCCGCGGTGGATATCCTGATGGCCAAAGCGCTGCGGGCGTGCCAGCGCACCGGCCTGCGACGGCTCGTCGTCGGTGGAGGGGTGGCCGCCAATCGCCGGTTGCGTGAGCGGCTCCAGCACGAACAACAAGCAGGGACATGGCAGGTGGTGGTGCCGGAGCCAAGTCTCTGTGTGGATAACGGGGCGATGGTCGCCGGTCTGGCCTTTGCCTCGCTTCGACGCGGCCATCGCTCCCCCCTCAACCTCAACATCTACACCAACTCCCAACTCAACTGAAGCACACAGCAATGAGCACACAGCACCTAGCACCTAGCACACAGCACATAGACGGTGAGTCTGTTTGTTCTGTCTGCTGTCTGCTAACTGCTGTGTGCTCATTGCTGTGTGCTGTGTGCTAGACGAATGACTGACTGGGTGATCGTCCAACGGTTGTTCCTCACGGCGGTGCTCGCCGGCTGTATCGGGTATGAGCGCGAGCGGCTTGGACGGGCGGCCGGCCTGCGGACCCACATCTTGGCGGGGGTCGGCGCGTGTCTCATCATGCTGACCGGCCTCCATGTGATGGAGGCGCTGCAGGGTGTGGCTGAGGTTGATCCCACACGGATGGCCGCGCAAGTGGTCAGCGGCATCGGGTTCCTCGGCGCCGGCGCGATCCTTCGGGATCGGGCTTCGGTGCGCGGCCTGACGACTGCCGCGAGCCTCTGGGCCGTTGCCGGATTAGGGCTGGCGGTTGGCAGCGGGTTCCTCTCCGGGGCGGTCGCGGCGACCGTGATTATGCTCGTGACGCTGTTCGGAATGAGGCAGCTTGACCGCCGCATCCGAAACGAGCGGCAGGAGAGGTGAGTGCTGGCATGGACAAGATGTGGACGACCACCGAAGTCGCCCGGTATTTGAACGTGACGGATCGCGACGTGGAGTGGCTCGTCACAGAGGGCCGGCTGACCGGGTATAAAGTGGGCGGGAAGTTCCTGCGCTTTCGTCCCGATCAGGTGCAGGCGCTCAAGGGTGTCGTGGCGGCGCGCGAGCAAGCCGATCCTGCCTTACGGCCTGCCGCTGAACCGATGCGAGCTCGCGTTCGGGAGTTCTTCTACTGCTACGACTTGTATCTCCTGTCAGCCGTTCTCCTCGTCAGCGTTGTGGTCTACCTCCTCGCCTCCGGCGCATGACCCCACCCGCCAAGGATGGTTTCTGAGGCCAGGTTGCGTCGCTGGCTTCGCGACGTCCGTCAGGGGCGGCGCCCGATCGAGGACGTGGTCCGCCGCCTCAAGCGATTCCCCATTGAGCAGCTATCCTTCGCGCGTCTCGACACCCATCGACGTCTTCGGCGGGGGCTTCCCGAAGTCGTCTTGTGCGAAGGCAAAACCGCCTCGCAGATCATCGCGCTCGTCAAGCGGATGATGGCCGCCCAGGAGCTGATCCTTCTGACGCGCCTTGATCAGGCGGTGGCTCAAGCACTGCGCGGGCGCGTACCGGCGGTTCGCTACGACGCCACGGCGCGGTTAGGCTCCTGGTTGCCGAAGGGTCACCGGCCTGGGCCGAAGGGCCTCGTACTGGTGGCCAGCGGCGGCACGGCCGATCTACCGATCGCCGAAGAGGCGGCGGGGACCTTGCAGATCCTGGGCAGTCGCGCCGTGCGGTTGTACGACGTGGGCGTGGCGGGCATCCATCGGGTGCTGAGCGCCTTTGCCCTCATCCAACGCGCGCGGGCGATTGTGGTCGTGGCCGGCATGGAAGGCGCGTTGGCCAGCGTCGTCGCAGGGCTGGCTCGCTGTCCCGTGATTGCGGTGCCCACCAGCATCGGCTACGGTGCTGGCTTCTCAGGCATCGGGCCGCTGCTGACCATGCTCAATAGTTGCGTGCCTGGGGTGGCGGTCGTCAATATCGACAACGGGTTCGGGGCCGGCTACCTGGCGCATGTGATCAACACGACGAAGCACTAAGCACTAGTCACTGGTCACTCGTCTCTCCATGGCGCGCGTGGTCACGAGGTCTTACCGACGGCCGGGGAAGCTCCTTCCTCAAAGCGCGCGGCACTTCAAGGGTCGGTCCATCCGATTGCCTGCGGGGGAGGCCGTCGAATGGCATTCCACCCGCCGTCGTGAGGAGGTCATTCTGATCTTCCGGGGATCCGTGTCCCTTGAGGTACGAGACGGTGATGGTCGCATCCATGCGACCCGGCTGACCGACGGTCGCCTCGCCTTTATCACGCCGCAGGTCTGGCATCGCGTGGTCAACCGTTCTCGTCGT
Source organism: Candidatus Aquivivens invisus (assembly GCA_001804415.1). Lineage (GTDB taxonomy): Bacteria > Omnitrophota > Gorgyraeia > Aquiviventales > Aquiviventaceae > Aquivivens > Aquivivens invisus. The sequence goes on from MHGA01000032.1 coordinate 29,269, forward strand.
CAGGCACACTATCTCTATATTACGGCGTAGCCATGCTGACCCTTTCCCAAGCTGAGGCGGTCTTGCAACGGGTGGTGGAGCTGGGGATCGCCACCCCCGTGCAGATCGAAGGCGCCAAACAAGAACAGGCCAAGACTCGCGAACCGTTTGGGGCGATCTTGGCCAGACTGGGGATTGTGCGCTCATCTGAGATCAGCAAGCGGTTGGCTCCGCAGCTTGGCTGTTTGGCTCAAGCCATCGATCCAGCCTCGGTGAGTCCCGCGGTCCTTCGTCGGCTGCCGCTTGAGATCTGCCGCACGCATCGAGTGGCGGCCATCCAAGAGGATGAGCCTGGTCGCCTCGTGGTGGCCACCGACGACCCGTTTACGGCCTTTGCGCTCGAGTGGCTGGGAAGGCAGTGCCAAGCGACGCTCGAGATGGTGGTGGTGGGGGAGCAGGAGCTGACGGCCTTGCTCACACGGCTGAGTCAGCCGGATGCTCCGACGACGGTTCCGAGTCCGCCCCCACGGCCGAGCCAGCCTCAGCCAGCTCCTCCGCCGGCTCCTCCTCCGCCGAGCGCTCCTGCGGCTCCTCCGAGTCCGGCCCAGAAGACGCCGGTCATCACCATTCCGGGCCTGACGCCTCAAGCGAAGCCCGCGTCACAGACCTCTCCATCTGTCCCGGCGCCTCCCCGCCCACCGCAAAGCGGGGGGCAGCCAGGCGGGCTTGTGGTCCCGAAGTTCACACTGCCGGGCGTGCCACCGGCTGCTTCAGCGCCCAAGCCCCCTGTGCAGCCTGAGCGCGGCGTCGGGCAGCCGCCCATGGCAGCCCCCCCGACACCGGCGCGCCCGATTCCTCCCACCCCCCCGCCGCCGCGGCCGAACGCGCAGCCTGCTCCTGTTCGTCCGGCTTCACCGACGCCGGCGATTGCCCCCACGCCATCCGCCGGTGCCGCCCCAGGCGGCGCGGAGGAGCCGATTATCCAACTCGTGGATTCCATCCTGAGCGAAGCCGTGCGCCTGCGAGCCAGCGACATCCATGTCGAGCCCTCGGCCAATTCGATGAGGGTGCGGTATCGCATTGACGGGGTCCTCCACGACGTCAACAGCCCCCCCAAGGCCCTGCAAGGTCCGATCACCAGCCGCCTGAAGATCATGGCGGGGCTCAACATCGCCGAGAAGCGCCTTCCCCAGGATGGACGATTGCAATTGACCGTCGCGGACAAGCCGCTCGATGTCCGGATCTCCAGTCTGCCTGCGCTCCACGGCGAGTCCATCGTCATGCGCTTGCTCACCCGAGGCCAGAGTATGCCCACACTCAATGAGCTGGGGTTCTCGCTGGAAGACCAGCAACGGTGGACGCAGCTCATCGCGCGCCCCTACGGCATGATTCTGGTGACGGGCCCGACAGGATCCGGGAAGACCACGACCCTCTACGCCACCCTGGCGGTGCTCAACCGGCCGGACCGCAAGCTCATCACGGTGGAAGATCCTGTGGAATATCAGCTGGCGGGCGTGAATCAGGTCCATGTGAAAGTCGCCGTGGGCCTGACGTTCGCCGCGGGATTGCGGGCCATGTTGCGCCAAGCCCCGGATGTCATCATGGTGGGCGAGATCCGCGATCAGGAGACCGCGCAGATCGCCATTCAGGCCGCGCTCACCGGCCACCTCGTGTTCTCGACGCTGCACACCAACGACGCCCCGTCGGCCGTCACGCGGTTGACCGACATGGGGATCGCCCCGTTTCTGGTGGCCTCCACCATTCAGGGCGTGGTGGCCCAGCGGCTGATCCGGCAGGTGTGCGCGTCGTGCCAGGCGAGGCGTCCCGCGACCCCTGAGGAGCAGGCGTTCCTCGGCGAGCCGGTCCTCGCGGAGGTGGTGGAAGGCCGAGGCTGCGAGGAGTGCCGTCAGAGCGGGTATCAAGGACGGATTGGCATCTATGAGCTGTTGCTCCTCAGCGACGCGGTGCGCCAGCTGGTCGTGGTGAAAAGCCAAGCCTCGGCGCTCAAGCAGCGCGCCGTTCAAGAAGGGATGCGGACGCTGCGGCAGGACGGGCAGCTCAAGATCCGTCAGGGCCTGACGACGGTGACCGAAGTCCTCAAGGCCACCCCGGAGGGGGAGTAGTCGAGGGACAAGCGACAAGGGACAAGCGACAAGGAAGAACGGTGGGAAAGAACAGCATGGACGCACAACAGACACCGACGCTAGAAGTCAAGGCGCTGCAAGACGCGTTTGCCGCCACCGGCGCGGTGGCCGTCGCCGGTCAGGACAGCTCCAAGCTGGCCGAGCTGGCCAATCAAGTGCCTATTGTGCGGCTGGTGGATGTGGTGTTGTCCGAAGCGGTCGGGCAGCGGGCCTCGGATATCCACATCGAAACCTTCGAGCACGACGTCCTCATCCGCTATCGCATTGACGGGGTCTGTTACCAGATCGCCAAGCCCCCCAAAAGCCTGGCCCTGGCGATCGCCTCGCGCATCAAAATCCTCTCGAACCTCGATGTGGCCGAAACGCGCGTGCCGCAGGACGGCCGCATCCTCATGACCCGCGAGGACCGCCAGATCGATCTGCGCGTCTCCACCTTGCCGACGATCCATGGCGAAAGCATCGTCCTGCGCGTCCTCGACAAGGGGGCGCTGAATAAAACCCTCAATCAGTTGGGCATGGAGGATCCCACGCGCGACGCCATCGAGCGGATCATCACGCGCCCGCATGGGTTGTTCCTCGTGACCGGGCCGACTGGCTCCGGCAAGACGACGAGCCTCTACGCCTGCCTCACGACCCTGAACCGCCCGGAGGTGAAGATCATCACGACCGAGGATCCGGTCGAATACGACATCGCGGGCCTCGTGCAAATCGCCATCAGCCAGAAGATCGGGCTGGATTTCTCGACGTGCCTGCGCGCGATCCTGCGTCATGATCCGGACATCGTGATGGTGGGTGAGATCCGCGACGCCGAGACGGCGCAAGTCGCGATTCAGGCCGCGCTCACCGGGCACCTCGTGTTCTCGACGCTGCACACCAACGACGCGCCGGGGGCGGTGACCCGGCTGATCGACATGGGCGTGGAGCCGTTTCTGATTACCTCGACGGTGCATGCCGTCCTGGCGCAGCGGTTGGTGCGGCGGCTCTGTCCTCAATGCCGGGCGCCGTATCACCCCACCGATGAGGAGTTGGCCGCCCTCCATCTGACTCGGGAGCGCGTGGAGCGCTCGGGGCACCAGGTCACGGAGCCGGCGGCGGCCGAGGGATCGATCGTCCACACCGCCATGGCCGGCCAGATCACGTTGATGCGAGCCGCCGGGTGCCAGGCCTGCCAGGGGTTGGGGTATCAGGGTCGTGTCGGGCTCTATGAGCTGCTGATGATGAGCGAATCCGTGAAACCGTTGATCCTCAAGCGCGCCGCGGTCAGCGAGGTGCGGGAAGCCGCTCGGGCTGCCGGGATGCGGACCCTGCGCGAGGACGGACTGGGGAAAGCCCTGCGTGGAGAGACGACATTGGAGGAGATCCTCCGGGAGACCCAAGACTATGATGAGCACACGAAATAGACCGGAGACCAGAGACCGGAGACTGGAGACCGGAGACCACGATCGGAAAAGTCTCATGTCTCATGTCTCCTGTCTCATGTCTCAACGAGGATTTACCCTCGTGGAGCTCTTGGTCGTGATCGCGATCCTGAGCATCCTGATGGGGCTGGTGACCGCCGGGGCCCAGACGGCCAGGCGGCGCGGCGCGGTCACCAAGGCCAAGGCGACCATCGCCGCGCTGGAAACCGCCATCGCGATGTATCAGGGCGACATGGGTGACTACCCGGAATCCGAGAACGCCAACCTCGTTGCCGCCTTGTCTGAAGAGCCGGATGATCCGGATTGGATGGGTCCGTATATGGAATTCAAAGAAGACGAGCTGGAGGCGGGCGAGCTGCTGGATCCGTGGGGCAGCCCCTACGTCTATCTCTCCTCCAACGGCGGTTCGCCGAAGCACCGCCAGCATTCCTATGACGTGTATTCCTTCGGCCCCAATGGCCAGGATGACGACGGCACCCAGGATGACATCGTTAACTGGTAATGATCAGTGATCAGTGACCGGTGACCAGTGACCAGTGAAAAGAAAATACAAAGCAAAGAGGTCGATTGTCGAGGCGGGATGTCGCGTACTCATGTTCCAACTAGTCACCAGTCACCAGTCACTAGTCACTGGTCACTGGGGTTTACCCTCATCGAGTTGCTCGTCGTCATGGCGGTTGTGGGCCTGCTGGTGGCCACCAGCGTGCCGGCCTTGACCGGCTATGCGAAGCAGGTGAGGTTGAAAACCGCCACGCGGGAAGCGATCGGGTTGCTCTCCCTGGCGAGGAGCCTGGCCATCAGCTCGCGGTCGGTCCGTAGCGTCCTGCTCGATGAGGACCGTCATGAGCTGGTCATCGAGGAAACGCTGGAGCAGGACGAGCCACGGAGGGTCCGCCTGCCGGAGACGGTCGACGTCTCGTTGGAAGGGGGTGCGGCCGGGACGGGTCGGGTGGTGTTTCA
>MHGA01000033.1:0-324 GCA_001804415.1 Candidatus Aquivivens invisus
CGATGGTGTCGTTCACCAGCGCCGCCGGCCAACTCGCCACGGAACTCCGCCAGCTCCCGTTTGAGTCAATGGCGACCAGCGCGCACACTGCCGACATCGCGGAATTCTAAGGAGGAAGAGAAGAATTGATGCGTCGCACGTGTGGGAATCTGGGAGCACATGGAATTCCCCTCCGCTACAATTATGAAGGAGTTGCAGCTTCTCATGAGAGGAATAGTGCCGACATCGTCTATGGGAAATCTTTAGCGGTGTGACACATAGGAGGCGATAGGATGTGGCGAGCGCGTTGTGCTTCGGTTTTTGTTGCTCTAGTGCTTGCTAGTT
>MHGA01000033.1:356-18475 GCA_001804415.1 Candidatus Aquivivens invisus
ATGGCCATGTATGGGCATGAGAACATTGATACGACCATCATGTTCCCTGGTTCTCCGAGACAGGTGGTAATTGCCAAGTCCGGTCCCCCAGAGACTTCTACGATCAATGAAAAAGGTCAACGCGTTGACACGTATCTTGTGACAAAGGGGAATGAACCAAGCGTTGGCCGGGCAGCTTTCCACGCAATCCTGGACCTGGCGACATTCTTTGTATGGGAGTTCATCGGGACCGCTTGGGAATTTGGCGCAGGTCGGTCTCATACGGACCGCTATATCATTATCTATAGTAGTGATGACAAAATCGAGGATATCAGTGTTATTAAGGGAGTATCCAAAGACGAACAGGGGTAAGCACGCACAGATATTTGTTGGGACAAGTCTCCGCGATTTGCTTAGCTGTGTCAATGGGGACTGGCTGCGCGACTACGGTCCCCTATACAGGCCAAGGTCCACATCCACAGGTCACCCGGGGCGCTCCATCACCAGCAGTGGATTTCCTTGGCAATGTGTTGTCGTTTCCCTTCAAGCTGATCCTCTGGAATTGGCAGTTTAACAATCATGCCATTTCTGAGGATACTGAATATGCGCTTACGCGGTATCTTGAGAGCCGGAGGCGCCCGGTATTTGACGAAGCGACCTTCAGATTAAATCAATACTCGCCCGTTAGTGATCTGCGCGCCCTTGTTCATAACAAACGTATGGCGTGGCCCTATCGTCTCCTCCTCGGGTTTCCGGTAACGCTGATCGTAGACGTACTTCTACCGGGTCGACTCTTTCCGCATGGCGACTATTACAATCCATTCACAAATACGGCCCACCTCTACTCCGATGACGCTACCATTGCTCTCCATGAGGCAGGACACGCATACGATTTCGCGGATATCCCTCATCGAGGGACATATGCGATGGTGCGCCTACTCCCATTTGTGGATCTCTATCAAGAATATCAAGCGACTGACGAGGTCATTGGTTACCTGCGTGAAATTGGGGATCGCCGGCTAGAACTGCAGGCGTACAGAACGCTTTATCCAGCGTATGGAACCTATGTTGGAGGCTATGTATACGCACCCATTGGAACAATTGCGGGGGCACTGATTGGTCATGCGATTGGCCGTCACAAAGCCACCAAGCGACAGGTGTACTATGAGAAAGTGGATGCCGCACTCCAACCTATCGAAGTCGAGATCACCATGGAATAAATGAAACCTCTGCCTCTTGGTCTTAAATTGTTGGCCGGTTTTTTCCTGATCTTTGGAGGTACAGGTGTTTTCTGTTTGTTGCTGGCATGCATAGTGGAGGTCCTTCCAGGAAAATCTCCTGGTGTTGCAGAAATGGGGCCTGGTATGTACTGGCTTATTATTATGGTTGCAAGCCTGTTTAGCGTTTTGCATCTAGTTATGGGTATTGGCGTAATAAGAAGAAAGCCCTGGACGTGGTGGCTAATAGTTGCTTGTTTTATCTTCTTCTTTGCGAGCCATGCGCCAAACGCCATGGCTGGAGGCAAGAAGGATCTCCTTAGTGTAGTAGCTGGGGGGCTGTTGCTTTGGTACTGGTTCCGACCTTCTGTGAAATCAATTTTCTTCAAAGCGGGAATACCATGTGCCGATGGCTAAACGCAGTCGTTCTCTAAACGCACAGGTGGAAGCTCGGCCGCGCGAGCGTGTAGAATATTCGGATCGCGGCTGGCTTCACACCGCGGTGCTGGCGTAGCAACGCCACCACCCGGTCACCCACCTAAATATCGACAGTAGGTGTTGAGGCGTTACGCCGAACACCTTGAACCTCCCACCTCCCCTCAGAAGCGGTGCCGGGCGCGCAAGCCGTAATTCTCTCTTGACAAAAGTGTAGGGGATACACTATCTTTATAAGTGTACGGGATACACTTTTGAAGATCGTCTAACGTGAGTCGGTCACGTGGCGCGTTTCGTGTAGCGGTGGCGCATGTCCATTCGGAATGGAACCAGAGCGTTGAGAGCCATAGATCGCCATACGGTGGCGGCGGATATCGTGCTCTTTACCATTCAGGATGGCTCGCTGAAGGTGCTGCTGGTGCGGCGGGATCGCCTGCCCTTCCGGGGGCGCTGGTCGTTGCCGGGAGGATTCGTCCGAACGGATGAGTCGATTGACGAAGCGGCCCTGCGGGAGCTGCAGGAGGAGACGAACATCGGCAACGTCTACCTTGAACAGCTCTACACCTTCGGGGAGCGCGATCGGGACCCGCGAGGGCGGGTCGTGACGGTGGCCTACTACGCGCTGGTGCACTGGCAGCAGTTCCAGGTGCGCGGCAAGCCGGACGGCTCGGCGGCGTGGTTTGCCATCAAGCGGCTGCCGGAGCTCGCCTTCGACCACCGGCGGATCATCGACTACGCCTTGGAGCGGCTGCGCAACAAGATCAATTACACGACGGTGGGGTTTCAGTTTCTGCCCAGGCAATTTACGCTGACGGAGCTGCAGCGCGCCTACGAGGTCATCCTGGAGCAGCGGTTGGACAAGCGGAATTTCCGCAAGAAGATGCTGCAGCTCGGCATCTTGAAGGGCACGGGGCAGTTCAACACGAATGGGCGGCAGCGGCCCGCGCGGGTGTACACCTTTGCGGAACCAAAGGTGATCAAGCTCCAGGAGAAAGGGATTATTGTGCCGTTCTGATGATCAGCACACAGCACACAGCACACAGCGCACAGATCAGTGGGAACGGGCATGGCACAAACGGCCATGCCACGAACGGGCATGAGCCCCCCCACTACGGCCTGCTGAGGGAGAAGATCGCCGTGTTGAAGCAAGAGCGCAACGCGGTGATCCTGGCCCATAATTACCAGGAAGGGGCGATTCAGGATGTGGCGGATTGCGTGGGGGATTCGCTGAACCTGGCGAAGTACGCCAGAACGACGGACGCCGACACCATCGTGTTCTGCGGAGTCCACTTCATGGCTGAGACCGCGGCCATGCTGAATCCCGCCAAGACCGTGTTGATCCCGGACCTGGGGGCGGGCTGTGCCCTGGCCGACATGGTCATCGCGGAGCAGGTCCGCCAATGGAAAGCGGCCCACCCCGACGGGGTCGTCCTCTGCTACATCAATACCTCAGCCGCGGTGAAGGCTGAGTGCGACTACTGCTGCACGTCTTCCAACGGGGTGCGCGTGATCGAGAGCATCCCGGAAGACAAAGAGATCTTGTTTATCCCGGATTACTACCTCGGAAGCTACCTCAAGGCCAAGACGAAGCGCGCCATCCACCTCTGGAAGGGCTACTGCCCTGCCCATGCGGTGATTATTCCGGAGAAGATCGACGCGCTGCGCGAGCAGTGTCCTGAGGCGGAGTTTTTGATGCACCCGGAGTGCGGGTGTCTGACAAAGCAGATGGATCTGGCGGATCAGATCCTCTCAACGGAAGGCATGGTGACGTACGTGCGCAGCTCCCCCGCGAAGACGTTCATCATCGCCACCGAAAACGGCATCCTGCACCGCATGCGCAAGGACAATCCTGAGAAGACGTTCCTCCCTGCCAGCGAGCACGCGTCCTGCCACTACATGCAGCGCAACACGTTGGACAAGCTGTTCTGGTCCCTGGTGCGGCTGCAGCACCGGGTGACGGTCGATCCCGCCATCGCGAAGCGCGCGCTCATTCCCATCGAGCGCATGATGGCCCTCACCTAACCTCAGCAGACAGCACACAGCAAACAGCACACAGACTCTCTCTGTCTGCTGTGTGCTAACTGCTGTGTGCTAAACCGTGGGTTTGATGAGATCGGAGAGCTTCTCGAGGTCGGAGGGTTCGTCGATCGTAATCCCCTTGACCGAGGGGTCAATCTTCCGCAGCAGGCCGGTCAGGACCCGCGCAGGCGGGAATTCAACGAAGTGGGCCGCCCCATCCTGGATGAGCCGCCGCATCGAAGGCTCCCACAAGACGGGGCTGACGATTTGTCTGACGAGGAGCTCGCGGATCTCATCGGACGTTAAGACCGGCTGACCTGTCACGTTGCTGATGACGGGAAAGGTGGGCGGATCAATGTTCACCTTCGCCAACGCCTCCTTGAATGTGGCCGCCGCGGGCTGCATGAGCGGGGAGTGAAACGCTCCGGCGACCTCCAGACGAATCGCCCGCTTCGCCCCCTTGGCCTTCACCAACCCCTCCGCTTGCTCGATTCCCTCCACAGACCCTGACAGGACGAGCTGGTCAGGGGCGTTGACGTTGGCGACCACCACCCCTGCCTGTCGGCCGATCTCCTCCAGCGCCTCGCGGGACAATCCGATGACCGCCAGCATCGTCCCCTGCTGATGCGCAGCACACTCCGCCATGGCGTCGGCTCTGGCCTGCACGAGGTAGAGCCCATCGGTAAAGCGAAACGCATCGGCGGCAGTCAGGGCGGTCAGCTCCCCAAGGCTGAGCCCCGCCGAGCCGACCGGTTTGCAGGACGGTGCGACGGCGTGAAACGCCGCGAAGGCGGCCAGCGAGGTGACAAAAAGCGCCGGCTGGCACTTCTCGGTTTTGGTCAGCTCCTCCAGGGGGCCTTCGAAGCACAAGGCGGCGACATCAAACCCGAGGTGGAGGTTGGCGCGCTTGTAGAGGTCGCGGGATTCGGCAAAGCGGTCGTAGAACGCCTTGCCCATCCCCACCGCCTGCGCGCCTTGGCCCGGGAACAGATATGCGAGAGCCATCATGAAGGCAAGTGACCAGTGACTGGTGACTAGTGACTGGTGACTAGTGACTGGTGACTAGTGTGGAAAAAGAGGGGATCGAGCAAAGAATAGAGAAGCGTCATCGTCTTTGGGCCTTCACTGGTCACTGACCACTGATCACTAGTCACTGGACGGTTACCACTCGAGGAGGATGGAGCCCCAGGTGAGGCCCGCGCCGAAGGCGACGAGGACCACGCGATCCCCTCGCTTGATCGCCCCGCTCTGCGCGGCTTCGTACAGAGCCATGAGGTTGGAGGCGGCTGAGGTATTGCCGTAGCGTTCCACGTTGACGAACACTTTCTCCATCGGGATGCCGGCCAACTTGGCCATGGCCTGGATGATGCGGGTATTCGCCTGATGCGGAATGAGGCAGTCGAGATCTTTGAGGCCAAAACCCGCCTGGGCCAGCACCGTTTTGGCCGATTCGGCCATGCGGCGCACGGCGAGCTTAAAGACCTCCGTGCCGTTCATCCGCAGGTAGTGCAACCGCTGGTCGACGGAGGCGTGAGAGGACGGGGCCTTCGATCCCCCGCCCGGGATGTAGAGCAATTCCGCCGCCGAGCCGTCAGCGCCCATGTCGGTGGCGAGCATCCCGCCTCGGTCCACCTTCGTCATCACGCAGGCCCCTGCCCCGTCGCCGAACAGCACGCAGGTGGAGCGATCGGTCCAGTCGACGAAATTGGAGATGATCTCCGCGCCCACGACGAGGGCGTGCTTGTAACGACCCGTCTGCAGGTACTGCTGCGCCGTAATCATGGCAAAGACCGATCCGGAGCAGGCGGCGGCGAGGTCAAAGCACGCCGCCGCGGTCGCGCCCAGGCGATGCTGGAGGACGCACGCGGTTGACGGGAAGATCATGTCCGGCGAGGTGGTACCGACAATGATCAAATCGACGTCCTGGGGCTTCAGGCCCGCCTGCTTGAGCGCGTCAACGGCGGCGGGATAGGCGAGGTCGCTCGTGCCGGTTCCCGGCTCACAGATCCGGCGCTCCCGGATGCCCGTCCGTTCGATGATCCAGGCATCCGAGGTTTCGACCATCTTCTCCAGGTCGAAGTTGGTGAGAATCTTCTTGGGGACGTTCATCCCCAAGCCCACGATGCCGATACGGTCCTTCGAACCCGGTGGCGTCATCCCTGAATAGGCTGGGTCTGGCGCTGGAGGGCTGCCATCAAGTGACGGTTCACGTCGTGGCGGGCGGATTCATAGCCGGCACGAAGGGCGTTCTTGATCGCCTTGGCCGTGGAGGAGCCGTGGGCGATAATGCACACGCCGTTGACCCCCAGCAGGGGAGCGCCCCCGTACTCGGCATAATCGATCTCTTTGCGCATGGCCTTGAAGGCGGATTGCGACAGCCACGCGCCGAGACGCGTGATGGGGCTCATCGCCAAGGAACGCTTGAGGACCTGGCTGATCGCCTTCGCCATGCTCTCCGCCGTCTTCAACGCGACATTGCCGACAAAGCCGTCGCAGACAATGACGTTGATGGTGCCGGCGAAGAGATCCCGTCCTTCGGCATTGCCCACGAAATTCGCTCCGGACGACTCCAGGAGATTGTACGTCTCCCGGATGAAATCGGTGCCTTTCGTCTCCTCCTCGCCGACATTCAGCAGGGCCACAGTGGGCTTGGGGCGACCCAAGACCTCGCGCACGTACGCCTCGCCCATCAAGGCGTATTGCAGCAAGTGGCTTGGCTTGGGGGCGATGTTGGCGCCCACGTCGATAAGCAGCGTCTCACCCTGGAGGCCCGGCAGGACAATGCCGATGCCCGGCCGCTCCGCCCCCGGCAGCAAGCCGAGGAACAGCGTCGAGGCGCTGACCACCGCGCCCGTGTTGCCCGCCGACACGAACGCCTGGACCTTCCCGTCTCGAAGGAGCTCCACGCCGACGTTGATGGAGGAACCGCGTTTTTTCCGGACGCTCGCCACGGGCGACTCGTCCATGCCGATCACCTCGGGAGCGTGGATCACGGACAGGTTGGGGGGCCGACGACGGTAACGATCCAGGCGGGTTGCCAGCACGTCCTGCGGCCCGATGAGCACGATGTCCACGGGCAGCTCGCGGGCGGCGCGGATCGCCCCCGCGATGGTCGTCTCAGGGGCCGTATCGCCCCCCATGGCATCCAATGCGATCTTCATGGACCGCCCTTGAATGCGGAATGCGGAGTGCGGAATGCGGTATGGAAAAACCGTAATCCAAAATCTAAAATCTCCGCCACAGCGCATGGCGGATCCGCCAAGTATGTTGGTGGACAAAATCCAAAATTCATCGGTGCGCCTACGGGCTTTTCTTGTCCTTGGAGGCGATGGTGAGGATTTGGCGGCCGCGGTAGGTCCCGCAGTGCGGACAGACGCGATGGGGCACAATCGCCTGGGCGCACTGGGGACAACGGGTCAGGGCGGGAAGCCGGGGTTTCCAGTGCGACCGCCGTTTGTTCCGCCGAGCAATGGCGTGCCGTCGTTTCGGAAGTGCCATGGTGGCTTCACGCTCCTTGTTCGCAGCGACACGCGCCGCGGTTTCGGTTCTGCCCGCAGCGCGGACAGAGACCCAGGCAACTCGACTGACAGATCGGAATCATGGGGTACGAGAGGATGATTTCTTGCCGGAGATCGTCCGTCATGTCCACCACATCGGTCGGAGCCACCTGGTAACTGAAGGTGGCCTGGGTCACCACGGGCGAGGCGAAGGTCTCCAGGCACTTCGAACAGCACATCTGGAGCTGATACCGGAGAGTCGCCTGCACCACGAGCTCCCGGTCGGCTTTCGTGATGAAGCACGAGAGGGCGATTGGGCTGGTGGGATGGACGTCAAAGCGACCCAGATCCATCTCCGAGGGATCGCAGCTCGTCTCCTCGCGAAGACCTTCAAACGGCACGCGGTTGACGTGGATGTTCATCATCAGGACGCCCTCACCGGTCGGTGCGGAGACGGTCATCGCGATCGCTTGCGAAGCTTGCGTCGAAGCGCCGTTTCCACAAACGGGGGAACGAAAGCCGCCAGGTTGGCTCCTAATCCTGCGGCTTCCTTGATGAGCCTGGCGGACACATAGGCGTAGGATTCGTGCGGCATCAAGAAAATCGTTTCCACCTCGTCGGAGAGCTTGCGATTCGTCAAGGCCATCTGAAACTCGTACTCGAAGTCCGACAGCATCCGCAAGCCCCGGATGACGACCTTCGCCCCCAGGCGGCGCGCATAGTCCACGACCAGGCCATCAAACTCATCGATGCGCACCTTCCGAAGTCCCCGGGTCGCCTGCGTGAGCAAGCCGACGCGTTCGGTGACAGAAAAGAGGGGGCGCTTGCCCGCGTTGTGGGCCACCGCCACGATCACCTCATCAAAGACCTTGATGGCCCGTTTGATGAGATCGATGTGGCCGTAGGTGACGGGATCAAAGGTTCCTGGATAGACCGCTCGCATAAAAAGAAAGCACCGTACCACCGTACCGGTGCTGCTTCGCCAGTGTTAGCGTTCCCACCTCTGACGGCACCACGGAGCTCTCGGCGTGCTCCAGACAGAGGACCCCAGCGGGTGCAAGCATAGCACACCCAGCGACGGTGTTCAAGGCTTTTTTCCCCACCGCGTCGCGATACGGCGGGTCCAGCAGCATCAGGTCAAAGACGTTCCCGCGACCTGCCAAGAGGCGCAGCCCCCGGATCAGGTCAGCGCGCATGATCTCGGCTTTGGCCTGCAGCCCTTTGTCGCGCGCTCGGGCCAGATTCTCCCGAATGGCGCGAAGGCACCGAGAGTCCGACTCCACGAAGACCACCGAGGACGCCCCGCGCGAGACGGCCTCAAGCCCAAGCGCCCCGCTGCCCGCACACCCGTCCAGGACCCGCGCCCCTTCGGTCACCGCTTGCAGGACGTTGAACAGCGCCAGGCGCACCTTGGCTTCCGTGGCGCGAATGTGGGGTGGCACGGTGAGCCTCGCGCCTTTCAACGCGCCGGCCAGGATATAGGTCATCGAGGGTCACGACCGAGACGGTTTCAGAGGCTCGGGGTGGTGCGTGACTTCGGCGGTCGCTTCCTGCCGGGCCAGCTCCAAGAGGCCGGCATCGCGGCTGAGATCCGCGAGGCGAAACCGCATCCAGCCATGCTGGCGCCTGCCCAGCAATTCCCCCGGCCCTCTGAGCTGCAGGTCGCGCTCGGCCAATTGAAACCCGTCGGTCGTCTCGACAAACGCCTGGAGCCGCTTGGCCGCCAGCTCATCGGCCGTGTCGCTGATCAGCAGGCACGTCGAGGCGAATCCGCCGCGTCCGATGCGGCCACGCAACTGGTGGAGCTGCGCCAAGCCGAATCGCTCCGGATGCTCAATGAGCATGAGGGTGGCGTTGGGCACATCGAGCCCCACTTCAACAATGACCGTCGAGACGAGGAGATGGGTCCTGCCCTCGACAAACGCCCGCATGGCGGCATCCTTCTCTTTCGAGCGCATGTTCCCGTGCAACAGCGCGACCCGATGCGCCGGGAAGCCCTGCGCCTGAAGCGTGCGAGCCATTTGAGTCGCGGCTTTGAGGTCCTGGCGGGTGCTGGCCTCGATCAGGGGATAGACGACATACGCTTGACGGCCCTGGCGGAGCTGCTGCCGGATGTCTTCATACGCCTGGAGGCGTTGCGCCTCCCGGTACCAGACCGTGCGAACCGGCAGGCGCCCCGGCGGCAGCTGGGTGATCGTGGACACCGCCAGATCCCCATAGAGCGACAGGGCGAGCGTCCGAGGAATCGGGGTGGCGGTCATCACCAGGACATCGGGCAGGCGCGCCTTGGTCACGAGCGCTTTGCGCTGGACGACGCCGAACTTGTGCTGCTCATCGATGATGACCAGCGCGAGATTGGCAAACCGCACCCCGCCCTGGATCAGGGCATGCGTCCCCACGACCACCTGGGCTTTCCCGGACGCAATCTCCTGCATCACGGTGTCGCGCTGCTTGGTGGTGAGCCCCTGCGAGATGAGCCGGACCGCAATCCCGATCGGCTCGAAATATCCGCGCAGCACCCGGGCATGTTGCTCCGCGAGCAACTCTGTCGGCGCCATCAAGGCACTCTGATAGCCGCCTTGCGCGACGACGGCCGTCAGCAGCGCCGCGACCACCGTCTTGCCACATCCGACATCGCCCTGGAGCAACCGGAGCATCGGATGCGGCTGACAGAGATCGCCGACCAGCTCCCGGAGCACCTGCTGCTGGCTGAAGGTCAGGTCAAACGGCAGCCGATTCCTCAAGGCCTCGACGAGCGGCCCGGAAGATTGGTAGCGCTGCGGTTTCAGGCGTGAGGCGAATCGCGCGCGCCGGGAGGCGAGGACCACCTGCATCAGGAACAGCTCTTCAAAGATCAGGCGGCGCCTGGCCGCCTCGAGGTCATCCCACGTATCGGGGAAATGGAGCTGCCCAACGGCCCATGCGAAGGACGGCAGGTGGTGCGCGTGGCGGAGGCGTTCAGGAAGCGCGTCGTGCGCGGCGAGCGTCTCATCAGCCAGGGCGGTCTTAACGATGCGTCGGAACCATCGTTGATTAAGGCCTTCGGTGAGGGGGTAAATCGGCACGAGGCGACCCATGTTGAGGCCAAGATCGGCCGATTCCTGCTCGTCGTCTGTCGTGCTGTCAAGATGTTCGATCTCCGGATGGATGACCTGCAGCCGACGGCCCGACGCCTCAACACGCCCGTGGATGATGAGATCCTCACCGACCCGCAAGAACTTGTCCAGGTACGGCTGGTTGAACCACACGCACTCCAGCACGCCGGTCGCATCCCCGACCGCCGCCTGCATGAGCGTGCGCCCGCCTGGCAGGCGCCTGAGGCTCTTGGCCAGCACATGGCTTCGGACGGTCGCCACCTGGCCTGGCGCCAACTGGCGGATGGCGTGCAGCCGGCTGCGATCTTCGTAGCGGCGCGGCGCATACCAGACCAAGTCCTCAACCGAACGAACGCCCAGCCGAGCCAGCTGCTCAGCCCGCGCCGGGCCGACGCCTTTCACATACCGAACCGAACGCTGCCGCAACGGTGCTTGTTGAACAGTCATTTTGTGTTTATAATGGGTGGTTCAACCCGTGAATCCTTCAAATGCGAGCGTGCGTGAGTTGCGGCAAACGATCAGTGGCGGGGCGTCACTACACCCGCCGAGGACAAGCCAAGGTGAAAGGTGGGGTGGGACGCCGCATTGTCCGCAAGAATCTCCGGCGCTTCCAAGCCAATCTCCAACGCGTCAAAGTCTTGCTGAACGGCTCCCCCAAACGCGTGCTGGTGTGCACGGAGTGCATCAAGCACGGGCGGGTTCAGAAAGCTCCGTCAGGGCAAGCCGGGCTTCGCGCAGCGATACCGCAGCGTCCCCGTTGATCAGGCGAGGGCTGCCGACGAGATCATAGCCTTCGTCGCACCGAAGCGCCAATCGTTTCCCCCAGATCCGCCGAGTCGTCCGCCCATCCGTCACCCAGGGCGCGCGTCCCGCGTCTTCCTCAACGCGCACCTGACGAAGCATCACGAGGGGCCGTCCGTTCCCCACCCCAAAGGGCGCAAAACGCTCAACCGACGACGCCACCTCCGGCGTGATCTCCTGCAAGGCCACCTGCACGTCGATCTGCAACATCCGGCCGGCGCGAAGATGCAGTTCAGCCGCCTGCGCGTAGCGGTTGATCTGCTCGCGAAACCGCTCCAGATTCATCGGCGACAGCGTCAGACCGCAGGCGCGGGCATGCCCGCCGTAACGCAGCAACACGCCTTCGCACGCTCGAAGAGCCTCCAACAGATTCATCATGCCGAACGAGCGTCCTGATCCGACGGCTGTTTGGTCATCCATCGCAATCGCAATGGCCGGCCGCTCGAACCGGTCCGCCAGCTGGGCGGCCACCGGCCCCATAAATCCCGGATGCCATCCCTGTCGACCGATGACCACCACCGCGTGATCCTTCAAATGAAGCCGGCCGGCTTGCTCATGGGCTTCAGAGAGAATTTTTCTGTGAAGGGCTTTGCTGGCGGCATGGATCTTCCGAATGGCCCGGATCAGCGGCTTGGCGCGGCTCAGCGACGACTCCACCAACAACCGCCACACCCGCTGAGCATCTCCCAAACGACCTGCCGCATTGAGACACGGCGTGAGGCGTTGCAGCACCTGCTCCGGTGTTGCGCTCGTCAATCCAACCGTCTGACAGAGCAGCCGCAGGCCTGGCCGGTGCGTCTGCAGCAACCGGCGAAGCCCCAGGACGACGAGGATTCGATTGTCGCCAACCAGCGGCGCGCAGTCCGCCAGGGTGCCGATCGCCGCCAGCTCCGACAGTGAGACAAGCCGCTCATCAGCCGTCCCCCACAGCGCCTGAGCCAGCTTGAAGGCGAGCCCTGCGCTGCACAGCTCCTTGCCGGCTGTCTCATGGGCATGCGGGTTCACCAGTGCGGCGGGATGCGCGAGGTCCGCGGTCGGGAGATGATGATCGAGGACGATCGTCTCGATCCCCCGCTTCGCCAACTCCCGGATTTCCTCCGCTTGATTCGTCCCGCAATCGACCAGGACCATCAGGCCCGTCTTCGCGCGGGCCGCCTCGCTGATCAGCGTCTTCGGAAACCCATAGCCGTGCGCCAGGCGGTTTGAGATCCGAACCGCAACCCTGGCCCCGAGCGAGGCCAGACATTCAAAGACGATGGCCGAGGCCGTGATGCCATCCGCATCCGAATCCCCGAATACCAGGATGGGCGTCCGAGCAGCCATCGCCCGACGGATGCGCGCCACGGCCTTCGGCAGATCAGGCAGATGTCGCGGATCGTCCAGGCTGTCTAGGGTCGGAGCGAAAAACCGCTCCACCCCGGCGGGATGTGCCAGGCCACGGTTGAGGAGGAATTGCCCGACGAGCGGCGGCAACCCGCAGGCCTGAGCCAGGCGATGGGCGCTCACCGGGTCCGCCGCCACGACCTGCCACACTGAACGCGAGGACATCACGAGGGTTTGAAGGCCCGCCGCCACGTGATGACGAGCGCCGAGGCGATGTAGACCGTCGAGTAGACGCCGGAGATGAAGCCAACAAGCAAGCACAACGCAAAATCGCGCAGCACCTCACCCCCGAAGAAGTAGAGGGCCAGCACCTCGACGATCACGGTGAGCGAGGTCAGGAGGGTGCGCGAGAACATCTGATTGACGCTCAGGTTGATGATCTGGCCCAGATCGACCTTCCTCGCGGCGCGGAGGTTTTCCCGCACGCGGTCGTAAATGACGATCGTGTCGTTGATCGAGAACCCGGCGATGGTGAGCAGCCCCGCGACAATGATCAGATCAATCGGGCGCTGCATCAGGCAGAGCATCCCCGCCGCCACCACCACATCGTGCAGGAGCGCGATCCCGCCCGCCAATCCGAAGTCGACGTGACGGAACCGGAACGCCACATAGAGGAGAATGCCCACCATGGACCAGGCAATCGCCCACCAAGCTTTCTCGCGGAGGATCTTCCCCACGACCGGCCCGACCCGCTCCATTCGAACCAGCTCCGGCGGAGCAGTTCCCGCCAAATCCGCGTAGAGCGCCTCCCGCGTGAGCGCGATGGTCCGTTCGACGTCCGCATCGGTGTCATCCGCCGTGCGGATGAGCCACTCGGTGGGCGAGCCGAACTCCTGGATCACCGCCTCCCCCAGGCCCACCTTGCGCAACGTCGCGCGCATCGCGTCGGCCGTCACCGGATGATCCACGCGGTATTCCTGCAAGAGCCCGCCGGCGAAGTCGATCCCGTAGCGCTGCGGCCCGCGCTGGATGAAGGCCGCGATCCCGATCCCGATGACCAGCGCCGAGAGCACGTAACACAGCCGGCGCTTGCCGACGAAATCGATCCTCGTCTCGCCAATCAGCTTCGCCATCGACAACCGGTTCAGCCGCCCCAAACCCAGCAGGATGTCAAAGACCACCCGCGTGACAAAGACGGCCGTGAACATGCTGGCGATGATGCCGGCGGTCAGGGTGGTGGCGAAGCCGCGGATGGGGCCTGTGCCGAACCAGTAGAGGAACGCCGCCGCGATGACCGTGGTCACGTTGGAATCGAAGATGGCGGAGAACGCTTTGTCATAGCCCGCGGCGATGGCGGAGCTTAAGGGGCGGCCGGCTTTCAACTCCTCTCGAATCCGCTCATAGATCAAGACGTTCGCATCCACCGCCATGCCGAGCGTCAAGATCATGCCCGCGATGCCCGGCAGGGTCAGGGTCGCATGGAGGTAGCCCAGCGAGCCTAAGATGATGAGCAGGTTCAAGGCCAACGCGAGGACGGCCACCGCACCGGCCAGATGGTAATAGAGGACCATAAACACCACCACCAGCGAGGCCCCGATGGCCGTCGCGGCCAAGCCGGCTCGAATCGAATCCCGTCCGAGGCTCGGCCCCACGGTGCGTTCTTCCTCAACCCTGATCGGAGCGGGCAGCGCGCCGGCCCGAAGGACAATGGCCAGGTCGTTCGCCTGCTCTCTCGTGAATCGGCCGGTGATCCGTCCCGAGTCGGCGATACGGCTTTGAATGACGGGGGCGGATTGCACCGTGCCGTCGAGGACGATGGCGAGCCGCCGATTGATGTTCGCGCCGGTCAGCTGCGCGAACGCTCTGGCGCCGTCGCGGTTGAGCCGGAAATTCACATCCGGCAAGCCGAGCTCGCCGGGCTCCACCCACGCATCCGACAAGATCGCGCCGGTCAATGCGCCTTCGGTATCGAGCAACAAGGGAGAGCCGTCTTCGTCTGCCCGCAACTCGAAGCCTTGAGGCGCCTCGCCTTTCAGGGCGCGCTCAACCAGCCGGGGATTGTCCGCCACCAGCTTGAACTCCAGGAGCGCGGTCTGCCCGATCAGCTTCAAGGCGCGATCCCGATCCGTGACCCCGGGCAATTGCACCAGGATGTGCTCGCTGCCCTGGCGCTGGATGAGCGGCTCGCGCACGCCGAACTGGTCGACGCGGTTGCGGATGATCTCGAGGGCCACGCCGGTCACATCGCGATCCCTGACGTCCTCCTTGACCGCGGAGGCGTCGACCCGCAGGATCAAATGCATCCCGCCCTGCAGATCCAACCCCAGATTGATGCGTTGCGACAGCGGAAACGCAAACCACGCCGAGAGCCCGATCGCTGCCAGGACGACCGGCACCCGCCATTTCATGCTGGAGGGCATCAGGCACGAGCCTCCGATCCCGATTCGGACTCCCCGCTGCGGGACTTGACCAAGCGGGCGATGGCGGATTTCTCCACATCGATCCGCACGTTCTCATCCACCCTGAGGGTGACGGCATCCGGTTTGACGTTGACCACGGTCCCGAACATGCCCCCGCTCGTCACCACCTCATCGTGTTTCTTGAGCTGCTTGACCATCTGCTCATGTGCCTTCCGCGCCTTCGTTTGGGGACGGAAGACCAACACGTAGAAAATCAGGAACATCATCAACACCGGAAACATCATGCCCATCGGATTGGGCACGGCTTGTTGCGGCATCACGGCACCCCCTGTCGCGGAATCACACGAAGCGGCACGTCCCCCCACCGAACCACATCGGCCTGGGGATAATAGAACGAGAGAATTTCACGGGCCCGAAGCCCCCGCCGGGCCAACTCGGCG
Organism: Candidatus Aquivivens invisus; assembly: GCA_001804415.1. Lineage (GTDB taxonomy): Bacteria > Omnitrophota > Gorgyraeia > Aquiviventales > Aquiviventaceae > Aquivivens > Aquivivens invisus. The sequence goes on from MHGA01000033.1 coordinate 15,583, forward strand.
GCCCCCCATTGGCACAAACCCACCCCATGCCCCCAGCCCTGACCACGCAGCAGGAACGCCTCGCCTTCTGGGGTGACGGAAAAGGCCGTGGAGCGAATGGTCGAGAAGCCCAGGAGCTGCCGGAACTCATAGCCGCTGAGCACAAGGACCTTGGAGCCGCGGAGACGCACCTGCGCGACGCGACCGCTCGGCGTGCGGCCGGCGATTTCAAGATCCGTCACGGGCCAGATCGAGGTGCCCCGCTGCTGTTTGACCGCCCAGGCCAAGTCGGCCGCGGTCACCCGTCGCTGCCAACGGTAGAACGGCGATTCGTGGCAGTACGGACACATCCGACTTCCCTTCAGGGGCGCAAGATCAAAGGACCCCATGACCTGGGCGTCTTCGGTCAGGCCTCCGCAGGTCGAATGGTAAAACGCGGGAAACGCCTGGCCTTGGTACAGGAGAATGAACCCGGAGGTCTCTTGCACGATCCGGTTGGTTCGCCACTTCTCCCCCGTCTTTCCGGCGTAGACCTGGGAGAGGACGTCGCTCGTCACGTCGTAATCGACAGAGGCTTTCGACAGCCGCTGGAAGAGGGCGTAGGTGCGGGCCGCAATCGCCAGCGCCCGCAGCGCCTCCGCAGGCCAGTAGGAGGGAGCCTCCTTGCTGAGGACCCCCTGCAGGTAGTCTTCCAAGGCGACATGATTGATGACCAAGAGCGAGACGTCTTTCTGCCGGACGATTTCGACGATGCCTCTCAACTGCTGGCCGTTCAGGTTGATGGTGGCATCGCGGGTCGGCTCGACGCGAAGACCGGAGAGCGCAAAACGCTCCTCACCCACCAGGATGCCTTCGGGGACGGCTCGGACGGCAACCCGGGGCAAATGGGATCCCTCGCGCACGACATCCGCAGTGTTCGAAGCGACCAGGCGAAACCGGCCGTGGATGGCCAGATCCACCTGCGGTTGGTTGCGCACCACCGCGACTCGAATCCAGAGGGTCTTCGAGGGCAACGCCGCGGACTCCGCGGCCGCCACACCCTGCCCCGCCCCCGCCACCCACCCAAGCATGACCGTCATCAGGAAGGAACGCATCCCATCACGTCGCGAACAATTCCACCCGCGCGTCTTTGACTTGGGCGAGGTGTTGGTAGGCCAGCCGCGTGGCTTTGCGTCCTCGCGCGGTGCGCTTGAGGAATCCCGCCGATAACAGAAACGGTTCGACGATGTCGACGATCGTATCCCGTTCCTCGCTCAAGGCCGCCGCCAAGGCTTCAATGCCGACCGGCCCGCCCCCGTAGACGTCCATGATGGCGCGCAGGACCTTGCGGTCAATCGGATCAAGCCCATAGGCATCCACGCCCTGCGCGTGGAGGGCCGCCTCGGCCACCTCCGTGGTGACCTGGCCCTGTCGTTTGACCTGCGCGTAGTCCCGCACACGCCGCAACAGCCGGTTGGCGACCCGGGGGGTCCCGCGTGAACGGCGCGAGATCTCCGCGCAGGCGTCCTCCTGAACGGTCAATCCCAAGACCTTGGCGGAACGCCGGACGATTTCCTCGAGCTCCTTCGGCTGATAGAAGTCCAGATGATAGACCATGCCGAAGCGGCTGCGCAACGGGTTGGACAGCAGCCCCGCGCGGGTCGTCGCCCCCACCAACGTGAAATGCTTGAGGCGGAACTTGATGGTCTTCGCATAGGGGCCTTTATCGACGACAAAATCGATCTCGTAGTTTTCCATCGCGGGATACAGGAATTCCTCCACCACTTTGGAGAGGCGATGGATCTCATCGATGAAGAGCACGTCCCCCTGCCCCAGATTGGTGAGAATGCCGATCAGATCCCCGGCCCGTTCGATGGCCGGGCCGCTGGTGGCGGTGATCTTCGAGGACATCTCGTGGGCCATGATGTGGGCTAGGCTGGTTTTTCCCAGCCCTGGCGGACCCGCCAAGAGCAAGTGTTCAAGGGGTTCCTTGCGACGCTTGGCGGCCTGTACCGCCACGCGCAGGTTCTCCACCACCGCATGCTGGCCGACGAATTCCTCAAATCGTTTCGGCCGCAGGCTGAGATTCAGAATCTGGTCTTCTTCGGTTTCTGGGACCGGACGGCCTTCGGCTTCCGGCGGGGGCACGGCCTTCATCTGGAGGCACTCGTCTTTAGCCAACGGGGAGGGCGGCATCGCCAGACCGTTCGTGAGCGGGCACAGGTTCACCGAACTGACGCTGCCGGTAGACTTCGTTCAAGACGTCTTCGGCCGTCTTCACGTTCGGATTTCTGGCCAAGGCGGCTTTGACCATCGCCTTCGCTTCGGGCTTCTTGTATTCAAGCTGTAACAGAATCGCAACGGCTTCTTCCTCGACCGACGGTTGCGCCTCGTCGGGCAGGGGCTCGCGCTGCGCTTTGGCTTGGATCAAGGCGTATTTGCCCACCTTCCCTTGGAGCTTGGCGATGATCTCTTTGGCCCGTTGCTCCCCGATCCCCGGCAGAGAACGCAAGACGCTCATCTGGCCTTCGTCGATGGCTTTGGCGATGGTGGGAATCGGCTTGGTGAGCGCCCGCAGCGCCGCTTTCGGCCCGATCCCGGAGACCGTGATGAACCGCTCAAAGAATTCCCGCTCGATCTCGTTCAGGAAGCCAATCAGCACGGGCACCCCGCGACCCACCTCGAGCTGTTGGTAGTGGAATGTCACGAGCTCAACTTCCCGATGGTCTTGCTGAGCGAGTTTCTCCGCCAGGACACGCATGATGGAGGGGGGCAGGAAGACTTGGTAGCAGACCCCCTGCACCTCCATCACGAGAGAGGCTTCGGTTTGTTCACGAACAATGCCGCGCAGTCGGCAGATCATCGACTGTTCCTCTCGCGTCCCGCCAGCGGCGAGGGCTGACGTGCGGCCGGCGTCGCGAGGGGCGAGCGGGCA
>MHGA01000033.1:18507-43774 GCA_001804415.1 Candidatus Aquivivens invisus
TGTGCATGAGCGATGGCCAAGGCGAGCGCATCCGTGGTGTCCATGGACCACGCGGAGGCATCCCTTCCCAGCCACGTGCCGACCATCCGTGCGACCTGCTCCTTCGACGCCGACCCGTTTCCCGTGAGGGCTTTCTTGATGCGGGTCGGGAGGTAGTCAACCTGTGGCACCTGATGATGGGCGAGGGCCAGGCAAACGGCTCCCCGCGCGTGCGCCATGAGCGAGGCGGTAGTCAGATACTCGTGATGGGTGTAGAGGGCTTCGAGGACTGCAACCGAAGGCTGATGGGCCGTCATGATCTTGCCCAGCGCCTCGTACAAGCGCGACAAGCGCGCGCCAAGCGGCTGGCGAGGCGAGGGACGGATCGCTCCGGCATCCACCACCTGCAACTGCCCTGCCTGGACGGAGATGACGCCGTAGCCTGTTGCGTTCAACCCCGGGTCAATCCCGAGAATCACCATGATGGACGACTAGGCTGCGGAATGCTCCGTCAGGATGGCGTCGGGAAGATCGAAGTTCGCATACACATGCTGGGCATCGTCATGATCCTCCAACGCGTCCAGCAACGTCAACAGCTGCTTGCCGGTCGCACGGTCTTCCACGCGCACGGAGGAGGAGGGCACCATGCTCACATCGGCTGATTCCCAGACAATGCCCTGCGCGGCCAACGCCTGCTTGACCCCTTCAAACTCGGCGGGGGTTGTGGTGACGGTGAACGTGTCGCCTTCCTGACGAATATCTTCCGCGCCCGCCTCGAGGCCGATCGCCATCAGCCGATCCTCATCGATCAGCGACGCCTTCACCAGAATCAACCCCTTTTTCTGGAACAGCCATGAGACGCTGCCTGCTCCGGCGAGATTGCCCCCGTGTTTGGAGAAGACGTTGCGCAGTTCCGCGGCGCTGCGGTTGCGGTTATCCGTGAGCGCCTCCACCAAGATCGCCACCCCGCCAGGCCCGTAGCCTTCGAGGACCATCTCCTCGTAGGTCACCCCGGGCAATTCCCCGAGGCCTTTTTTAATGGCCTGTTCGATCTTGTCTTTCGGGAGGTTGACCTCACGGGCTTTGGAGATCGCCATCCGCAGGCGCGGGTTGCCCTCCGGAGAGCCGCCGCCGATCTTCGCGGCGACGGTGATTTCGCGCACGACCTTGCTGAAGGCCTTCCCCCGCTGGGCGTCGACAACCGCTTTCTTGTGCTTGATCCCCGCCCACTTCGAATGCCCGGACATCGGAGGCAGTATAACACAGGAACAAAAAAGCCGCCAATCACCCGATTGGCGGCTCGCCGGGCCTCGATCCAAGACCTTCAACGCGACTAGAATTCGTAGCGCAGGAGCGCTCCGGCTCCCTGCTCCCGTCCGGGGGGAACGGCTCGCTGCTCAGGCCTGACCATTTCCCACAGCGCAGCCGTGGTTGAGCGGATCATCAGCGCGGTCCCTTTCGCCGGTCCCCAGAGCAATCCCGACACCGGCCCTTCGTCGCGGCTGACCTGGACCATCTGGTTGGGAATCTCCATCCAGGTGGTCGACCATCGCACGACATCGCCTGGAAGCTGTTCAATCGGCTTGCTCTCGGCCGCGAAGACTGTGCCCACCATCCCCAGCGCGATCGCCATTCCCATGATCATGAAGAGGGAACGAGCCATCAGGAGCCTCCTCGTGTTGAACGTTCTTAAGCATTCTTACGCGCCGTTCAACAAAAGTATGCCTGACCGCACGATCCCGCTTCAAGGCCTCCGTAGAATTTAAGGGGTGGGAGTATGGTATAGTTATCATGAAGGGGGTGAGCCCCATGCTGACGGAGCCTAGGCCGGCCAAGCAGCAGACGGGGACTCAACGCAAACTCTTGATCGTGGATGATGAGGAGAAGGTGTGCCACTTACTGGAGCAGTACTTCGCGCACAAGGGCTACACGGTCCGAGCGGTGTGCGGAGGCGATGAAGCGGTGGCGCTCGCGGAGATCTTTTGTCCCAACGTCGTGCTGCTCGATTTGCTCATGCCGGGCATGGACGGCGTCGAAACGCTCAAACGCCTGAAGGCGCTGCGCCCCACGCCGAAGGTCCTCATGCTCAGCGCCGTCAACCATACCGAGGTCATCAAGGGGGCGTTGTCGCTCGGCGCGGACTTTTATATCTGCAAGCCGGTCAATCTCGCTGAGCTGGAACGACTCGTCAATCTGTTCAGCCCTCCGATCCTGCCCTAATCAGTCGCCTCCGGACCGTGGAAGGACGATGTCGTCAGGCGTCTGGATCTGCCGGCCTTTGACGGTCCGTGTGACTTCCTCCCGCGAGAAGGCGACCTCGCCATAGTCCCATCGCAAGGTCACCCCTTCGGCTGACTCGCGAACCAGCTCTCCGGTCACCATCCCGCCGTTCGCCAAGTACAGCGTGACCTGGTTGGCAGACGCCGCGGGAGATGGCGTTCGAACCGCCCGGGGAGACGGTTTGGCGATCGGCGGAGCGGAACCATGCGGCCGTGTCCCCGCTCTGCTGACACGCTCTTGAATCGTGCGGGCTTGATCGATGAGCCGCTCGACTCGTTGGACGGATCCTTGAGGAAGCAGCTCGGGATGCGTCAGATAGGTGACCACGCAGAGGCCAACAAAGATGGCCACCCCGAAGAATCCTATGAGCCGATAGAACGTACCCATCGGGCGAGGGGTTACGGCCGTTCGACAATCTGCGAGACGCGGCCGTCCACAAATACCATGTGATACGTGGCCCCGCCGACGTTGTCAGTATGCTGGGCCGCGTCCACTGACACAGGACTGGCCGGATCAGCCTGGACGCTGCCGACCACGTCCCGTTCGGAGACCGACTGCGCATCATAGATCCAGGTCACAGCCAGCGGCCGTCCCTCCGAATCAGCAGCCTCAGGGATGATCTGTCTTGGCTTCCCCAGCTTTCGACGAACCTCGGCCGTGGTCTCACCGATCTGCACGTGCGCCACGTCGACCTGCTTCAGGGATACCGTCGACACCTGCGCCATGCATCCCGCCAGGCCCAGCAAGCCCAGGACGCGTGGCAGCGGTTGCCACATTCCGGCGGCTGTCGAGCGACGGCTTTGCTTTTCCGTTCGATTCATGCTATAAGCTCACCGATGAGCAAGGTAGCCACCAGAGCCTCCGCACTCAGCCAGCTGTATCCTGCTCACACGCTCGCAGTTTCTGTGGCGTTGCTTGTCTCCACCACCCTGCTCCTGACGGGACTGTCCCTACCCCTCCTGCACGCCCAGCAGATGATCTTTTGGAAGAGCACCTACTCGGTGTGGACCGGCGTGGTCGCCCTGTGGGAGGCGAATGAACTGCTGCTGGCGACGGGATTGTTGTTCTTCTCCATCGTGTTCCCTGTCGTCAAGCTAGCAGCCCTGTCAGTCATCTGGTTTGTCCGGTTGCCGCAAGCGCAACGGGCCCGGCTCCTCCACAGACTTGAGCTGCTCGGCAAATGGTCGATGCTGGATGTGTTCGTCGTGGCGATCCTCATCGTCCTGGTCAAGCTCGGGCCGCTGGCCAAGGTGGAACCACGCGCCGGGGTGTATGTCTTCGCCGCCGCGATCGCGTGTTCCATGCTCACCACCATGTACGTCGACCGCCTGGCCCGGTTCCGCCTCCACACCTCCGGAGAGCCCTGAACCCCGCTCGCTCGTTAGCCGGCGAGGTCCGAATCACGGAGCACGGACTGAGTTCCCCCGGCCTCGGTGATCAGCACCGTGCCATCCGGCAGGGTCTGCGCCGTCAACAGCACGCGGCCATCCTGGTCAATCGCCACCGACCGCTCGCCTTGCTGAACGATCCGAAGGCTGCCAGCGGATTTGCCGCGCGCAAACTGCTCAATCCATAGCTCGTGCCCCTGAACACGCAGGCGGACTTCGTCGTCGCCCCGCACGATCCGTTTGGTCTGAGGCAATGAGGTCGTCTTCATGTCGATCGGATTCTCGCCGCTCCAGAACTCAATCGTGTTGAAGATCACGGCATCGCCCAACCCTGCCAGGCTGTAGATGGGCGCCCAGATCAGCACGAGGAACACCGCCTCTTTGATCCATTTGTCCTTGCTGACGCTGTCGTTCCAGTTGTAGAGCTTGCGCGTCAGGTTAAATGAGCCAAAGCAGCCGGCGCATCCCACCGCCAGCGCCACCACCAGTGCCGTGATCTGCTGTCTGCGTCCCATGGTTCCCTCCGTCAGCTCTCACTTCCCAGCATCGTGAGCGCTTCCTGTAAGAACGGTAAAATGCCCCGCAATTCGTCCTTCGTCAGACGCCCCAACTTCGCAAAGCTGGGCCGGCCCGGCTCCTGATCGACCAAGGCCCGGCTGATCTGCACCTTCTTCGGCCCCTGGTTGTACGAGTACACGCCCACGGTCAGCTTGGAACCGCCGCCTTCCCACGATTTCGCAAAGAGCTGCTGATCCAACCGACTGTCATACGCCATCCCGACTCCTGTTGTTGATGGTCTCCTCCTAGCGCAGGGCGCGGGCCCGGCCGATGCCCCAGAGGGCCGTGGCCGCGAAGATGGCGATGACCGCCGGAAACCACCAGATCCCGAGTCCGAAGGAGCGTCCCAGCGCGACGTGAATGGTCTGCCACTGCAGATACGTCATCAACCACACGGCCTCGACCTCAATCACCCTCATGAGCAACCGCGCGAACCGGTATTGACGCTCGGCGTTTTCCGGGGTGATCGCGACCAAATAGGAGAATCGGTGGGGAGCCCGGCAGGCCAACCCCACGGCCGCATACGTCACCGCGCTCATCACTGCCACCAGCGCCAGGATCCACTTTCCTGACCAGGCATCCGGTCGTCCCGCCAGATCGAAATGCGCCGGGATCTGCGCCGGCAAGTTGGCCCAGAAGCTAATCGCCATCACGGCCGTCAGCACCACGCCGAGTGTGGCCGCATGCGTCCACATCCGCTCCGCCATCGACTCCGGAATCTTCAGCACCGGCTGCCGCGCCTTACTCCCCATCGGCCCCTCCGTGGTTGACACCCGCCCTCCTCCCCCTACGCGTTGCCCATTATACACTTGCGCAGTGCTAAAGCAACACGGCGGTCAGTCGTATGGCTGACCGCCGTGAAAGAAAACCCGGAGCGCCGTCCTACTCTCGCGATCCCTTGCGGGATAACTACCATCGGCCCTGAGGGGCTTAACGACCGAGTTCGGAATGGGATCGGGTGTGACCCCCTCGGTATAGGCACTCCGGAATCGTGTTCAGCACACAGCAGACAGCACACAGCAGACAGAACCGAATAGAATGGCCTGTGTGCTAGTTGCTAACTGCTGTGTGCTTCAGTTGGTTGACAACTCATTGTCTCGCCCGAATAAGAAAGTTCGTGGTCAAGCCGCACGGCCGATTAGTACCGCTTGGCTGAAGCCCTTGCGGGCCTTATACCTGCGGCCTATCAACCTGGTAGTCTGCCAGGGGCCTTCAGGGGCTTGCGCCCGGGAGATCTTATCTTGGAGGAGGCTTGGCACTTAGATGCATTCAGCGCTTATCCTCTCCGGACACGGCTACCCAGCGATGCCCTTGGCAGGACAACTGGGACACCGGAGGTCCGTCCCCCTAGGTCCTCTCGTACTGTAGGGAGCTCTCCTCAAATCTCCTCCGCCCACATGAGATAGAGACCGAACTGTCTCACGACGTTCTAAACCCAGCTCGCGTACCGCTTTAACCGGCGAACAGCCGGACCCTTGCGACCTTCTCCAGCCGCAGGATGCGATGAGCCGACATCGAGGTGCCAAACCGGATCGTCGATGTGAACTCTCAGATCCGATAAGCCTGTTATCCCCAGAGTACCTATTATCCGTTGAGCGACGGCGATACCACCTTCCACCGCCGGATCATTAAGCCCGACTTTCGTCCCTGCTCGAGCTGCCGCTCTCGCAGTTAAGCGCCCTTCTGCCTTTACACTCGACGCGCGATTGCCGACCGCGCTGAGGGCACCTTTGGGCCCCTCCGTTACCCTTTAGGAGGGAACCGCCCCAGTCAAACTGCCCACCTGGCACTGTCCGTCGTCTCGGTTCAGAGATTCGACGTGAGAACACGCGGTTAAGCAGGGTGGTATTTCACCGTTGGCTCCCCCCGACCTAGCGGCCGGGGATCGACGCCTCCCACCTATCCTACACAGCTCAGTCACCTGTTCAATACCAGGTTGCAGTAAAGGTTCTGGGGTCTTTTCGTCTACATGCGGGCACGCAGCGTCTTCACTGCGACCACAATTTCGCCGAGTCCCCCGTTGAGACAGCGCCCAAGTCGTTACACCATTCGTGCGCGTCGGAACTTACCCGACAAGGAATTTCGCTACCTTAGGACCGTTATAGTTACGGCCGCCATTCACTGGGGCTTCGGGTCGACGCTTCTCCCGCCTTGCGGCGGGATGACGCCTTGCCTTAACCTTCCAGCATTGGGCAGGTGTCAGTCTGTATACCGCGCCTTCGCAGCTTCGCACAGACCTGTGTTTTTACTAAACAGTCGCTTGGGCCTCTTTACTGTGATCTCATCCCGCTCCATCCACGAGGGACTTCACGGGACAAGACACCCCTTCTTCCGAAGTTACGGGGCCAAGTTGCCGAGTTCCTTAACGGGGGGTCACTCGAGCGCCTTAGTCTGTTCGACCAGCCTACCTGTGTCGGATTGCGGTACGGTCACGAACGACACTTCACGCCTGGCTTTTCTTGGCAGTTGAGCCTCCACCAGTTTACCTTGACCGTAGTCGCAGCTCCCCGTCGCCCTTCACCCCGCCTTGCGGCGGAGCTACAGGCTTAGACCGGGACAACCACTGCCCGGATGGTGTAGCTTCCTGCGTCACCAGACGTATCAACGCGCCGTCCGTGGTAGCCGAATGTTAACGGCTTGTCCATCGCTTACGCCATGCGGCCTCAGCTTAGGACCGACTCACCCTGGGCGGATTAACCTTCCCCAGGAACCCTTAGGCTTTCGGCGACTCCGTTTCTCACGGAGTTTATCGCTACTCATTCCGACATTCTCACTTCCGCTTCGTCCAGCCTCTCTCACGAGAGACCTTCATCCTACCGCGGAACGCTCCCCTACCACGACCCCATCCCGAAGGATGAGATCATCCACTGCGTCGGTAGTCCGCTTGAGCCCCGATCATTGTCGGTGCCGGATCGCTCGACCGGTGAGCTGTTACGCACTCTTTAAATGATGGCTGCCTCTAAGCCAACATCCCGGCTGTCTGTGCAATCCGACATCCTTTCCCACTTAGCGGACGTTTGGGGACCTTAGCAGGCGGTCTGGGTTGTTTCCCTCGCGTCTGTGCAGTTTATCCCGCACAGGCTGACTCCCGTGGTATGGGCCGGTGGTATTCGGAGTTTGATTGGGTTCGGTAACCTGGTATGGTCCCTAGCCCATTCAGTGCTCTACCCCCACCGACAAACCCACGAGGCTAACCGTAGAGTTATTTCGGGGAGAACCAGCTATCACTAGGTTTGATTGATCTTTCGTCCCTACCCACAGCTCATCCCACAGTTTTTCAACACTGATGGGTTCGGACTTCCCCCCGCTGTTACGCGGGGTTCATCCTGGCCATGGGTCGATCACCTAGCTTCGGGCCTACTCGAACAAGCTTGGGCGCCCGGTTAGGACTCGCTTTCGCTACGCCTCCGGCCCTCATCAGGCCTTAGACTCGCTTGCCCGAGTAACTCGCCGGATCATTATGCAAAAGGCACGCCCTCACCCGCCTTGCGGCAGGCTCGGACTGCTGTGTAGGCTCACGGTTTCAGGTTCTATTTCACTCGGCTTCCGCCGTTCTTTTCACCTTTCCCTCACGGTACTGGTTCACTATTGGGCTCTGACGTGTATTGAGTCTTGGAAGGTGGGCCTCCCAGATTCCCACCGGGTTCCACGTGTCCGGTGGTACTTGGGGATTCCTCTCCATGCTGTTCCGAGATGATTTCGCCTACTGGACTGTCACCATCTGTGGTGGGCCGTTCCAGACCCTTCGGCTATCACCAGGAACACCACGAGCCCGCTCGACCGGACTCCGAGAAGACCCCACAACCCCCTGACGGCAACGCATCGAGGCTTGGCACCATCAAGGTTTGGACTGTTGCCTGTTCGCTCGCCGCTACTGAGGCAATCTCGTACTTGATTTTTCTTCCTGCGGGTACTGAGATGTTTCACTTCACCGCGTTCGCTCCACGCCGCCTATGGATTCAGCGACGGGTTCCCGCCTATGACGGCAGGAGGGTTGCCCCATTCGGAGATCCCCGGATCACAGCCTACTTGCGGCTCCCCGAGGCTTATCGCAGCTTGCCGCGTCCTTCATCGCCAGTCAAAGCCAAGGCATCCACCGTAAGCCCTTAGTAGCTTGACCACGAATGACTTACTCGGCGAGACAATGAGTTGTCAAAGAGCAGGGTGCGCCGTCCACTCCCGTAGACTGCGGGTGGAGGGCGCATGAAAATCTGCGCGTGCGTACCCCTCTAGGAATACCTGGAGCAGAGGGGGATCGAACCCCTGACCTCCTGAATGCAAATCAGGCGCTCTCCCAACTGAGCTACTGCCCCGTGATCGGTGCAGTGGTCGAGGTTCTGATTCAAAGAGCAAGCTGGTGGGCCGAACAGGAATTGCACCTGTGACCCCCGCGTTATCAGCACGGTGCTCTGCTAACTGAGCTATCGGCCCGTGATGGTTTCGCCTGCAGGACGTTCACCGAAACAAAAAACGGAAAGCCCGCCTACGCGCTTGTCCGTTTTTTGCCGCCTCGTGTATGTTGTGACGGTCGTCACACGTACGAGGCCGCGAAAGGTTCCTGCATTCTACCGACTCCGTGCTGATACGTCAATGCTTCAATTCGCTTCGCTCACTCAGCGAGTCGAAGGATCAACCCATTTGACAAATTCAGGAGGATTGCCAACGCCGCTCGATTCGGCGTTTCGTGTTAGGAGTGTTACTCCTTAGAAAGGAGGTGATCCAGCCCCGCGTTCCCGTGGGGCTACCTTGTTACGACTTAGCGCCAGTCACCAGACTCACCTTCGGCGGCTGCCTCCCTTGCGGGTTGGCGCACCGACTTCGGGTGCTTCCAGCTCCCATCGCTTGACGGGCGGTGTGTACAAGGCCAGGGAACGTATTCACGGCGGCGTAGCTGATCCGCCGTTACTAGCGATTCCGGCTTCATGCAGGCGGGTTGCAGCCTGCAATCTGAACTGACCCCGCTTTTAAGCGATTAGCTTCACCTCGCGGTGTCGCAGCGCGCTGTCGCGGGGATTGTAACACGTGTGTCGCCCCAGGCATAAAGGCCGTACGGACTTGACGTCATCACCACCTTCCTCCAGCTCGTCGCTGGCAGTCCCCACAGAGTGCTCAGCATCCTTGCGGACCTGGTCGCAACAGTGAGCGATGGTTGCGCTCGTTTTGGCACTTAAGCCAACACCTCACGGCACGAGCTGACGACAGCCATGCAGCACCTGTGCAAGCTCTCGACTGGTTACGAGTCGTCCCCCTTTCAGGTTCCTACTTCCTGCATGTCAAGCCTGGGTAAGGTTCTTCGCGTAGCATCGAATTAAACCACATGTTCCACCGCTTGTGCTGGCCCCCGTCAATTCCTTTGAGTTTCAACCTTGCGGCCGTACTCCTCAGGTGGGGCACTTAACGGGTTACCTACGGCACTGGGCCCCGAAAGACCCAACACCTAGTGCCCATCGTTTACGGCTAGGACTACCAGGGTATCTAATCCTGTTTGCTCCCCTAGCTTTCGCCTCTCAGCGTCAGAAACGGTCCAGCGAATCGCCTTCGCCACTGGTGTTCCTCCCGATCTCTACAGATTTCACCCTTACACCGGGAATTCCATTCGCCTCTCCCGTCCTCAAGCCCCGCAGTTTCGGGCGCAGTTCCACGGTTAAGCCGTGGGATTTCACACCCGACTTGCGAAGCCGCCTACTTGCCCTTTACACCCAATGAATCCGAGCAACGCTTGCCACCTCCGTATTACCGCGGCTGCTGGCACGGAGTTAGCCGTGGCTTTCTCTCGAGGTACCGTCAATCCCGCCCGTTTGTTTGACGGGCCGGACTTCGTCCCTCGTAACAGCGGTTTACGACCCGAAAGCCTTCATCCCGCACGCGGCGTCGCATGGTCAGGCTTTCGCCCATTGCCAAAGATTCTCGACTGCAGCCTCCCGTAGGAGTCTGGGCAGTGTCTCAGTCCCAGTGTGGCTGACCACCCTCTCAGGCCAGCTACCCGTCCACGCCTTGGTAGGCCGTGACCCTACCAACTAGCTGATGGGACGCGGGGCCCTCCTGAAGCGATAGCAACCTTGCGGTCGAGGCCATCTTTGCCCGTCACCCCATGCGAGGCTCTGGGCTTATCAGGTATTACCACCGCTTTCGCAGTGCTATCCCTGTCTCCAGGACAAGTTCCCCACGCGTTACGCACCCGTTAGCCGCTATCCCCTTGCGGGGATCGCGCGACTTGCATGCCTTATCCACGCCGCCAGCGTTCGCTCTGAGCCAGGATCAAACTCTCCGTCAATGAATCTGACGAAGTACCTGAAACTCCGAAAACGACTGGGTCAGCAATCCTCCCGAATTGTCAAAGAACAGATCACAAGTGGCGACAAAAAGAGCGCCTTCTTCCGAAGGCGCTCTGCCGCGCCACCCAAAAGAAGTTTGTCTCGTCGCTAGTTTTTCAAATGCGCGTACACGCCTGTCGTTCTCATCAGGCCCGAGTATGGTAGTCGCAACCCACCCACGTTGTCAAGAAGAAACCACCAGCTTGCGGAAGTGGCGGGATCCCACTTGCAGGATCGCCCCGCTGGCTTGGGCCAGCGCCACCACGGGACTTGCCACGGGGAACCCGTTGAGCTTGACGCCGCCCTGCCGGATGAGGCGGCGGGCGTCGTTGTTGCTCTTGGCCAGCTTGGCACCGACGAGCAGGCTCACCAGATCCACCTGGCCGTCCGCCTTCTCGGTCATCTTCAGCGAGGAGATCTCCGTGGGAGGCGCTCGGCGGGAAAATACCTTGAAGAACTCTTCCCTGGCCCGCTGCGCGGCTTCGGCGGTATGGTACAGGCTGACGAGGTCGGTTGCCAAATCGGCTTTGGTGTCGCGGGGGTTGATCTGTTTGGCCTTCAGCTGTTTCTCCAGCGCCGCAAGCTGCGCGCTGTCACGATCCGTCAACAACGTGAAATACTTGATGATCAAGGTGTCCGGAATCGACATCAGCTTGCCGAACATCTCATCCGGCGGCTCGCTGATGCCGATCTGGTTGCCCAGCGACTTGGACATCTTGTTGACCCCATCGGTCCCTTCCAAGAGCGGCATCGTGAGCACCACCTGCGGATCAAAGCCATACGCGCTCATGAGCTCGCGGCCCATGAGCAGGTTGAACGTTTGGTCCGTCCCCCCAATTTCAACATCGCACGCGCCGTGCTGCTCGGCAATCTTCACGGAGTCATAACCCTGCATGAGCGGATAGAACAGCTCCAGCAAGCTGACCGGCTTGCCCGCTTTCAACCGTTTCGAGAAATCGTCACGGGTCATCAGGCGCGAGACGGTGGCGCGGGAGGCGAGGGGCACGAACTTGCTGAAATCAAACCGCTCCACCCCGCTCTGCCGCATCTGGGGGCTGGCACCAAGAAACCACTCGCTGTTGTAGCGCACTTCAAATACCTTCGGATCAGTGAGCAGCAGGCCCTTCACCTGTTCTTGGTAGGTCTTGGCGTTGCGGCGCACGTCCTCCCAGGTGAGCAAGCGGCGGGTCTGCGTTTGGCCTGAGGGGTCACCCACCAAGCCCGTCGCATCACCGATGAGGAAGATCACTTGATGGCCGAGATCCTGGAAATGCCGCAGCTTGCGCAGCAGCACCGTGTGGCCCAGGTGAAGATCCGGCGCGGTGGGGTCAAAGCCGGCTTTGATGATGAGCTGGCGGCCCGTTGAGAGCTTGGCTTTGAGGGACTGCTCGGTAATGACATCCACGCATCCGCGACGGATGCGAGCGAGCTGTTCGGTCAGGGTCATCGTGCCCTGGGGGTGTTATGCCGCGGGAGGAGGGGCCGAGGAAGCCGCAGGGGGAGGCAGACCTGCCTGCCGCGCCGAATCGCCGGGGGTCTGCTCAGTGCGCGGCGCAGGCAGGTTCTTGTTGCTCAACCCAATGCGTCGCTCGAGCTCATCGAGCTTGATGACCTGGGCGCGCACGTGATCGCCGACGTGGTAGCGGTCATCGATTTTCTCATCGTTCCCCAGCTCCAGCTCGGAGAGGTGGCACAGGCCTTCCACATCGGGCGCAATCTCCACGAAGAGTCCGAAGCCGGCTACCTTGGTGACGGTGCCCTCGACCGCCGAGCCGAGCGCGAAACGTTGAACCAATTCCGGCCAGGGGTCGGGCATGAGTTGTTTCATCCCGAGGGTGATCCGTCGCGCGTCCACATCGAGGGAGAGGACCGCCGCTTCCACCATTTTGCCTTTCTTCAAGACCTCGGAGGGATGGTTAATCTTTCGCGTCCACGAGATATCGGCGTTGTGCAGGAGCCCTTCAATCCCGTCTTCGAGCTCGATGAAGGCGCCGAAGTCCGTGAGCTGCCGCACACGGCCCACGACCTTGGCGCCGAGCTGGTACTTCTCCGCCGCGCCTTGCCACGGATCGCCGGTCACCTGCCGCACGCCAAGCGAGAGCCGCTGGTTCTTCGCATCCACCGCCAGGACCACAGCCTCAATCTCTTGATGTACCTGCAGCACCTCAGAGGGGTGGCCCAGGCGCTTGGACCAGGACAGCTCCGAGATATGCACCAAGCCTTCGATCCCGGGCTCCACCTCGACAAACGCGCCGTACGGGACCAGGTTGACGACCTTGCCTTTGAGCCGCGTGCCGGCGGGGTACTTGGCCTCCGCATGCTCCCAGGGGCTTGGCAACAGCTGCTTCAGACCTAAGGAGATCTTCTGATTCTCCCGGTCGACGGCCAGCACCATGACATCCACCTGCCGGCCGACGTGCAAGACTTCAGAGGGATGGCCGATGCGCCCCCAGGAGATGTCCCCGACATGGAGCAAACCGTCCGCCCCGCCGAGATCGATGAAGGCTCCGAAGTCTGTGAGATTCTTGACGGTGCCGGTGCGGCGCTCCCCCACGCTCAGGGTTTCCAACAGGCTCTTGCGCTGCCGATCTTTTTCCTGCAGGAGATAATCGCGGTGCGAGACGACGATGTTCTTGCGGGCCCGGCTGATTTTGAGGATGACGAATTTCAGGGATTGGCCGATGAGGCTGTCGAGGTTGGTATACCCTTTGATGGAGGACAGCGAGGCGGGCATGAAGGCTTCAATCCCGATATCCACCATCAAGCCGCCCTTGACCTTGCGCACGGGCCGGCCGTCGATGAGATCGCTTTCCTTGAAGTTATTGACGATGCGATCCCAGCCCTTCTGCCGGTCGGCCTTCGCCTTGGAGAGCAGCACCATGCCCTGCTCGTCCTCGATGGTCTCAATGAGCACCTCGACCTCATCGCCCACCTTCAGCGTCTGGGCGTTGGGAAACTCGGAGCGCGCGATGGACCCTTCCGATTTATAGCCGATGTCCACACTGACTTCTTGGGGGGTCAGGTCGATGATCTTGCCCTTGACGATCTGGCCTTCGGAGATGTTCTTGAGGCTTCGCGCATAGAGGTCCGCGAGTGGTGACGGCTCTCCCCCGTCAGGCGTCATCATGAGTGTTGGTGTGGTCGACTCCATGGGATGAGACAAAAGGACACTTAGCATATCGAATTTTCCGGTCCAACGCAATCTGAATTTGGTCCGTGGGGCAGGTATCGTCGGAGGCGCTCGACGACGTCCTCGATGCCCAGGTGCGAGGTATCCAGGACGATGCAGCCGGCGGGCTTGATCAGCGGGCCGGTGCGCCGGGTACGATCGAGCCGGTCGCGCTGCCTGAGTTTGCGCGCGATGCGGGCCACGGACGGCGCGCGGCCTTCCACCCCTCGGAGTTCTTCTTGGCGCCGTGTGGCGCGGATCGAGGTGCTGGCCGTCAAGAAGAATTTGTACCTGGCGTGAGGGAACACCACGGAGCCGGTATCGCGTCCCTCCGCCACCACCCCCGCCTGCGACCGAGCCGGCACATCCCTCGCTGGCGAGGGAGTGCCGCCAGCCGCGAGGCTGGCGGCCGCCAACCGCCGCTGCAGGCGCACCATGGCCTGACGGACCGAGGGGTACTGCGCCAGGATCGCGGCGGCTTCCGTCACCCGTTCGGTCCGGATCGGCCGCGTGACCTCTTCCCCGTTGAGCAGCACCCGCACCGCCCCCGATTCGAGCGGCTTCAGCCGGATGGGAAGCGCGCGTCCCAACCGGGCCAGACGCCTGCGATCAGCAAGATCGATACGGCGCCTGAGCGCGGCATAGGCCAGCGCGCGGTATGTCGCGCCGGTATCGAGGTACATCAACCCCAGCTGTTTGGCCAGTAACTTGGCGGCGGTGCTCTTCCCTGCACCGGCCGGCCCGTCGATGGTAATCACCAGCGGCCGAGTGGACCGGTGCCTGGGTGCGGGAGCCATGTCAGCAGGCATCGAGGGAGCGGCGGCGGATGCTGGCGCGGCGCAGCAAGTGAGCCAGCGCGCGGTGATTCCCGCGCGTGAGGGCGGCGCGGAATGTCCGCCAGGAGATATCGAAGCGATCCATCGCCGAGCGGATCGCGCCGCGATTGCTCAAGAGGATATCGTCCCACAAGTCCGGATCGCTTTTGGCAACCCGGGTGGCCTCCAAGAAACTCGGAGGAACCATCCGTAATTCGCTCGGGGTGGCGGCGTGCACCAAGGCAAAGGCCACCAGGTGCGGCACATGGCTGACCGCCGCGAGCAGCCTATCGTGGGTCGGGAGATCCATCACGAGCACGCGGCGAACCAGCGGCTGCCATAACCGCCGGATTATTCGCAGCGCACGTCGGGACGTGCGGCGTGTCGCCGTCAGGATGCACCGTGAGCCGTCAAAGAGATCCGGACGCGCCGCCGCAAGGCCCCGCTGTTCCGATCCGGCGAGCGGATGCGCGCCGACGAACACAACACCGCTCGGCAACCGGCCTTCCAGCGCGCGGACGATCTCACCCTTCGTGCTACCCACGTCCGTCACAATCGCCCCGCGCCGCATCGCGCGCGCCGCGCGCTTCGCCAACGGCACGATACGATCCACCGGTGTGGCGAGCACCACGATGTCAGCGTCGCGCACCCCGGCCTCAAGCGAGGTTGTCCCTCGATCAATCGCGCCCCGTCGTTTGGCCTGCGCAATGGTGGCTGTGCGTCGGCTGACCCCGACCACCTCACGCGCAAGCCGCTTGCGCCGGAGCGCCATCCCCAGCGACCCGCCGATGAGGCCGAGGCCGACAATCGTCACGCGGTCAAGCAGCTTCATGTGCTGAACTTGTCGCCTGTCACTTGTCGCTTGTCACGTTTTTACAAGGTGCGGCCGACGGCGGCAGCGACTTTCTTCAGCTCCTTGGCCAGGGCGATGAATTTCTCGGGTAGCAGCGACTGCGGGCCGTCCGACATGGCCATCTCTGGCGTGGGATGGACTTCGATGATCAGCCCATCCGCCCCCGCGGCGACAGCCGCTTTGGCCATCGACCCGACATAATCCCAGTACCCCGTTGCGTGACTCGGATCGACGATGATCGGGAGATGCGAGAGTTTCTTGACGACCGGCACCGCAGAGAGATCGAGGGTAAAGCGCGTTTGATCCTCGAAGGCTCGAATCCCCCGCTCGCAGAGGATGACATCGAAATTCCCTCGGCTCAGGATGTACTCCGCAGCCAACAGGAATTCCGTGATGGTGGCCGCCAGGCCCCGCTTGAGCAACACGGGCTTGTGGGCTTGGCCGGCTTCCGTGAGCAGATTGAAGTTCTGCATGTTGCGGGCGCCGATCTGGAGGATGTCGGCGTACTTGCTCACGATGCCCACATCCCGCACGTCCATCACCTCGGTCACGACTTTCAAGCCGGTGGCATCCGCCGCTTCCCGCAGGTACTTCAGGGCCTCCTCGCCAAGCCCCTGGAACGAATAGGGGGAGGTGCGTGGTTTGAAGGCGCCTCCACGCAAGACGTGCGCTCCAGCTTGTTTGGCGGTCTTCGCAGCCGTCATGAGCATCTGACGGTTCTCGACGGAACAGGGGCCGGCCATGATGACCAACCGCTTCCCGCCGATACTCAACCCATCGACATCGATGACGCTGCTCTGGGGTTTGAACTCGCGGGAAACCAACTTGAACGGTTTCAGGACGGGCATGACCTTCTCGACGCCCGCGAAGATCTCCAGCGGCTGCACCCGCACGGCGTCCTCCGAGCCGATCACCCCGATGATAGTGCGTTCGGTCCCCCTGGACACCATCGGCTTGAGCCCCAGGGCCTTGATCTTGGCGACCACGTGGTCGACCTGCTGCTTCGTTGCCCTGGGCTTCATGACAATGATCATGCGTATGACCTCCTTGACTCGTTGTGTTTCGTTCGCGCGTTTGCGAGTTTGCGGGTTGGCGCGTTCAACGCGAACACGCGCCAACGCGCTAACGCGGTAACGACGTTGTGAGTGCGCGGAGAAAGCGGCGGTTCTCGGCCATCGTGCCAATGGTCACGCGCAAGCAGCCCTCCAGCTTCCAGGCGCTCATCTCTCGCACGATCACGCCTTGCTGGAGCAGTCGCTTGGCAACCGCGGAGGCGTTGGGACCGAACTCGATGAGCAGAAAGTTCGTCACGCTTGGGATCACCCGCAGCCCCAATCGACCTAATTCGCGGCTGAGATACGCCCGCCCCTCGCGAATCACCCGGCGCGTGCGGGTCAGAAACGTCCGATCGTCCAACGCGGCCTCGGCAGCGGCCTGGGCCAGCAGATTGACATTAAACGGTTCGCGCACCGCATCCATGGCGCGGATGATCGCTGGATCCGCCATCCCGTATCCCACCCGCAAGCCGGCAAGCCCATAGGCCTTGGAGAAGCTGCGGGTGATGATCAGGGGCGCGCGACCAAGCTTGCGGATCGTCTGCGGGTAATCGTTCGCCTCCACAAACTCGTAGTACGCTTCATCCATGAAGACCATCACGTGGCTGGGCAGATCCTTCAGAAACCCCTCAAGCTCGCCGGCCGTGACATAGGTCCCTGTCGGATTGTCCGGATTGGCGATGAAGACCAGCTTGGTGCGCGGCGTGATGGCCGCCTTCATCGCCGCAAGGTCATACCGGTCATCTCGCAGCGGCACCGCGGTAATCGAGGCCCCGCACGCTTTCGCCTGGAGCTCGTAGATCAGAAACGTCGGCCGGGCCACCACGACGTGATCGCCGGGGTCGACGAACGCCCGGAGGGCCAGCACGATGAGCTCATCCGAGCCGTTACCGATAAGGAGCTGCTCCGGAGCCACCTTGAGGTGCTTGGCGAGCCTTACGCGCAGGTCTCGGCAGGTCGCGTCGGGATAACGGTTCAGCCGCGCGGTCGCCTTGCGCAGAGCCCGCAGGGCTTTGGGCGAGGGGCCCAGGGCGTTTTCATTCGAGGCCAGCTTGATGACCGAGGAGCGCTTGAGTTGCCGCTGCACCTCTTCAATCGGCGTGCCGGGCTTGTACCTTGGCAGATCGCGCACCACCGTGCGCGCCCGCGAATCAATGGTCACCATGGTTATCGACCGATTGGATAGGAACCCAAGACCTTGAACAGGGTCGTTGAAGTCTCCAGCCCCTTCAGGGCTCGTTTGACGCGAGGCTCTTCGACGTGCCCTTCGAGGTCAATGAAAAAAAGATATTCCCACGCCTGACGTTTCGACGGTCGAGACTCGATTTTCGTCAAATTGATCCGGTTGCGCTTGAATGGCACCAAGGCGTCGTGCAAGGCGCCAGGACGATCCTTGAGCGAGAACAAGACTGAGGTCTTGTTCTGCCGCCCACGCCTCGAAGAACCCAGCCCGAGGATCAGGAAGCGGGTTTTGTTCTCTCGCTGCTCCGGAATCGAAATCGCCTTCAACGCGGCGTGTGCCTCGGCCAATTCGATCCGCCCGATTGCCGCCCGGCCCTCATCAGGCTTGTCACGGAGCACATAGGAGACGGCGTCGGCGGTCGAATCGGTCTCACGACGGGTCACATGAGGCAGGATATGCCCTAGCCAACGCCGGCACTGCGCCAGCGCCTGCGGGTGGGAATACACGACCCGAACCTGAGACAGGGCTGAACCCCGGCGGAGGATGAGCGCATGATGGATCGGCTGCTCGATCTCGCCCTGGATGGCGATCGGTGACTGCTTGAAATCGATGAACCGGTCCAGCGTATGCGTCACGGCGCCCTCGAGGGAATTCTCGATGGGCACGACCCCGTAGTTCGCGTCCTCGCGCTCCACCAGCCGGAACACATCCTCGACGGTGGGAGCGTGGACGTATGTCGCCCGCGGGCCGAAGCGCTTGCGCGCCGCCACATGGGTGTTCGTGTGCTCAGGGCCAAGATACGCAATCGTTGTCATGGAGTGTTCGGGGCGTCTTGCTTCCTGCTGAGTGCTTAGTGCGTTTCCTCGAGACGGCGGATCTGCGTGAGGATCGTGCGATACATCGCGCGCACCGCCTTGGGGGTCAGCGGCCCCTGGGTGGCTTCCGCCATCCGCTGCAGGATCTCCCGCTCCCGGGCGGGATCCACGAGTTGCCACCCTTCGCGCTTCTTGATGCGTCCGACACGAAGCGCCAGGGCCGCTCGCCGGGTCAAGAGACGAAGCACCTGGGCGTCCAACGCGTCGATCCGCCGGCGCAGATGACGCAGCGCGCGCTCGCTACCCGGTGGGCTGCGCTTCATGGACCGCAGGTTCTTCCAAGGGCCGGGGCGGGATGATCGGGCGGACATCCGCAGGCGCAGAGGCCTCGGCGCTGTCCATGCCGGGCAACGCGCCGGCGGTTCCTTTCGACATCGGCGGGAGCGCTTCCAACCCTTTCAACCCGAAATGACGCAGGAATTCCTGCGTCGTCCCGTACAAGAGCGGACGTCCCGGGCTGTCTTTTCGACCCACGACCCGGATGAATTGGCGTTCCAGCAACGTCTCCAAGGTCGCGGCGGCATCGACCCCGCGGACGACCTCGATGTCGGCCTTGGTGATCGGCTGGCGATACGCAATGATCGCCAGGGCTTCGAGGGCGGCTTTGCTGAGGGTGCTCTCGCGAGGCATCTGCAGGAGACGTTTCACCCAGGGAGCGATCTCCGGCAGCGTCACCAACTGGTAGCCTCCCGCGACGTCCTGGATGCGAAACGCGCGGCCGCTCTCCTGGTACTCGCCGTTGAGCGCCTCAACCAGCCGGCGCAGCGTTTGATGATCCGCGTCCTGAATGACTTCTTGCAGCCGCTTCAGGGCAATCGGCTGGCTGCTGACAAAGATCAAGCCTTCAAGCACGCGCTTGGCTTGCGACTCGTCCATCCCCCTGTCCTTCCATCGCCTCTCGACGCACGATCAGAATTTCCCCGAAATGCCGTTCCTGGACCGCCATGCACACCCGCTGGCGCACGAGCTCCAGCAGCGCCAGGAAAATCACCACGAGCTCCAAGCGCGATTTTTCCGGTGAGAAGATCTCCCCGAACCCCAGCTGGCGCTTGACCGTCAGGAGCATGGTCAGCTCCTCGACTTTCATCTCCACGGTCCACGGCTCGCTCTGAATCTCATAGACCGCGACCTGCGCCTTCTCGATGACATGGGCGAAGGCCGCCATCAAATCCACGATGCCAACCTCCAGCGGGCGTGGCGGGCGCGTGTCCCCACTCTCGTCGCCGACCGAAGGCGCCGCGGGCGTGCCTGCCTGTTCCGATGAACGCGGGGCAGATAGGCGGGCGAAGTGCTGATGCTGCAAGGCATGGAGCTCCGCCAGGACCTGCGCGACCGTCTTGAACTGCTCGTATTCTTTCAGACGCCGCTCAAGCTCCTCCAAGCTGATTGGCACCTCTTCCTCTTCAGGGTGGGCCGGCTGCGGGAGCAGCAAGCGCGCTTTGATCGCCACGAGTTGCCCCAGGAGGGGCAAGGGCTCAGCCAACTCGTTGATGGCGGCTCCACCGGCTTTGACGTCGTCCTTGTACTGCGCCGTCAACTGTTGCAGCTTGATGAGGAAGACGTCCAACAAGTTGAGTTTGGTCAACTCCACGAGCAAGGAGAGCGATCCCTCAAATAAATCTGTCGACGCGGTGTACGCCATGGGTTATAAGCCGATGGTCCGTTTCACTTCCGCCATGGTGCTCGAGGCGACCGCCCGCGCCCGCTCGGCCCCCTCGCGCAGGAGTCGCTCGACGTGACGATCCTTCGCCGCAGGGGTCTGACGAATCGCGCGGAACGGCTCGGTCACGTTGATGAGGATCTCGGCCAACTCCCGCTTATTCTGCACGCAGCCGCGTGCGGCCGTGCGGCATTCCTCCCACACGACCGCGGCACGCTCAGGTCGCTCGAACACCTTCCAATAGTTGCACACGTTGCAGGTCTGGGGATGCCCCTGATCCGTCATCTTGATCCGCAAGGGATCGGTGAACATCGACTGCACGCGCTGGCGAATGGTCTCCGGCGCATCCGAGAGGGCGATCGCGTTGCCGTAGCTCTTGGACATCTTCCGCCCGTCGGTCCCCAGGAGCTTCGGGGCGTGGGTCAGCAACGGCTTGGGCTCGGGAAAGACCGTGCAGCGATAGAGGTGATGGAAGCGCCGGACGATTTCCCGGGCCAACTCCAGATGCGGCAACTGATCTTCGCCGACCGGCACGACATGGGCTTTGTACAACAGGATGTCCGCGGCCTGCAAGACGGGATAGCCCAGGAACCCATGGGTCGCCAGCTCGCGCCCCTCCAGCTCCCGCAGCTGCTCCTTGTAAGTCGGCACGCGTTCCAGCCATCCCAGCGGTGTGAGGATGGACAGCACGGCGTAGAGCTCGGTGTGTTCCGGCACATCGGATTGCCGAAAGATCACGCTGCGTTTCGGATCGATGCCGCAGGCCAACCAATCGAGGACGTTGTCTTCAATCGCCTCGCGCACCGCCTCCGGATGCTCATACTCGCTCATCAGGGCATGCCAGTCGGCCACCATGAAGAAGCAGTCGTGTTCCTCCTGCAGCGCCTTCCAGTTGGTCAAGGCGCCAACGAGGTGGCCGAGGTGCAGCTTGCCCGTCGGCCGCATGCCACTGAGACACCGCTTCCGCTGAGTCATCACCGACCAGCACACAGCACACAGCACACAGCACACAGACGGCGAGTCTGCTTGTTCCGTCTGCTGTCTGCTAACTGCTGTGTGCTCATTACTGTGTGCTGCTTTCAGGTGAGTTTGCGGGCGATTTTCTTGATCTCCCAGGCCTCAAGGATATCCCCCGCCTGGAGATCCACCTGACCCTGCAGGGCAATCCCGCACTCGAGCCCCTCCGAGATCTCCCGGACGTCATCCTTGACCCGCTTCAGACCGGCGATCGACACCTCCCCGACGCGCCCGGCTCCACGGATGATGCGAACCGTCGCATCCCGCCGGATGGTCCCTTTCGTCACCACACAGCCGGCGACGATCCCGACCTTGGAAATCTGGAATAGCCGCTTGACCTCCGCGCGGCCCAACAAGGTCTCTTCGATCTTCGGCTCCAGCAGCCCCTCAATCGCGGATTGGATCGAATGGACCAGTTCGTAGATAATCTGGAACACCCGGACATCCACCCCCTCGGCGATGGCGGCGACCTGGACCCTGGGATCCATCCCGACGTGGAACCCGATGATCACCGCGTCGGAGGCCGCCGCCAGCATGACGTCGGATTCGGACAGGTCCCCGACGCCGGTGTGAATGAAGCTCAGCTTCACCCCGTGCGTATCCAAACTGGACAGGCTGTGGGTAATGGCTTCCAGCGAACCTTGGACATCCACTTTCAGCACGAGCTTGAGCTCCTTCAGCTTGCCTTCGGTGATCCGTTGGTGCAGCTCATCCAGCGTGATGCGCTTCGGGGCCGCCACAGCACGATTCGCCGCGCGTTCCTGGCGTTGCGCCACGAGTGAGCGCGCGAGTTTGTCATCCGGCACGACGAAGAACCGATTGCCTGCTCGCGGCACGCCGGCGAGCCCCAACACCTCCACCGCGCTGGACGGGGCGGCCTCCTTCACTCGATGCCCCCGATCGTTCACCAGCGCTCGGATGCGTCCGGACAGCGTGCCCACCACCACCAGATCGCCGACCCGCAGGATTCCCTGCTGAACCAAGAGGGTGGAAATCGGCCCGCGGTCTTTGGTCAGGCGCGCTTCAATCACGGTCCCCTGGGCAGGTCTCGTTGGATCCGCTTTGAGCTCCAGCAACTCCGCCTCCAACAGCAGCATCTCCAGCAGGCGATCAATGCCCTGCCCGGTCTTCGCCGAGACCGGCACCATGATCGTCTTGCCCCCCCACTCCTCGGACATGAGCTCATGAGGAGCCAATTGTTGCATGACCTTTTGCGGATTGGCCTCGGGCCGGTCGATCTTGTTGATCGCCACGACGATCGGCACGCCGGCGGCCTTGGCGTGGTCGATGGCTTCCACAGTCTGCGGCATGACGCCGTCATCAGCCGCAACGACCAGCACCACCACATCCGTCACGTTCGCCCCGCGAGCCCGCAGCGCGGTGAAGGCTTCGTGGCCCGGGGTATCGAGAAACGTCACGCGGCCTTTCGCCAGCACCACTTCGTAGGCGCCGATGTGCTGCGTGATGCCGCCGGCTTCTTTCTCGGCGACCTTGGTCTTGCGAATCGCATCCAAGAGGCTGGTCTTCCCGTGATCCACGTGCCCCATGAAGGTGACCACCGGCGCGCGAGGGACGAGCTTCGTCGCATCGGGTTCGAGATCGTGAAGGACGCGCTCCTCGAGCGTCGGTTGCGGGGCCAGCTCAAACCCGAGGTCCTTGGCCAGGTGGGCGACGGTATCCCGGTCCAGGGATTGGGTGAGGGACGCGAAAATGCGCTTCCCCATGAGATGCTTGATGAGGTCGGTGGGCTTGATCGCCAGCGCGTCCGCGAGGTCTTTCACCGTCACGGGGAAAGCCAGTTGGATTGGTGTTGGCGCGCTGACGGATGGCGCAGGCGCAGGGGTCGTCGCGGGCGCCTCGACCGCCGTCGCCACGGCCGCCGTGGAAGGC
Organism: Candidatus Aquivivens invisus; assembly: GCA_001804415.1. GTDB lineage: Bacteria > Omnitrophota > Gorgyraeia > Aquiviventales > Aquiviventaceae > Aquivivens > Aquivivens invisus. Next base: position 41,544 of record MHGA01000033.1, read on the forward strand.
TCCACCACGGGAGCGGGGGGCGCCGTCACACGGGTCGGCTGAGCGACCGGTTTGGCAACCGGTGGAGGCGGAGGAGGCGGTGGGGGCGGAGGCGGAGGGACCACGGCAGGCTTGGCTTTTGGCGCAGCGGCCTTTGGGGCGGTGGTCGCAGGCGGTGTAGGGCGTTGCGCTTTACGAGGTGTCTGACGAACGGCAGACGGTCTGGCGGCCGGCGGGGCGGCAGGCTTGGAGCCCGCCGCCGAGGGTTTCGGACGAGCCGCGGGAGCCTTTTTCGTCAGCGACGGTTTCAACGTCGCCACCGCCTGGCGGATCCGCGCGACCATCTCGTCATCGACCGCGCTCATCGGCCCCTTCACCGCCACCCTCAGCTTCATGAGCCGTTGCACGAGGTCCTTGGATGGAATGTTCAGTTCTTTGGCGAGTTCGTGCACGCGGACGGTCATGGGTCGGTTGAGCCTGTCGGGTCCGTTGAGCCCGTTGGATCGTTTGCGTCAGGTGGTTCGGTTGATTCTGTGGCTTGGGTCGAGCCGGTCGTGTCAGGTGGCGTGGTCGGTTCGGTCGGTTCCGCCGGTTCAGCGGTGGACGCGGTCTCCTGGGGGACTTGGGCCGCGGGCTGGGCCGCGCGCTGCCACGCCTCTTTGGCGGCTTCAAGCAGGGCCACGGCAGTCTTGTCGCCAATGCCTTTGATGGCCGTCAGTTGCTCAACGGTGGCGTGGGCCAACTGCTCCACGGTGATGATGCCGCCTTCCTTGAGTCGCGCTTCCATCGTCGGCCCCACCCCCTTGACCTCGCGCAGAGGGAGGGTGACGGAGGCCGCTTGTGACTTGCTGCGAATCTCCAGCTGCCACCCCGTCAATTTGGACGCCAGGCGCACGTTCTGCCCTCGCTTGCCGATGGCCAGTGAGAGCTGATCGTCCTCGACGAGGACCACAGCCTGCTGAGTCGCCGCGTCCACGTGGATGTCAGCCACCTTGGCCGGTTGAAGCGCTTCGGTGATGAACTCTTTGACGTCCTCTTTCCAGCGGATGACGTCGACCCGCTCGCCGTGCAGCTCTCGCACGATGTTCTTCACGCGGGTCCCCCGCATCCCCACGCAGGCGCCGAGACAGTCGACCTTCTCATCTTTGGAGAACACGGCGATCTTCGTCCGATCGCCGGCCTCGCGGGCAATGACCTTCATCTCGACGATCCCCTCGTTGATCTCAGGGACCTCCAGCGCAACGAGCCCGCGGATAAACTGTTCGCAAGACCGCGACAGCATGATCTCCGTTCCCTTGACGCCTTTGCGCACGTCCAAGACATAGGCTTGGATGCTCTCGCCCTGCTGGTACTCTTCGTGCGGAATGCGCTCCGCCTTCGGCAGGATGGCTTCGGCGCGTCCCAGGTCCACGATGATATCCCCCCGCTCAAACCGATGCACGGTGCCGGACACGATATCTCCCACCTTCCCCTGAAACTCGGAAAAAATCACGCCCCGCTCGGCTTCGCGGATCTTCTGCATGATGACTTGCTTGGCTTTCTGGGCATCGATACGGCTGAACGTCGCGGAGGAGGAGGTCTGGCCATCCGACTCGAGGGTCATCTGGCCGGTGGTGCGGTTGATCGTCACCTTCACCTCTTTCTCCTTCCCCTCGACCTCTTTCTTGAGGACGGAGGCCAGCGCCGATTCGATGTCCTGGATGAGCACCTCGCGGTCGATGCCCTTGTCCCGGACGATCGCATCGATGAGAGACAGCAGCTCACCGTTCATGGATCACCAGGCCATGGCTTTGACGGCGCTGCGAACGTGCGCCAACGGGATCGTGACGGTGCCGGCGTCGGTCACCACGACGATCGCCTCGGGCTGAACCGCCAGCAGCGTGCCCGAAAGCCGCTGGGGTCCTCCGACAGAAGCCGTCATGGTCATCTCAATCGGTTCTCCCAAGGCTCGTTCGAAATCCCGCCTGGTGGTCAGGGGACGATCCAACCCTGGGGAAGACACTTCCAGGGTATAGGGCTCCGCGACGCACTCCGCCGCGTCCAGCGCCTGTCCGATACGCTGGTTGAGACGGGCGCAGTCCTGGATCGTCACCCCCCCGACGTGATCCACGAGCAACCGGATGACGACCTGGCGGCCTTGGCGGTGCCAAGAGAGTTCGACCAGCTCCGCCTGGGCCTCGGAGAGGATCGGCTCGACGAACCGTTTAATGGATTCAAGCTGACCGTCATCCATCGGGTAACCTAGAACAAAA
>MHGA01000034.1:0-2178 GCA_001804415.1 Candidatus Aquivivens invisus
CCCCGGAAGGGCAGGCGATCCCGCCGCACCAGCAGCACCTTCAGCGAGCCATCCTGAATGGTAAAGAGCACGATATCCGCCGCCACCGTATGGCGATCCCCGGCACCCAACCTCTTCTCCGCAGCGCGCATCGAGATACCAAGTGTATGAGATACACTTATAAAGATAGTGTATCCCCTACACTTTTGTCAAGAGGAAAACAGGGAAATGTAGGACCAGGATAGCTGAGGCTACGGTACGGTTGAAGGGATCAGAGATGGTGAGGAGGATTGTGGAGTCATTTGGGCATCAAGCTCTCGGTAAAACTGAGTTCTTGCTGCGGCTTTGGCTCGTCCAACAAGATGGCCAACCAAGATACCGGGGACGAATGCAAACGGAAGAGGAATCAAGAAGCTACCCAGGTAACTCCCATAGGCTGGGTAGAGGATTTTGTAGGCGCGAAGCTCATTACGACGGTCGCCAATCTCCACTAAATAACTAATGGCCTCATCTGTGGCCTGCCACTCCTGATGGAGGGCAAAGATGAAAACCTGCCTGGCAAAACCATAACTTCCTTGGTACGGCTGCTGACTGAAGTCATAGGCGTGCCCGAGCTCGTGCAGTCCAATGGCTGGATGGTCTGAGAAGATATGAATCGTGTTCGTCCAGGGATCGTAATAGTCGCTGTATAAGGACCCCCCAAACAGCCGGCCAGGCAAGAGTGTTTCGAAAAGCAAGCTGATTGAGCCAAAGATGAGTCGATAGGGCCACGCAACGCGTCGATTCGTCAAGAGCCGCTTAAAATCTTTGTGAGGCGCATATTGGTTGATTCGAACGACCGTGTCAGTCACATCCAACTGACGATCCTCGACATATCTTAGCAAGAGGGCTTCCGTCCTAGGTGAGATCTCATGATTTCCGTAACGCCATTCAAGAAAAAGAATCTTCCACGGAATTGACAGAATATTAGCGACCACATCAAGCGGAGGAAATGGCTGTCCCCGTTCAAACTGGGAATGTGGCCCTTGCCCGACGTAAGGCGTCGCGGTTGCGCACCCAAGCGTCACAGCACAACACAGCGACATGGCCGTTCGCCAGATTCTTCGGCGAGTGAGGCTAGTCGTCTTCGGTTGTCTCATGGTCGGTCCAACGGAAGCTGGCTAGTGTTTGAGCGAAGAAGGTTTCATAACGAGCAAATTCCCTCTCAAGCGCGCTCGCCGTCACGAGGATGCACTGGCGCCGCCTAGGATCAGCGGCCATCGCCAGCCGAGCTTGGATGGGGACTTGTCGCTGCTTCGTGGCTTGCCCGTAGTGGCAGTCGCTCTGGAACCATGTTGTGGCAAATCGGATCTCCTGGGGTTTGGAGCAACTTTGCTGAGGGGCCAGGTCGCTTAGGAGCGCGACCGCCGCTTGCCGCAACGCCGCATCTGATAGGACGTTGTCATGGAGCGGTTGGACGGAAATCGTCACGTTGGTATTGAATGGCGCTGAATCTTCAAAAGGGAATTCTGAGAAGATCACAACGAGGCCTTGTCCCATTTCGCTACCGCGAGACGTCGTCGCACTACGCGCGGCCGCTAAGAGGGTTTGAACCTGCGGAGAGGATTGGTCGTATGCCATCCAGCCATGTGGGGGCCGGAGTGCAAAGCCAAACTCTTGACTGCGATATTCACTGCCTGGAGGGCCGGCGGTGGCTCCAGCGACCATGAACCAGAGCGCGGTGGTGATAGCGACAACGCACATCGTGCGTTCACGCGTCATAGTAGCTTACTGGGTTGACGTAGCTGGCTTTAAGGTCACGCTGATTGAGTCTGGCTCAAGCTTGTAGGCGCCTCCACTGGTGAAATCAATCGCCAACCCAATCAATCCCCCGAGTACGATATTTCCCCACACCCAGCCGGACAGTTCGTGGTCAATGACGACGCTCTCCTGTTTGTAGCCTTCTCGTTCAAAGGTGATGTAGTGATCTTTGCCACGCTTGAGTTTGACGGAGGCAGGCGTCTGAACTCGCGTGACGCTATCAATAATGGCTGTGGCACCTGGCGGGTCGGACTGAAGAAACACAGACTGCTTCGTCTTATTGATGATTGTCGCGCACCCACAGGCCCATACGGCCATAGCCGATACGAGCAACAAACTCACACCCCGACGCATGAAGACCTCCTTTCTGCAGCTACGGAGCTCCAACCGCTTCCCCTA
>MHGA01000034.1:2298-3809 GCA_001804415.1 Candidatus Aquivivens invisus
GGTAATGGCCGATTCCAGGGTGGCGATCTTGCGAGCTTCCAGATCGTCCGGCGGCTCAGTTTCCACGTGTGAGAACAGCCCTGCTCGTTGCATCGCTTGCGCTAAGGCCGTGCGCAGGTCGACTGCCCAGGGGGTGTACGTCAGCTCTCCCTTCGGCAGGGGAACAGCCAGAATTGGTTCTGCTACGATCAAAAGGTCATAGTGTTGGGGCCTGAAGTCGGGAGCCATGTAGAACTGATCCACATGACTGTTCGGCGACATAGGGTGAGGCAATGTCAGCGCCGTGCCAGATCGCTCAGGAGACGTCGCGCAACCAGCTACGGAGCAGATGACGAGCAGCGCGAGGGATCGTATCATCACAGCTGCACCTCCAGGCGAGTTGAAGTCGGGGGGTTGCCGACCTCAACGGGACAGATGAACCGGGCGTCTTCAAGCCGTTTCACCCCTTCTGGGATCTCAAAAAACACGACGCCACGCGCTTCCTGCCCTTGTGACAGTTCGGCATCTTTCAACAGCTTGTTCCAGATGTCCTGCTTGAGCCGCTCATTGACAGACGCCGTTTGCGAGATCGCCAGGGCGCTTCCCATAGGGACGAAGAGAAATGCGAGAATGAGCGTGACCAAGCCTACGAGACCCCAGGCGATTGCCGGACCAACACTCTTACGATGCAGACGGTCTGTCACCTCGTCAAACGGAACCGGTGAGAGTGGTTGGTTGACATTGCTCGCCGTCAATCGCATCTGGGCCATTGTGAGGCGGACCGGCGAGGTCCCCTGATTAACCACTGCGACATGGACCGGAGCGAGCGACCGTTTTGTCAGGTTCGTGTCGAAGTACAGCTTGGAGAGAGGTTTGGAGAACCATAATTCAGCTCCAAGGAACACGTTCTCTTGAGTGGTTGAGTTCCGGAAGGAGTCGACAGGATACGTCGGAAGATGAGCCGCTCGATACGCCGCGCATCCTCCGGTCGTCATAGCGAGGACATACGCGGTCAGCAGGGACACCCGTTGCCTCACGGTGTAAGCAAAAACCATGCTGAGCCCGTCACAATTTGGTGGTGCTGGAGGGATCACCGCGTTACTCCTGTGAGGACGGTGCCTCGAGGGGAAGTTGGCGGAGTTCGGTAGCGAGCTGGCCGGCGGCGGTGGTGAACGACACCATCGCCGCCTGCGCCATCGAGTCGGTTTCCCGCGCCATCGTGTGGCTGGCCTCAACCGTATGCCGCCAGATCATATCACCCGTGCGCCCGTCGTACAAGATGCATCGTGCGGTGGTCTGTCCCCATGGCAGGCTCTTGGAGTCCTGCCAGCCAAAGGTGCTGATGAAGTACAGGGGCAGGGCGAACATGGAGAAATGCTGGTGTTGGCTGCCGAAGAAATGCTCCAAGTCCCCGCCCAGCAAATAATCCGCCACGTGCTCTCGCGCGAGCCGTTGAATGGTATCGGCATTGCGCGCTGAGGAGGGAATCGAGACGGCCTGGGTAAAGACGTTTGCCGCCTGGAGGTAGGCGG
>MHGA01000034.1:3878-8616 GCA_001804415.1 Candidatus Aquivivens invisus
CCCGCCGGTTCCAGAGGAGGAGAAACATCGCCGGCGGACGTTGGCCATGCCGCTCGTGTGCCGGCCGCTGATCGATGAATGGCATTACGACGACACGCGCAGGCGTTGCTTCATGGTAGTACAGAGCTTTCTCAGCGATGGGCCACTGACTGATCGCCAGGTGGGGGGTCTGGATGGCGCACCCGCTTGACAACAGGCCGACCGCGAGCAGCCACCGCATGAGGGGCTATGAATGTCGATGCCGCCGGAAGGTCGCCGCCCCAAGGAGGCCGACGCCCATGAGCCAAAGGGTGGCGGGCTCGGGCGTTGGGAGTTGGGGGGAGCCGTCGGTGGTGGTGCCGGGGGAAAACGGATGGGTGCTGACGGTCAGATGCCTGGTGAACGGTCCGAGGGCGTCGGGGAATCGGGTCAGCGACTCGCCTGGCACGACCTGCGCGGCGGTGTAGAGCAGCAGGTCGATGAGCGTGTCGGTCGCATCACGCAGGCTGACCGTGTCACCGGTGTTGTTCAACCCGAGGGTGCCTGTGGAAGCCTTCAGTGCGTTCGGGATCGCGGCGGGGTTGCCGCCTCCGAAGACCACGAGCAACCCACCGGCGGAAATGCTCGTGCCAGGCGCAAAGACGTGCCTGGAACCCACGCCATCCGAGAGGGTCCAGCCGGTCAGTGTGAAGGGGTCGTTGGAGGGATTGACGAGCTCCACAAACTCATCCTGGAAGATGTGGGGCGTGCCGTCCTCGTTCGCATCAAGTCCGCCGGGGTTGGCCAACACCTCATTGATCAGGACGACCGCCTCAGCCGGCCGCGCGCCTCCCAGCGCCGCGGCCAGACACCCGGCGACAAACATGACCGTTGCGGCCATCCGGCAGCGAGCTGCTTGGCGACTCATGGCCCGTGCAGGGTACCATGTGGTCAAAAGTATGTCAAGTTATTTTTTCACTATCGACAAATTACTCCTGCCCGGAATGAGCACGGAGGTGGCGCTGGCGGGGGCGGCCTTCACAGCCCCAGGTCACGCAACAGGCTCTGCCAGGGCAGGACGGCCACCCCGCGGACCACCTTGGCGGTTGTTCCGAGGTAGGCCACGACCGGCCGGTAGGGCTGCTCATCGAGCAGGGCCTGGATCGTGTTGAGCAGGGCGGGGAGTCGTTGGACCTCATCGATGAACACCGTCCGGTAGCGCCCCGCCGCCAGGCGCTGCTCCAGCTCGCTGGGGTTGCACGCAAACTCGAGGAAGGTCGCCTCCGAGGCGAGGTTGAGGCTCAGCGCGGGCGCCAGGCCCCGGATGAGCGTCGACTTGCCCGTCTGCCGAGGGCCCAAGAGCAGGCAGCTCTTCGTCGAGCGCGCCAGAAGCGGGGCGATCAACCGCGTAATCATGAGGGCATTTTACGCGGTATTTTAACCACGTATCAACACATATTCCGGCGGCTGTCGGCTTGGCGATCACGCGGCTGGCGGCGGTTCCCGCGCGTCACGACATGGTCGTAGCCGGGATCACTGGCTTGACGGGGCCGCCGGCCCATCGCTTACCTATCCCTTTCGTACCCGGTACGGTTTTCCTTTACCCGGCACCCCCGGCTGGGGCGGGGGTGGGCTCTCCGGGGCAAGTGGCTGCGGATTCCCACGACCAGCCAGCATCACGAGCGGCTCAACCTCTCGGGCTGGGTGGCGCCGCTGCTGGGACGGTACGGGCTGGTGAGGACCCCCCAAGGGAACCGGGAGGGCTTCGTACTGGTGCTGCGGCACCTGTACCGGCGGCTCCGAAGGTATCGGATGTGGCTGTACGTCGATGGCGCCAGTTGGCATCGGGGCGACGTCATCCGGCAATTCCTGGAGACCCATCGCCGGCTCCACCTGGAGTATGTGCCGCCCTATCAACCGGCGCTGAATCCCCAGGAGCGCATCTGGCGGCGTGTGCGCTACGAAGCGACGACCAACCGCTGGTTTGAACATCTCGAGGCGACGTGGGAGACGATCCAACGAACCACACATTCATGGTCTCCACAAAAAATCAGGCGCTTGTGTCACATCACTTGATGCGTTTGTATTAGTGGCGCTTCAGGCGCTGCGAGATTACAATGGGCGACATGGCGACCTCGACGAGGACGCGCGGCACCTCGGCGCGAGGCAAGCTCCGGATTGGCGGTGTGATGATGGCCGGGAGGGGCTGAGGAAAAGCATATGCCGAGGGAGCAGACATCCAACGTAGACGCATGGCTGAAGCGGGAGACTCCGCGCACACGAAGGGCGCTGGAGAGTGCCTCTCGGCATTTTGACACAGACGACAGTCTGACGGTGAATACGCTCGAAGCTGTCTACGGTCAAGAAAGCAGTTTCGGCACCCAGCTGAGGGAACGCGGTTCTGCCGGGGCCGCCGGTCATTTTCATTTTGAGAAGCGCACGGCCGAACGATATGGATTAACCGTTTCAAAGAAAAACGATCAACGCTTCGACATCGAGCGCGCCTCTTCCGCGGCGGCAAGATACCTGAAGGATCTCGATTCGATGTTCAGTAAGAAGACCGGGTTATCGAGTGGGAAGAGCACGATTGCAGTCAAGAATGTGTCGGAGCGGAAGAAGTTTGTCCTTGGGGCTTTCAATGCGGGCGAAGGCCGCGTCGCCGGCGCTCAGCGGCTTGCCGAGAAGGCGGGGAAGAACCCCCGATTATGGAGCGACGTTCAGAAATTTATCGGACTGGCCAGAGCCGGCAAGGATAAGGAAAAGGAGACAAGGGAATACGTCGAAAAGGTTCTCAGCTACGAAGCCGAGTTCGCCATCAAGTCACCGGCCGACAAGAGCAGCAAACAAAAGAAACCCGGAAAAAGGCAGGCCTGGTGCACGGAGGGGCGCTGGAGGACAATCGACGACAGGCCCGTGTTTATATGCGCTTGAAGAGATTCGCGGTGGGGAGAAGGTGCGTCATCCTTGCTTTCATGCTCGCTGCAATTCACCTGCCTGGGCGACAATCGCGGGCTGTGGCACATAGGATGTTCGGCAACATGACGTACTTTACCAACTCTCCAGAGATTGCCGAGAAGGCGACATTGGTCGATGGCGAGGGGGCTGTTTGGAATGGTTCTCTCCATGCGTCACTCTATTATGCAGGTCGATACGTGTACGGTGACTTTAACCGAGACGGCCGTAAAGACGCGGCAGTGATTATCGGGGAGAGTCAAGGTGGCAGCGACGATGAGGTGGAGTTAGCATTTCTCATCTACGATGGCACGCGGTTGGTTCATCGGCAATCGGTGTACCTCGGAGATTCCGCCATTATCAATGCTTTGAAGCAGCGGTCCGGGAAAGTCATTGTCGACATGCGGATTCACCAGCAAGGCGACTGTCAGGCAGGCCCCACCAAGCGTGTGAGGAATGTCTACGATTATCTGAACCCTACTGCAGATATTCGGGGGGACCATCACATCTCCGTCAAGGACGGAGTCGAAGAGATTCTAAACCTGCAACCCAAAGGCGGGAAGACGAAGCCGTATCAAGTCAGACAGGGACGCAAGGTCATCGTGCGCTACCGATTAGGAGGCGAGGAGCATGCGTGAGGGACCACGACGATACGAAGTCATCCTCTACTGGAGTGCGGAGGATACGGCCTTTATCGCCGAGGTCCCCGAACTGCCGGGCTGTGCCGCTGATGGCGCGACCTACGCGGAGGCCTTGGCCAATGTAGAGGGGATCATCAACGAGTGGATCGAAACGGCCCGGGAAGAGGGGCGCCCAATCCCTGAGCCCAAAGGCCGGCTGTTGTTCGCCTAATCCCGCCCTCGCACGTCATCCGTCCCACGGCTCTCGCCAGACGCATGACCACCCGGTCAGCTCCCCTGGTGACTGCACCGCCCAAGCGCCTAGCTGCCTGATTGCGTGACCGGCTCTTCGCATCGTCGCGAAAAGTCTGGGCGCTGTCGTAGATGATGGCCCATCGGGCCGGCGTACCCTGCTTTGGCGGTCCTGACCGTCCGAACCCGTCGTAGGTCGTGGCGCTTCCGCTGGCCTGCGGCCTGCTTGTCCCCGCCCGGAGGGCAGATAGGCCTTTTATCCTGCGGGGGCGTCGTAGCCGAAGGTCTGGCACGCGAGCGAAGTTGATCTACGGCCCTAACGCCTGCGCCAACCGAAGTAGCCGCTGCAGGTGGGTCTTGCGGTAGACGATGTCGCGCGTTTGGACGGAGAGGATCCACACCTCGTGCGCGGCCGGCCGGACGGTATACACGAGGCGGTACTGGCTGTAGCGCAGCCGCCAGAGCCGTTGGGCCGTCCCGCGCAGCGGCTCGCCGATGAGGAGTGGGGCCTGGGAGAGCCGCTCGTGCGCCGCCGTGACGATCGCCTCGACCGTCGGGGGCGGGACCTTCACGAGATCGCGGCGGACCTCGGCATGCCAGAGGACCCGGAAGGCGGGGGAGCTTACCGCTTCGCGTGGCGCTTGCGGTTCCATGCCAGGAGTGCCGCCGTCGTCACGGCGTCATCGCGTCGGAAGCTCCTCAGGCGAGCTTCGCCCACTTGAGCCAGCGCGAGATCCTCAGACAGCTCCAGCGAGGTCTGCACGAGCGAGGCCACCACGTGGGATAATGACGCACCCTCGGCCCGTGAGACGCGCTCTAAGATGGCATAGGTCGATGGCTCCAGCGCGACCTGGACCCGCGGCAAGACCGTGGACATCTGACGACCACCTCCGTGTTCGCTCCCCGGCATCGTCCATCAGTTAGAAGTGTACCACTCATGTACCACTCCGTCAAGG
>MHGA01000035.1 GCA_001804415.1 Candidatus Aquivivens invisus
GGGAGGGGGGCAAGACGGTGGGGGCGGGCGTGGTGACGGAGATCACGAAGTGAGTGGCCAGGTGACCAAGTGGCCAGGTGACCAAGTGGCCACGCCCCACACTCGGCCACTGGGCCACTCGGCCACTGGGCCACTGGTGTGTTGATGGCGCAGGACCTGATCACGCTCGCGTGTACCGAGTGCCAACGCGAGAACTACCACACGTCCAAGAACAAGAAGAACGTGACGCAGCGACTGGAGCGGAAAAAGTACTGTCGGTGGTGCCGCACGCACACCACGCACAAGGAAACCAAATGAGTGGCCACGTGACCAAGTGGCCAAGTGGCCAAGGACAACCCTCGGCCACTGGGCCACTGGGCCACTGGGCCACTGGCTTAGGAGCGTCGGTTAACGGTAAACCACCGGTCTCCAAAACCGGGACTGCAGGTTCGACTCCTGCCGCTCCTGCGCTTTCGGATGCATCGAAGGCAGGAGTCGAGGGGAGCCCCCACCGTTTTGCTTCGCTTTGCGGAGCAAAACGAAGCAGTGGGGGCGGCTGGCCGACCTGGAGTGAGCGAAGCGAACGGAAGGCGCCGACTCCTGCCGCTCCTGGATCTTCACGTGTTCCTCCTTCCTCTTATTATTCGTGATGGCCAACCCGGTCCAGCGCTGTGTGGTGTTTCTTCAAGGGATTCGTGAAGAGGTGCGGCTCGTGTCGTGGCCGACCCGAGAGGAAGTGGTGGGTTCCGCGTTGGTGGTGTTTGTCGGCGTGGTGCTGCTAGCCGCCTATATCGGGGTGTGCGACCTGGTCCTGTCTCGCTCGACCACGTTATTCCTGAAATAGGCAACGTCCTCATTACATGACCGAGGCTCCCCAACCGGACGCGCAAGCGCACACGACGCATGCCACGTCCCAGGCGGCGATGCAGTGGTATGTGATTCATACGCAGACGGGCCAGGAGAGCAAGGTGAAAGAGGCGTTGGAGCAGCGGGTCCATCAGGGAGGGACGACCGGGGCGGTGGGACAAATCCTGGTGCCGACGGAGCGGGTTTCAGAGATTCGCGGAGGCAAGAAACGGATTTCCGAGCGGAAGTTTTTCCCGGGGTATCTCCTGGTCCAGATGGAAATCACCGATGAGAATTGGCATCTGGTTCGCACCACCCCTGGAGTGACAGGGTTTATCGGGGCGGGGCGCAAGCCGGTGGCCCTATCCGAGGAAGAGGTCAACGAGATTCTTCGGCAGACCGAGGCGCGCAAAGACAAGCCGACGCCCCGGGTGACGTTCAGCAAAGGGGAAGGGGTGCGCGTCACCGAAGGCCCGTTTGCCAATTTCAATGGGGCCATTGAAGAGGTCAATGCCCAGCGGGGAAAGCTCAGGGTGATGGTCTCGATCTTTGGCCGGCAGACCCCGGTCGAGCTGGAGTTTTGGCAAGTGGAACGATTATGAGGAGCACGCAGCACCTAGCACACAGCACACAGAGCCGAGATCGCTCTGCTGTGTGCTGTCTGCTGTGTGCTGGCTGCTAACAATCATGGCAAAAAAGATCAAGACGCTGATCAAGCTGTACTGCCCGGCAGGGCAAGCCAATCCGGCTCCCCCCGTGGGGCCGGCATTGGGCCAGCACGGCGTCAACATCATGGAATTCTGCAAGAAATTTAATGAAGGGACCAAAGGCCGCGAGGGGCTCGTGCTGCCGGTCGTGATCACCGTCTACGAAGATCGCAGCTTTACCTTTATCGTGAAAAGTCCTCCCGTGTCGGTGCTGCTCAAGCAAGCCTGCGGGATCGCCAAAGCATCCGGCAATACGCCCAGGGAAAAAGCGGGTCACGTTCCACGAGCGAAGGTGGAGGAGATCGCGAAGCTCAAGGTACAGGATCTGAATACCTCGGATCTGTCAGCCGCGATGGCGATGGTGCAAGGGACGGCCCGCAGCATGGGGATCGACATTACAGAATGAGCAAGCGGTACGAACAGGCCGCCACGCTGGTGGATCGGAAGAAGGTGTACGCGCTCGACGAGGCGATGGCGCTCCTGAAAGAATTTCCCGCGGCGAAATTTGACGAGACGGTGGAACTGTCTGTGTCGTTGGCGATTGATCCCAAGAAGACCGACCAACTGATCCGCGGAACCGTGGTGCTGCCGCACGGGACCGGCCAGACCAAACGGGTGCTGGTGTTCTGCAAAGGGGAAAAGGAGTCGATGGCGAGGGAAGCGGGCGCCGACCACGTGGGATTCGCCGACCTGATCGACAAAATCCAGGGAGGCTGGCTGGAGTTTGATGTGGCCATCGCCACACCGGATCTGATGCGCGAGGTGTCCAAACTCGGGAAGATCCTCGGGCCTCGAGGCCTGATGCCTAATCCAAGAGTTGGCACGGTGACTGATGATGTGGCGAACGCCGTGACCGAGGTCAAGCGGGGCAAGGTGGAATTTAAGATGGACAAGCTCGCCAACGTGCACGTGGTGCTTGGCAAGCGGTCCTTTGAGGCGTCGCAGCTCGTCGAGAATACGCGCGTGCTCTTGACGGCGATCGTCCAGGCCAAACCCGCGGCCGCCAAAGGACAGTTCATCAGGCGGGCGAGCGTCTCGAGCACGATGAGTCCTGGGGTGGCGATTGACGTGCAGCCGTTTCTGGAAGCCGTCGACGAGGACGCGGATTGACATGGCCAAGGCCGGGCGTCTCGTCAAGGAACTGATGGTGCGGGAACTGACGACGGCCCTGAGCGAGCGGTCGGATTTCTTCGTGGCCTCCGTCGGTCCGCTCCAGGCCACGGAAGCTGATACGCTCCGTCGGAACCTTCGAGGCGTTCAGGCGAGAGTCCTGATGATCAAACGGACCTTAAGCCTGCGCAGCCTCGCCGGCTTGACGCTCGACCCCGACCTTCAGGGCGGGGGCCTCTGCGTCGGATCCGTCCTCTTTGTCTTGCCGGGCGAGGAGGTCGTGTCAGCCGCCAAGTTGTTGGTGGGATTTGCCAAGGATCGCCAAGAGAAATTGGTGCTCCGCGGAGGCATGGTGGATGGCCAGCTCCTGGATGCCAAGCGACTTCAAGAGGTCGCTGAGCTGCCCTCAAGGCCGCAACTCATCGCGCAGCTCATCGGCGCGGTGGAGTCGCCGTTGGTGGATGTGATTTGGACCCTCGAACGGGTCCTGGGCGATGTGGCCTGGGCGCTGGAAGAAGCTGCAAAAACGGTGAAACCGGTTGAGCCCGTTAAGCCGGTTGAGCCGGTGACTCCCGCGAGGCCGGCTGATCCGGTGAACGGGCCAACGGGCCAACCGAGTCAGGCAACAGGAGGATAGCTGAAATGACTAAGACTGAAATGACTAAGACCTTGTCAAAGCGAGTGGAGGACGCCGTGAAGCTGACCGAGGAGATGACGGCGCTTGAGTTAGCCAGTTATGCCAAGACCCTGCGGGAAACGTTCGGCGTCACCGCGACCCCGATGGCCGTCGCCGCGGGACCCGCGGCGGCGGGCGGTGGGGCGGCTGCCGGCCAGGCGGCTGCGGAGGAGAAGACCTCCTTCGATCTGATTCTGGCTAGTGCCGGCGCGAACAAGATTCAAGTCATCAAAGAGATCCGCGCCGTGACGAGCCTCGGCTTGAAGGAAGCCAAGGATCTGGTTGAAAGCGCCCCGAAGCCGGTCAAGACAGGGATCAAGAAAGAGGAAGCGGAAGAGATCAAAAAGAAACTGGAAGCCGTCGGAGCCCAAGTGGAACTGAAATAAGGCCAGACCCTATGCCGATATCGGTGAAGTCCAGCAGCTTCGCAAAGCTTCCGGCGCGCTTGGAACCCCCGAATCTCGTGGAGGTCCAGACGCACTCGTATGCGACCTTCCTCCAGCAGGACCTTCCCAAGACCAAACGCGCCAACCTGGGCTTGCAGGCGGCCTTCCTGGAGACGTTCCCGATCGGAAGTGCCGATGGGAGATACCGGTTGGAGTTTGTCCACTACGCGCTCGGGAAACCCAAATACACGGTGGCGGAGTGCCTGCGCAACGGCTTGACCTACGCCGCCTCGCTGAAGGTGAAGCTGCGGCTCGCCACCCCCAAGGACGTGAAAGAGCAAGACACCTATTTCGGGGAAATCCCGCTGATGACGGAATCCGGCACCTTCGTGATCAACGGGGATGAACGGGTGGTGGTGAGCCAGCTACATCGTTCGCCGGGCGTCACGTTTGAGGTGACCGTGCATCCGACCGGCAAGCGGATCTTCTCGGCGCGGATCATCCCGTATCACGGCGCGTGGGTGGAATTGGAGTTCGATATGACGGATGTCCTCCACGTGTCGATTGACCGGCGGCGGAAGATGAGTGCGACGGTCATCCTGCGCGCGCTCGGCCTGGCGACCGACGAGCAGGTTCTCGAGGCCTTCTCAAAGACCGAGGTCGTCGAGTTTACGGAGCCTGCTCAATTGAAATCACTCACCGGGAATATCCTGGCCGAGCGGCTCCTCGACCCCAGCTCAGGCCAGACCTTGATGCGGGCCGGCACGCGCATCAGCGAAGAATGGACCGAGACGATTTGGGCGACGGGACGCCGCCAGGTCAAGCTCTTGCTGGATCCGCCGGCGGAGCTGCTCAAGACCCTGGAGAAAGATCACACCACCAGCCGTGAGGAGGCCCTCCTGGAGATTTTCCGCCGGCTGCGAACCGGCGACCTCGTGAACCTCCCTTCGGCTGAGGCGTTGATCCAACGGCTCTTCGGGGATCCGCGGCGGTACGATCTCGGCCGCGTCGGACGGTTTATCCTCAACAGGGAACTTGGCATGACCCGCTCGCTGGATGACCGGCTGCTCGATTCGGAGACGGTCGTGGCCGTCATCAAGTACCTCTTCGGGTTGCGGCGAGGCCAAGGCGAGGTGGATGACATCGACCACCTGGGCAACCGGCGCGTTCGCTCGGTCGGTGAGCTGGTGTACCATCAGTTTCGTATCGGGCTGGAGCGCGTGGAGCGCGCCGTGCGGGAGCGGATGGCCATCTATGACGTGGACAAGGTGATGCCGCACGCCTTGGTGAATTTCAAGCTGGTCTCCTCCGTCATCCGCGATTTCTTCACGCGCTCGCAGCTGTGCCAGTTCATGGATCAAACGAATCCGCTGGCCGAGTTGACGCACAAGCGACGCCTCTCCGCCCTGGGTCCCGGCGGGTTGTCCCGCGAGCGGGCCGGGTTTGAGGTGCGGGACGTCCACCATTCGCACTATGGACGGATTTGCCCGATTGAAACACCGGAGGGACCGAACATCGGCCTCATCTCCAGCCTGACCGTCTATGCCCGCATCAACGAGCATGGCTTTATTGAAACCCCCTATTTTCACGTGAAGCAGGGGGTGGTGACGGGGGAGGTGGACTATCTCACGGCCGATGCGGAAGACCGTCACACCATCGCCCAAGCCAACAGCCCGCTCTCCGCCTCGAGGAAATTTACGCAAGCGTTCGTGAGCTGCCGGCATCGAGGGAACATCGTCCACATCCCCCCGGAGCAGGTGGAGTATATGGACGTCTCTCCTGAGCAGATCGTCAGTATCGCGGCCAGCCTGGTGCCGTTCTTGGAGCACGATGATGCGAACCGGGCGCTCATGGGGTCGAACATGCAACGCCAGGCGGTGCCGTTGCTCGTGACGGAACGCGCACTCATCGAGACAGGCATTGAAGGACGCGCCGCGCAGGATTCCAGGGCGTGTGTGCAGGCCAAAGAGGAGGGCGTGGTGACCTATGTCGATGGCCAGCGGATCATCTGCGGGCGCCACACCTATGACCTGAAGAAATTCCAGCGGTCGAATGCCAATACCTGCTTGAATCAACGGCCGCTGGTCAAATTGAGCCAGAAGGTCAAGGCGGGCGACGTGATCGCGGATGGCGCCTCGACGGCCGAGGGCCAGCTGGCGCTGGGCCGGAACGTCCTGGTCTCCTTCATGCCCTGGAGGGGCTACAACTTTGAGGATGCCATTATCCTCAGCGAACGGCTGGTGAAAGAGGATACCTTCAGCTCGATCCACGTGGAAGAGTTCGAGACCGAAGCCCGCGAGACCCGGTTGGGCAACGAGGAGATTACGCGGGATATCCCCAATGTCGGCGAGGAGGGGCTGCGCAACCTTGATGAGCAGGGCATTGTCCGCACCGGCGCCGAAATCGGCCCTCGCGAGATCCTCGTGGGCAAGGTCACGCCGAAAAGCGAGACGGAGCTGACGCCGGAAGAAAAACTCCTCAAGGCGATCTTTGGGGAGAAGGCCGAAGATGTCCGGGACACGAGCCTCCGGGTGCCGGCGGGGGTTGAAGGCATTGTGGTGGATGTCAAGATCTTAACCCGCAAGGGGGCTCGGGCCAAGACCAAAGAAGAGCAGCAGGACGAGCATCAGCAGATCGAGGTGGTTCGAAAGGCCTTCGGCGCTCAGGTGGTGCGTCTCCGGGAGGAGTTGGTGGATCGGCTGGTGGGCTTGCTGTCGGACAAGAGGCTTGCCGCGCCGGTGACCGATCTGGAAACCGAGCGCACGCTCTTTGAAGCCGGACGGTCCATCAAGAGAGCCGACACCAAGAAGCTGCTTCGGGCGAACCTCGGAGAGATCCGGGTTGATGAGGATCCGCAGGCTGAGGCCGAGATCCGTCGGATTGTCGATTTCTTCGAGGAGCAAATTCAGGAATTGCGCTACACCGAGGAAATGGAGATTGACAAGATCAAACGGGGGGATGAGCTGCCCCCCGGCGTCCTGAAACGGGTGATCGTCCAGATTGCCACCAAGCGCAAGGTGTCCGTCGGAGACAAGATGGCGGGACGCCACGGCAACAAAGGGGTCGTGGCGCGCATTGTCCCGGAGGAGGATATGCCGTTCCTGCCCGATGGGACCCCGGTGGATGTGGTGCTCAATCCCTTGGGGGTGCCCTCGCGGATGAACGTCGGGCAAATTTTGGAGCTGCATCTCGGCTGGGCCGTCAAGGTGCTGGGCTATCGGGTCGAGAGTCCCGTGTTCAACGGCGCCAAGGAATCTGAGGTACGCGACTGGTTGAAGAAAGCGGGCCTGCCGATCTCCGGGAAGATTCAGTTGCGGGACGGCCGCAGCGGAGACGCCTTCGACCAGGAGGTCGCGGTCGGCTACCTCTATATGATCAAGCTGGTGCACCTGGTCGATGACAAGATTCATGCCCGGTCGATCGGCCCGTACTCGCTGGTGACCCAGCAGCCGCTGGGCGGCAAGGCCCAGTTCGGCGGCCAGCGGTTCGGCGAGATGGAGGTGTGGGCCTTGGAGGCCTATGGCGCGGCCTACACCTTGCAGGAACTGCTGACCGTGAAGAGCGATGACGTGATCGGCCGCACGCGGGTCTACGAGGCGATTGTCAAAGGCGAGCATGCCCTGCGGCCGTCAGTGCCCGAGTCGTTTAACGTCTTGGTCAAGGAGCTGCAGGGGTTGGTGTTGGACGTCCGCTTGGAGCGAAAAGATCGGGAAGTGTCCGGTCCGGAGCTCTTCGAGAAACTGGTCCGGCGCGAGCTGGAGCACGTGCCCTCCCTCGTGGAGTCGTCCCTGGCACGAGGCGTCAGAGAGCCGGCTGAGAAACCGGCCAAAAAGGCGTCCTGATGACGAAACATCCCTTGGCGGAAGAAGTCAACACCTTTGATGCGATCAGCATCCGAATCGCCTCGCCCCAGGTGATTCGGTCCTGGTCGCGCGGCGAGGTCAAAAAACCCGAGACCATCAACTACCGTACGCTCAAGCCGGAGAAGGACGGCCTGTTCTGCGAGCGCATCTTCGGGCCGACCAAGGATTTTGAGTGCAACTGCGGCCGGTACAAGAAGATCAAGCACAAGGGGATTACCTGCGATCGCTGCGGGGTGGAGGTGACGCACTCGAAGGTTCGCCGCGAGCGGATGGGGCACATCGAGCTGTCCGCTCCCGTGTCGCACATCTGGTTTTTCAAGAGCGTGCCCTCCCGGATGGGCGCGCTGCTGAACCTCAGCATGCGGGATCTGGAGCGGGTGCTGTACTACGAGGCCTACATCGTGACGGATCCAGGCAGCACCCCGCTGAAGCCCCGGGAAATTTTGCCGGAGGAGCGCTACCAAGAAGCCCTGAAGACCCATGGCAAGTCCTTTACCGCCAAGATGGGGGCGGAGGCCATTGCGGAACTCGTGGCGAGCCTCAATCTCGATGCCATGGCGAGGCAGCTCCACAAGGAGCTGCAGGGGAGCAAGGTGGAGCAGACCCAAAAGAAGCTGGTGCGCAATCTCCGGGTCGTGGAGGCCTTCCGCAAGAGCGGCAATCGGCCGGAGTGGATGATCTTGAAGGTCATCCCGGTCATCCCGCCGGATTTGCGCCCCCTCGTGCCGCTCGACGGCGGCCGGTTTGCGACGTCGGATCTGAACGACCTGTATCGCCGTGTCATCAACCGGAACAATCGCCTCAAGAAATTGATCGATCTCAAGGCCCCCGAGATCATCATCCGCAACGAGAAACGGATGCTGCAAGAGGCCGTGGATGCGCTCTTCGACAACGGCCGGCACGGCCGGCCGGTGCTGGGTCCCATGAACCGGCCCCTGAAGTCCTTGGCCGACATGCTCAAGGGCAAGCAGGGCCGCTTCAGACAGAACCTGCTGGGCAAGCGGGTGGATTATTCCGGCCGGTCGGTGATTGTCATCGGTCCGGAGCTCAAGCTGCACCAGTGCGGGCTGCCGAAGAAAATGGCGTTGGAGTTGTTTGAGCCGTTCATCATCCGGCGGTTCCGCGACCAGGGCTTCGCGCAAACGATCAAGACGGCCAAACGGATGGTGGAAAAGGAGCGTCCCGAGGTGTGGGACATCCTCGATGAAGTGATCAAGGACCATCCGGTGATGCTCAACCGCGCGCCGACCCTCCACCGCTTGGGGATCCAGGCCTTCGAGCCGGTCCTGATTGAAGGCAAGGCGATCCGTATTCACCCGTTGGTCTGCACCGCCTTCAATGCGGACTTCGATGGGGATCAGATGGCCGTCCATGTGCCCCTGTCGATCGAGGCGCAAATGGAAGCGCGCCTGCTCATGCTCTCCTCGAACAACCTCTTTTCGCCCGCCAACGGCAAGCCCATCGTCACCCCGACCCAAGACATCATCCTGGGCTGCTACTTCCTGACCAAGGCGCGCGAAGGCACCAAAGGACAGGGCCTGATCTTCAGCACGATGGAAGAAGCCGTCCTGGCCTACCAGGATCAACAGGCTCAGATCCATGCGAAAGTGAAGCTGCGCTGGAACGGTCAGCTCCTTGAGACGACCATCGGCCGCGTTCTGTTTAACCTGGTCCTGCCTGCCGAGGCGCGCTTTGTCAATGAGCTCATTGACAAGGGACGGCTGAGCAACCTGATCTCCCGCATCGCCCGGGTCTGCTCTCATCAGCGGTTGGTGGAGCTGCTCGATGACCTCAAGGGGCTGGGGTTTGAATGGGCGACGTTGGCCGGGATTTCCATCGGGGTGGACGATCTGACGATCCCGGCGGCCAAGGATAAGCTGTTGAGCAAGGCCCATCGGGAGGTGGAGCAGGTGGAAAACCAGTACCGCCGAGGGCTCATCACGGAAGGGGAACGGTACAACAAAATCATCGACATCTGGATGCGCACCACCGAGGAGGTCTCGGATCAGGTGATGGAGAGCCTCCCTCCCTTCAGCCCCTTGTTCATGATGGCGGACTCCGGCGCGCGAGGCTCCGAGCAGCAGGTGAGGCAGCTGGCCGGCATGCGAGGCCTCATGGCGAAGCCTTCGGGAGAGATCATCGAGAGCCCGATCACCGCCAACTTCCGCGAGGGGTTGACCGTCCACGAATATTTCATCTCGACGCACGGGGCCCGGAAGGGACTCGCCGACACCGCGCTGAAGACCGCCGACTCCGGGTATCTCACCAGGCGCTTGGTGGACGTGGCGCAGGAAGTGATTGTGACCGAACTGGACTGCGGCACGTTGAACGGGATCCTGATGACCGCCATTCGAGAGGGCGACGAAGAGGTGGTGCCCCTGAAGGAGCGGATCATCGGGCGCGTCGCGCTGGACAACATCGTCGATGTGGTCAGTGATGAGGTCATCGTCAAGGCGAACCACGAGGTGACCGATGACATCGCCGAGCGGATCGAAGAAGCCGCCATTGAGCGGATTCGCATCCGAAGCGTCCTGACCTGCGAGGCCAGGCGGGGGGCGTGCATCAAATGCTATGGGCGCAATCTCGCCACCGGCCGCTTGGTCGAGGTCGGGGAGGCGGTGGGCATTATCGCCGCGCAGTCCATCGGCGAGCCGGGTACCCAGTTGACCATGCGGACCTTTCACATCGGCGGGACGGCCCACCGCGTCATCGAGCAGTCGTTCATTAAGTCCAAACATAAGGGGCTCGTGAAATTCCACAACCTGAAGACGGTCAAAACCAAGCCCGATGAGCTATTGGTCCTGAATCGCAACGGGGAACTAGCCGTGGTGGATGAGGAAGAACGTGAGCTGGAGCGCCACCGGATTCCGCAAGGGGCCGTGGTGACCAAGGAAAGCGGCCAGGCGGTGTCCAAGGATGAGGTGTTCGTGCGGTGGGATCCCTACACGACCCCGATCCTGACGGAGTTCTCCGGGGTCGTCCGATTCGAAGACGTGAGAGCCGGCCTGACGATGCGCGAGGAAATCGATGAAGCCACGGGATTGAAGAACCGGGTCATCGTCGAGCACAAAGGGGATTACCATCCTCAGGTGGTCATCGAGACCGAGAAAAGCGAGCTGTTGGCCGTCTACGGGCTGCCCATCGGGGCGCACATCACCGTCAAGGAAGGCCAGACCGTCCGGACCGGTGATGTCATCGCCAAGACCGCGCGGAAGATCAGCCAGACGAAGGACATCACCGGCGGTCTGCCGCGCGTGGCGGAGCTGTTTGAGGCGCGGCGTCCGAAAGATCCGGCGATCATCGCCGAGATCAACGGGACCGTGGATTTCGGCACCGCCAAGAAAGGCCAGCGGCGCATCATCATCAAGAGCGCGTCAGGGATGGCGAAGGAATACCTGATCCCGCACGGGAAGCACCTCAACGTCTACAAGGGCGACTATGCCCAGAGCGGGCAGGCCCTGACGGATGGGCCGATTGTCCCGCAGGATATCCTGCGCGTGTGCGGGGAGCGCGCCTTGCAGGAGTATCTGCTGAATGAAATCCAGGAGGTCTATCGCTCGCAAGGCGTCAAGATCAACGACAAGCATATCGAAGTGATCGTGCGGCAGATGCTGCGCAAGGTCCGCATCGACGAATCGGGGGACACGGAGTTCCTCATCGGGATCCAGGCCGATAAGTGGCGCTTTGCGGAGGAGAACGAACGCGTGAAGAAGGCGGGCAAGAAACCCGCCTCAGCGACTCCCGTGCTGCTGGGGATCACGAAGGCCAGCCTCTCGACGGAGAGCTTCATCGCCGCGGCCAGCTTCCAGGAGACCACGAGGATCCTGACCGAAGCCGCGGCCAGCGGCCGGCGCGATCCCCTCGTGGGCTTAAAGGAAAACGTCATCATGGGCCATCTGATCCCGGCCGGGACGGGTTTTGCCGCCCACCGGGGCGTGGAACCCATGAAAGCGGTCCTAGAGCCGTTGGTGGAAGCGGCCTCGCAGACCAACGGGGAGGAAGCCTCCGAGGACGCGAATGACGAAGAAAGCTGATTGGCGATGCCGACCCTCAGTCAATTGATCCGCAAGGGACGGCGGTTGCGGGAGAAAAAGAGCAAATCGCCCGCGTTGAAGGGGTGTCCTCAGCGGCGGGGGGTGTGCGTCCAGGTGCGGACGATGACGCCGAAAAAACCGAACTCGGCGTTGCGCAAAATTGCGCGCGTCCGGTTGACGACCGCCATTGAGGTCACGGCGTACATCCCCGGCGAGGGACACAACCTTCAGGAGCACTCCATCGTCCTGGTGCGCGGGGGCCGGGTCAAAGATTTGCCAGGGGTGCGGTATCACATCGTGCGGGGAACCTTGGACGCGACAGGGGTGAACCAGCGTCGGAAATCCCGCTCCAAGTACGGCGCGAAAGCCCCGCATCCAGGCGCCAAGCCTACGGCAGCCAAAGCCGCCGCCGGCGCGAAAGCCACAGCAGCAACATGACAGAGGTGAGTCGACAGTCCACAGCCAACAGTCCACAGACGAGGAGGGTTTACTGTGGAGCGTGGTCTGTGGACTCTGGACTCGCGAAGCGATGAGACGACGCAGCAGCGTGAAGCGGCGTGAAACACCGCCGGATCCGCGGTACAACAACCGCCTGGTCCAAAAGCTGGTCAACATGATCATGATGGACGGCAAGAAAACGATCGCGGAGCGAATCGTCTATGGGGCCTTTGACCAGCTTCGGCAGGCGACCGACACGAACGACATCTTGGCGGTGTTCCATAAAGCCGTGGAGAACGTCAGGCCGCATGTGGAGCTCAAGGCCCGGCGGGTCGGCGGGGCCACGTACCAGATTCCGATTGAGGTGCGCCATGAGCGCAGCCTGTCGCTGGCGCTGCGATGGATTCGCAACGCCGCGATCACGCGCAAAGGCGCGCCCATGATCAAGCGCTTGGGGGATGAGCTGCTGGCCGCCTACAAGGGCGAAGGCCCCGCCGTGAAGAAACGGGAAGAAACGCACAAAATGGCGGAGGCGAACCGTGCGTTTGCCCACTACCGATGGTAACGGAGAGAAGCAGTCAGCAAGAGATGACATGCCGTATGCTGGTTGCCGATTGCTGATTGCCGATTGCGGACTCATGGCTACTGACACGCAGCAACTCAGTCCAGAAGCGATTGAACGGCTCACGTACACCCGGAACTTCGGGGTCGTCGCCCATATCGATGCCGGCAAGACCACGACCTCGGAGCGGATCTTGTTCTACACCGGCCGCATCCACAAGATCGGCGACATCGATGAAGGGACCACCCAGTTGGACTGGATGGCTCAGGAGCGGGAGCGGGGGATCACCATCACCTCGGCCGCCACCACCTGCTTCTGGCGCAAGCACCGGTTCAATCTGATCGACACCCCCGGGCACGTGGATTTCACCGCTGAGGTGGAACGCAGCCTCAAGGTCCTGGATGGCTGCGTCGTCGTGTTCTGCGGGGTGGGAGGCGTGGAGCCCCAATCCGAGACGGTCTGGCGGCAGGCCGACAAGTATGGCGTGCCGCGGATGGCGTACGTCAACAAGCTGGATCGCACCGGGGCGGATTTCTTCGCGGTCGTCAAGGAAATCCGGCAGCGACTGGGCGCAAAGGGTGTGGCCCTGCAGATTCCATGGGGGCGGGAAGACAGCTTCATCGGCGTCATTGATCTGGTGACCATGAAGAGTGTTGCGTTCGACTCGGCCAACCCGTCCAACCCGCCGGAGAGCGGCGAGATCCCCGCGGACCTCAAGGACGCCGCCGCGAAAGCCCGCCATGACCTCCTGGAAGGCGTGGCGGAGCTCGATGATGCGTTGATGGACCAGTACATTCACGACAGGGCTCCGACCGAGGAGGAGCTGCGCAAAGGGATTCGCAACGCGACGATCAAGCATGGGCTGGTGCCGATCTTGTGCGGCGCGTCGTTCCGCAACATCGGGATTCAGCCGCTGCTGGACGCCATTTGCGACTATCTGCCTTCGCCGCTGGACATCAGCGTGCCGCAGGCGCATGATCCCCTGACCAATGAGCCCATGGCCGTTGCGCCCGATGAGCAGGGGCCGTTTGCCGCGCTGGCCTTCAAGATTGCGACGGATGCGTACGTGGGCAAGCTGTATTTCCTGCGCGTTTACTCGGGGGTGCTGCGGTCAGGCGAAACGGTCTACAACGCGACGAGACGCCGCAAGGAGCGCGTCAGCAAGCTCATGCGGATGCACGCCAACAAGCAAGAGCTGATCGAGGAAATCAAAGCCGGCGATATCGCCGCGGGGGTCGGGTTGAAGGAAACCACCACCGGCGACACGCTGTGTCGAGAAGACAGCCTGCTGATCTTCGAGCGCATCCAATTCCCCGAGCCGGTCATCGCGATGTTCATTGAGCCCAAGAGCAAGGCCGATCAGGACAAGCTGGGCACCGCGTTGGGACGCCTGCAGGATGAGGATCCGACGTTCCGGGTCCACTACAACCAGGAGACCGGTCAGACGCTCATGGAAGGGATGGGCGAGCTGCACCTTGAGATCTTGGTGGATCGGATGCGGCGGGAATTCAACGTCGAGGCGCTGACGGGTAAGCCCCAGGTCGCCTACAAAGAGACGATAACGCAGTCCCTGGAGAAGATCGAAGGCAAACACATCAAGCAGACGGGCGGGCGCGGGCAGTACGGTCACGTGATCATGAAGATGGAGCCCGCCCCTGCGAAGAGCGGGGTGACGTTTGTCAACAAGGTCACCGGCGGGAAGATTCCGAAGGAGTTCATCCCCGCGGTCGAAGACGGCGTCATGGAAGCCGTCAAGACCGGCCCGCTGGCAGGCTACCCGGTCGTCGATGTGACGGTGACGTTGTACGACGGCTCGTTCCATGATGTGGACTCCTCGGAGATCGCCTTTAAGATCGCCGGCATCGAGGCCTTCAAGCAGGGCGTGCTCAAGGGCCGTCCGGTGCTCCTCGAGCCGATCATGCTGGTGGAGGTCGTGATGCCGGAAGAGTATCTGGGCGAGATCATCGGGGATCTGCAGGCCCGTCGAGGCAAGGTGGAGGCGATCACCCACCGCGGGTCCAGCCGCGTCATCCGCGCGGACGTGCCGCTGGCGGAGATGTTCGGCTACGCCACCACGATCCGCTCGCTCTCCCAGGGACGAGCCGCCTACACGATGGAACCGGCCCGCTACGAGCAGGTGCCGCGGAATATCGCGGAAGGCATCATCGGAGGAGGGAAATAGCCGCCATGGCCACGAAGGCGAAATTCGCCCGCACCAAGCCGCACGTCAACATCGGCACCATCGGGCACGTCGACCACGGCAAGACGACGCTGACC
>MHGA01000036.1 GCA_001804415.1 Candidatus Aquivivens invisus
GACGAGTCCCGGCGGTTTGTTGACGACCAACACCTGCTCATCTTCATAGACGATGTCGAGGGGAATGGGCTCGGGCAGCAGGTTTCGATCGCGGGCTTTCGCGCCAAGCTCGTCAATGGTCGCGATCACTTCCTCCCCGGCTTTGAGACGCTGGCTCGCCCTCGCCGGCCGGCCGCCCACCGTGACGTGTCCGTCGTGGATGTCGCGTTGAATCGCGGCGCGCGAGAGAGTCCGCGGCAACCGCTGCACGAGGTAGCGATCCAGCCGTATCGAGACTTCAGCCGTTCCCACGATGAACCGGTACGTCCGTGGCATCATTCATAAGTGTCAGACGCTTCCTCAAGAACCACAGGCCGAGGAGGACGAGCCCGAGGCTGATCAGCTGTGCGAGCGTGAGGCCACTCCAGATCGCCGGTTGATCCCCGCGCCAATTCTCGATCACCGCTCGAAGCAGCCCGTATCCTACTAAGTAGAGGCCAAACACTCGCCCGGGCCGCGCGAGCGTCGCGGGCCGTTGGGCCATCCACAGGGTCACGGCGAGCGCCACCAAACCAAGGGACTCCAGGAGCTGGGTCGGTACCACGGCCGTTGGATGTCCAGGAAACCGCACCCCCCACCACGCCGCCGTCGGGAGGCCATAGCAGCAGCCATTGGCAAAACAGCCCAGCCGTCCCATGGCATGACCCAACGCGACCGCCGGAATCACCTGGTCGGTGACCCTCAAGAAGCTGAGCTTCCGACGCGCGACAAAGAGCGCCTGGGCCAGCAGCCCTCCCGCAAGTCCTCCATACCACACTAACCCGCCATGCCAGAGTGCCACGACCTCCAGCGGTTGCGCGCGATAGGCCTCCCAATTGAGGAGGACATACCACAGCCGTCCGCCCAGCACCCCACCCGCCATCACCCAACAACCCCAGTCGAGCAACGCGGCATCATCCAGGAGGACGATTCCTTTGAGCCGAGTGCGCGAGGCGCGCGTGGCCAGCATCATCGAGACCGCAAACGCCAGCGCCAGCGCCACACCGTAGGTGTAGATCGTGATGGGGCCGAGGGTGAAGAGGATGGGATGCATACGAGTGCGTTTGCGCGTGAGCGGGTTTACGCGTGTGCGAGTTCAACGCGCCAACACGCTCATTTGTTTGTTGTCACTTGTCGCTTGTCACTTGTCGCTTGTCGCCGAGCGGCGAACAGGCTCGTCCAGATGAGCAGGGTCACGCCGACGGTAATCGCGGAGTCCGCCACGTTGAACACGGGCCACACGCGCAGGTCGATGAAGTCCTCCACGTAGCCGAAGCGCAGCCGATCGATCAGGTTGCCGATGGCCCCGCCCAGAATCAAGCCCAGCGAGTTGAGCGAAAGGCCGGCGTGCCCCCCCACCAACGATTCGTGTGGTGGGGGGGCGTGGCGAGGGCGACGTAACAATTCCCAACCGATCCAGCCGGCAACCAGCCCCGAGGCGACAATGAGCGGCGCCACCTGGCCTCGGAACAGACTGAAGGCAGCGCCGGTGTTGCGCACGTAGGTCAGGTGGAGCACGCCGGGAAGAAGCGGGATGCTTTGTTGAGGAGCGAGGGACGACCGGATGATCCACTTGGTGAGCTGATCCAGTCCCACCGTCACGAGTGCTGCGACCCACGGCCTCATGCGACGGCTTCTTGACGAGGGGAGACGAATCTCAGCGCTTCTTCTGATGCTCTGTGGTCCGCTGGCACGCGATGCACTGCGAGGTGTACGGAACCGCCCTCAGGCGACTCAGGCTGATCGGCTTGCTGCACTCCTGGCACGTTCCGTAGGTGCCCTCGTCGAGGCGCTTGAGCGCCTCGTCGATTTGGTAGAGCACTTCTTGCTCGCTCGAGGCGATGTTCGCGGAGAGCTCCCGCTCGTACGTATCCGAGGACATGTCCGCCGGATGCACGGTGTAGGCGGAGAGATCCCCCGAGGCATCCCGAGGGTTTTTGGAGACCTCCTTCGCAATCGCTCGAATCTCGCCGGCGAACTTGGCTCGCTCCCGCATCAGCGCTTCTTTAAACTGTTTCAGCTGCTGCTTGTTCATCTCGTTACTTCCCACTTCCCCCTTCTCCCTTCCCCCTTACGACGTTGAGGCAGCGGTCACACAACTGCGGATGCGCGGCGTTCGTCCCCACACTCCGTTGATAACGCCAGCACCGTTGGCACTTGCTCCCACCCGCCCGTTCCACCACCACCCCGATGGGCCCATCGGGGTGGTTGTCCACCCACACCTCGGACACCACGAACGCCTCCGCCAGCGTCTCGCGGTACGCCTCGCACAGCGTGCGCAGCGCCGGATCGCCGATCGATAGCCGCACCTGCGCCTCGAGCGGGCTGCCGAGACGGCCCTGGCTTCGTTGCTCCTCCAGCGCCTTCATCGCCTGATCGCGCACCTCAAGGAACTGCTGCCAGCGCCGGGTGAGGTCTTCATCGGCTCGGTCGAGGAGTGCCTCCGGCCACGCGGCCACATGCACCGACGGCTCATCCACCCAGCGCGCGCGGCGCATGAGCTGCCAGATTTCTTCCGCCGTCATCGGCAGAATCGGTGCGAGCGCCCGCACAAGCGCATCGAGTATACCATACAACGCGCTCTGCGCACAGCGACGGCGGTCGGCATCCGCCGCCTCCGTATAGAGCCGGTCCTTGAGCGCATCGAGGTAGAACGCGGAGAGGTCCACCACGCAGAACTGATACACGGCCCGCACGACCTGGTGGAATTGATACGCCTCGTACGCCTGATGGATTTCGTCCAGGAGCTGCTGGGCCCGCTGGATCGCCCACCGATCCATTTCGGGCCACTGAGCCGGCGGCCGGCTGTGGCGCGCCGGATCAAAATCGTAGAGGTTCGCCAGGAGATACCGGAACGTGTTGCGAATCTTGCGATAGGTCTCCGCGGTCTGTTCGAGAATCACCTGGGAGATGCGCACGTCCTCCCGGTAGTCGCACGAGGCCACCCACAACCGCAGGATGTCAGCCCCGTAGCGTTCAATCACCTCCTGCGGGGCGATGACGTTGCCCAGGCTCTTCGACATCTTCCGCCCTTCTCCGTCCATGACGAATCCGTGCGTCAGCACGCGTTCATACGGAGGCTTGCCGTGGAGTGCGACGGCAGGAATCAGCGAGACCTGGAACCATCCGCGGTGCTGATCCGATCCTTCCAGGTAGAGGCTGGCCGGCCAGCGCAGGTCCTCGCGCGGCTTCAGCACCGCTTCGTGGCTGACGCCGGAGTCAAACCACACATCGAGAATGTCGGTGTCTTTGCGAAGCTGTGTGCCTCGACACCTCGGACACCTCGCCTGTGGCGCAAGGTCGTTGGGCGCGTCGGTAAACCATGCCTCGACTCCCCGCCTGGCGAGTGTGCGCTCAATCTGCTCAATGACCGAGACCTCAAGGATCGGCTGCTGACACGGCTCACAGTGCAAGACGGGAATCGGCGTACCCCAGTAGCGCTGGCGCGACAGGCACCAATCCGGGCGCGCCTCCAACATCCCCGTCATCCGGCTCTCGCCGGAGGGAGGAATCCACTGGACGGTCTTGACCGAAGACAACAGCTTGCGTCTCAACGGTTCATCGACTCGTAAAAACCACTGGGGTGTCGCGCGGAAGATCACCGGCTGCTTGCACCGCCAGCAATGCGGATACGAGTGGGTGAGGGACTCTTCCTTTAATAAGAGGCCCCGCAACCTCAGTTCGGCGATGATCTTGGGGTTGGCGTCCCACACCGTCTGCCCCGAGTAGGCCGGCACCTCTGCCGTGAACTTTCCTTGATGATCCACCGGTGACAGCGTTTCGAGCTTGTTCGCCTGTCCGATCAAGTAGTCCTCATGCCCGTGGCCCGGAGCGATATGGATGACACCGGTTCCGTCCCCCATTGAGACATGCTCATCAAGCACACCCACCGAGGCAACATCCCGAAAAGGCGCCTTGGCCCTCAGACCTCCCAAGAGCCTACCGCTGCCACGCCACAACTCGTCGGGTGACGCGCCTCCCAACACCTGCGTCAGGCGATCAGCCAGGGCGGCAGCCACCACGATCGGCGCATTCCACGTTGCACTGGAAAGCACAACGTACTCCGCGGAAGGATGAAAACAGAGTGCCACGTTGGCGGGAAGCGTCCACGGTGTCGTGGTCCATACGGCGACGGCCAGCCCTTTCTTGATCAACCCGGTTGGTACAGAGACTTCGCTTGCAACTTTTATGACGGGAAACCGGACATACATGGACGTATCTAGGCGGTCCTCATACTCGACCTCGGCTTCGGCCAGCGCGGTTTCGCATGTCGCGCACCAATAGACCGGCTTTTTACCGTAATAGATGGAGCCGGCTTTCACCAACTCCTTGAACATCCTGAGGGTGGTCAGCTCATACCCTGCTTCCATCGTCAAATAGGGATGATCCCAGTCGCCCAACACCCCAAGCCGCTGAAACTGCGAGCGCTGAATCGTCACAAAGCGCTGGGCGTAGGCGCGGGCCTTGGCGCGGAAACTCACCTGATCGATCTGCTGCTTGGTGAGCGCGAGCTCCTTGAAGAGCTGATGCTCGATGGGCATGCCGTGGCAATCCCATCCCGGCACGTAGGGCGCGTCGTCCCCGCGCATCGTCCGGTATCGGACGATCAGATCCTTGAGAATCTTATTGAGGGCGTGGCCGATGTGGATGTCGCCGTTGGCGTACGGCGGGCCGTCATGGAGGATGAACGCCGGCTGTCCTCGGCGAGCCTCGCGGAGGCGGTCGTAGAGCCGGAGTTCTTCCCAGCGCTGCAGCGTCTCCGGCTCCCGGCGAGGCAGATCCGCCTTCATCGGAAAGTCGGTTCGGGGAAGATTGAGGGTGGATTTATAGTCCATCGATGATGCCGAGCATTAACTTGGTCAGCAAGGGTTGCGTGCGGTTGGCGACGGCGATGATGTGCTCGATGTTCACCGGTTTCAACGTCTCCGGAATGCACAGATCCGAGACGATGCTCACGGCGAACACCCGCAGCCCCGCATGAACCGCCGCAATCACCTCCGGTACCGTGGACATGCCGACGGCGTCTGCGCCGAGGCTTCGCAGCCACCGGTACTCCGCCTTGGTTTCGAGTTGGGGCCCCAGCATCGCGACATAGACGCCACGGTGCGACGGGATGCGCTCCCGCTGGGCGATCTGCTCGGCGAGCTCCACGAGCTTCAGGTCGTACGGCTGGATCATGTCGGG
>MHGA01000037.1 GCA_001804415.1 Candidatus Aquivivens invisus
TGGTTCTGCGGTCGCCTCGACCAACAAGAGCCCGCTGCCTATTCTAGCAGCCGGGGGTGCGCAGCCTTTCATGGCATCACCTGTGCGCCCCGCCAAAGGCGGGGCCAACGGTCGAGCCCCCCACGCGTCTCAAGGCCGCCAGGGACGTGAGCGACGAAGCGGCCTTGAGGCACAGGTGGGGGGATGACCCGGGTGTTCACGCTCGAAGGCGCGGGGGGGCCGCCCCTGCGAGTGGATCTTGAGCGGGACCTGAATGCGCAGCAGCGGGCGGCTGTCACCTGCGGGGACGGTCCGAAGCTCGTGATTGCGGGAGCAGGCTCCGGCAAGACGCGCACCATCACCTACCGGGTCGCCTACCTGATGAGCAAAGGGGTCCCCTCCTCGTCGATCCTGCTGGCGACGTTCACCAACAAGGCCGCGCGCGAGATGCTCAGCCGGGTGGAATCACTCACCGGCTCAGCCGTCGGGCAGGTGTGGGGCGGGACGTTCCATTCCCTCGGCAACCGCATCCTGCGGCATCACGCCAAGCTCCTCGGCTTGTCGTCGAACTACTCGATTCTGGATGAAGAGGATCAGCGGGATCTGCTCAAGGTGTGCGTGACGGAGGCGCGGATCACGGTCGAGGAGAAACGCTTTCCGGCCCCGAGCCTTCTGCAAGACCTCATCAGTTTCGCGTTCAATACCGAGCAGCCGCTGGCTGTCGTCATCGAGCGCCGGGCTCCCCACTTCATCCAATGGACGAAGGAGATCGAGGGGATTCTGAGCCGCTACGCGGCCAAGAAACGGCACGCCAACGCCCTCGATTACGACGACTTGCTGGGGTGGTGGCTGACGTTGTTGCAGGACCATCCGGAGGCGGCTGCGCGGCTCGGCCGGCAGTTCCGCTGCCTCCTGGTCGATGAGTATCAAGACACCAACACGATCCAGGCGCAGATCGTGGAACGCGTGGCCGCGCACAACGGATGCAACCTCATGGTCGTCGGGGACGATGCCCAGTCGATCTATGGGTGGCGGGGCGCTGACTACGATAACATCCTCAAATTCCCGGAGCGGAATCCCGGGACGGAGATTTTCAGATTGGAGATGAACTATCGCTCCACCCCGCAGATCCTCGACTTCACGAATGCCAGCATCCACCAGAACGCCAACCAGTTTCACAAGACGCTCGTGGCCAGCCGGCCCGAGGGATCGCGGCCTGTGGTGATTCCGGTCAACGATGTGTATCAGGAAGCGGCCTTTGTCGCGCAGCGCATCCTGCAGCTGCGGGATGAGGGGATCGCCTTGGAGGAGATCGCGGTGCTCTACCGGGCGCATGCGCATTCGACGATCCTACAGGCGGAGCTGGTGCGCCGCAACATTCCCTACGAGATCCGTTCCGGCGTCCGGTTTTTCGAGCAAGCCCACATCAAAGACGTCGTCGCCTACCTGAAAATCCTGCAGAATCCCTTCGACGAAGTGGCCTGGCGGCGGCTGTTCTTGATGCTGCCGCGCGTGGGCAACGTCACAGCCGCGAAGCTCTGGGACGCCGCGGCGTCCGCCGCGGATCCGCTGACGGCCCTCCTCGGAGACACGGTTCGGTCGATGCTTCCTCCGAACGCGCGCCCGTTTTTCACCCGGTTCCAGCACGACCTGAAACACCTGCAGGAGTTGGCGCAGCACGACGTCCCGGATGCCCTGATCCGCTCGATTCTGGAAACCGGCTACGTCGACTACGTGCGGGCGAACTACGAAGGGGCCGAGTCCCGCCTCGAAGACATCGAACAGTTGGGCGTGTTTGCCAGGTCCTACCGCTCGCTCCAGGCGTTGCTCTCGGAGCTCATCCTGCTGGGCGAGCTGTACGGGCAAGACGTGGCGGCCGGGTCCAGCGCCGAGACCGAACGATTGATCCTCAGCTCCGTCCACCAGGCCAAGGGGTTGGAATGGCAGGTGGTGTTCCTGCTGCGAATGTGTGAAGGAGGCTTCCCCTCTCCCATGGCTTTGCGCGAAGAGGGCGGGGAAGAGGAGGAGCGGAGGATTTTCTATGTGGCGACCACCCGCGCCAAGGAAGACCTCTACATCCTCCATCCGCTCGTCGATCTCAGCCCTCGCGGTGCGGGGGGTCTCTTGCTGCAGCCCTCGCGCTTCCTGCAGGAAATCCCCTTTACCCTGTACGAACAGGGGGAGATCGATCTCTCGGCGTCCTCTGCCCCCGACCTCAGTGCTTAGTGCTGCTCTGTCGAAAACCCCTAGGGCAGCAGGGCCTGCCGCTGCGCCACCCCGCCTGTCCTCGCCGCGCCGGACTATCGCCGTCGTCGGCTCCGGGCAGGCGGGGGCCCCGGCTCCGCGTCACCCGCTGCCTGCTGGGTTTTCGACAGAGCTGCTTACGGCTTCTAAATGCGGTCCCCGCTGATCCTTCCAGCGCTGGCGTTGAGCAGCGGCATTCTACTCGCCCAGTGGTTGACGCCTCCGGTGTGGCTTGTCTTCGTCGTCGGCGCGATCAGCATGCTTATCAGTGTGCTGCCTTCGGCTTTGCGGGTTCCGGCACTCATGATGGTGTGGGGATGCGTAGGGGTGCTGCGCACCGCTGACACAACCGCCCTTCCCGCGCATCACGTTGCACGTACCCTTCGCGAGGAGCCGGTGGCCGTGGTGGGGCAGGGGATGGTGGTCAGCGATCCGATGGAGCTGTTAGATCCCAATGAGGAGGGCCAGGTCGCCGTCATTCGCGTGCGGCATCTCAAGATCGATCAGCGCTGGGCGCCGGCGGTCGGCCTCGTGCGGGCGCGGATCTTGGAACCGCGCATCCCGCTGGCCTACGGGGATGAGGTCGTGCTTGAGGGAGCGCTCTCCCGCGTCCCCTCACCCGGGAACCCGGGCCAGTTTGACTGGGCTGCGGCACTGTCGCGCCATCACATTCAGGCGCTGCTCTCCGTGAAACCGCATCACGCGCTGGTGCGGCTGCGCAAACATCAAGGGCGCCGGTGGATCGAGGCCGTGTACGGCCTGCGGCATCGCGTTGAACAGCTGATCGATGGGGCGTTCGCTCCCGAGCACGCCGGGCTCCTGCGCTCCTTCCTGCTGGGCCAGCGGACGAATCTGGATGAACGGCTGAAACACGCCTTCGTGGAAACCGGCACGATTCACTTGCTGGTCGTCAGCGGGTTTAACGTGGGGCTCGTGGCCTGGCTCTTGGAATTCGGCTTGCGGTGGATCGGGTTGCCCCTGCGTCTTCGGCTTGTCCTCTCCGGCATCTGTCTGCTTGGCTACTGCGTGCTCACCGGCATGCAAGCCCCGGTGTTGCGGGCCACCGTCATGGGCTGGGTGATCTTGGGCGCGATCTGGCTCGACCGCCTCATGAGCTGGCCGAACGCCCTGGCCGCCGCCGCGCTCGTC
Organism: Candidatus Aquivivens invisus; assembly: GCA_001804415.1. Lineage (GTDB taxonomy): Bacteria > Omnitrophota > Gorgyraeia > Aquiviventales > Aquiviventaceae > Aquivivens > Aquivivens invisus. The sequence continues at coordinate 3,373 of MHGA01000037.1, forward strand.
ATCCTGTGGGCGAACCCCCTGCAGCTTTTCGATCCGGGGTTTCAGTTGTCGTTCGGGGCGGTGCTGAGCCTGTTGCTCTTTACGCCGCGCCTGCACGGCTGGATCGTGTCGCTGTTGCCCACCGCCGTGCCGTGGCTTTCCCGGCATGTGGCCTTGCTGTTGGCGAGCACCTGCGCGGTGTGGATCGGGCTGTGGCCGTTGCTGGCCTGGTATTTTCATCTGGTCGCGCCGATTTCCGTGGTGGCGAACCTCCTCCTGGTTCCTCTGGTGAGCGTGTTGGTGAGCGTCGGCAACGTGGTCTTGCTGGGAGGGGTTGTGGCCCCGCCGCTGGTCGATTGGTTTGCGGGAAGTTTGACGGCCCTCCTGAACGGCATTGTGGCTTGTGTGAGCTGGTGCCATCGCATTCCTGGAGGCTGGTGGGTTGTCGGGCATCCGTCGTGGTGGCTCATCGCAGGGTCGTATAGCTTGGTGGCGGCCACGTGGTGCCGACGGCGCCTGCGCCTCAGCCATGGGCGACTGCTCCTCTGCTGGCTGCTCGGGATCAACCTGTGGCTGTGGGCGGCCGCCATCGTTGGATTTCGCCAGGCGAAGTGGCTTGAGGTCATCGCGCTGGATGTCGGCCACGGCGATTGTCTGGTCATCCGGACGCCAACCCGTCACACCCTCCTGATTGACGTAGGAACCCAGGAGGCCGGAGAGTATGTCGTCGTGCCGTATTTGCGCTATCGCGGCATCCAGACGGTTGACGCATTGCTGCTGACGCATTTCGACGAGGACCACCTCGGCGGGGCGGCTGCCGTGTTGCAGTCGGCCCGCGTGCGCCGCGTGCTCACAAACGGGGCACAGCCCACCACACCGACCGGCCGGCGCGTGCTGGCGTTGGCGCGCGGGGCGCGCATCCCGATCGAGTCGTTGAGCGGGGGTCATCAATTGACAGGCGCAGCCGGCCTCGACATGATGATCCTGCATCCCCCGATGAGCGGGGTGCCGGGGACGCGGCGTGAGAGCAACGACAACTCGGTGGTGATCAAGCTGACCCGCGCCGGGGTGAGCTGGCTGCTGGGCGGTGATCTTGAGGAAGCGGGGTTGCCACGGCTGTTGGCTTGGGGAGCGGTGTTGCGGTCCACGATCCTGAAAGTCCCGCATCACGGCAGCGCCCTGGGCTGGCGTGGGCGGCAATTCGCTGAGCTGGTGCGCCCCTCGCTGGCGATCATCAGCGTGGGGCGTCGTCACGGCTTGCCGTCCGCTGAGACGATGGGCTCACTCGCCGCAGTCGGCGCGCAGGTCGTCACGACCCGTGAAGCGGGCGCGGTGACGATGCGCACCGACGGCGCTCGTCTGCTCGTGACCAGTTATCGTAAGCCAGGCGAGTCCAGAGTCCATAGACCATAGTCCATAGACAAAATGCTTCACACACTTTTTCTTTACTGTGGACTATCGACCATGGACTATGGACTATTCAGTCAGGCTACCCGACGATGATCGGGCGACTTGGAGTGAGTTGGGGGCTGTTCATCGGCTCGATGGTGCTGGGCTGGTGGCTGGGACAGCGCGGCATGCTGACCGAGGCGCGGGCCAACCGCCTGCTGCGATTCGCGGTCAAGTGGCTCTCACCGGTCGTGCTGTGCCTGTCGTTCTGGCGGCTTGAGGTCGGGGGCCGAGGTGTCGCGTGGGTGCCGATCATCGGCGCCGTGGCCTGTCTGGCGGCCCTGGGTCCGTCATGGCTATATGCCCGCCGGACCGGATTGAGCAGGCCGCAGACCGGCAGCTTCTTGACCTGCGCGATGTTCTCCAACGTCGGCTACATCGGCGCGTTCGTCGCCTTTGCGTTCTTCGGCGAGTCCGGGTACGGGTTGGGGGTGTGGTATCTGGTGTATTTCAGCCCCTGCTTTTACCTGATCGGCATGACGATCGCCGAGCGGTTCGGCTCTCAGACACCCGACGCCGCCGCGACGAGCCCGTTTTCGGAGGAACTGCGGCTCTTTCCCTTTGCCGGCATGATCGTCGGCTCCCTGCTGAATCTCACGCACTGCCCCCGCCCCGAGGTCTTCGGCTGGATCAACCACGTCCTGATTCCGATCGATACCGCGATTCACCTGACGGCGATCGGGTCCCAGATCCACGTCGGGCCGTTCACCGGATTCTGGAAGCCTGCGCTGGCCATGAGTGCTGTCAAATTTTTCTACACGCCGCTCGTCAGTTGGGGGCTAGCCTGCGTGACGCGCCTGGACGGCTTGCCTCGGTTCGTCGTCCTGCTGCAGGGCGCGATGCCGGTTGCCGTCTCGCCCTTGATGCTGGCCGTCGTCTTCCGGCTCGACCGCCGGTTCTCCAGCGCCCTGTGGCTTGTGACCAACCTCCTCGCCATCCCCTGGCTCTTCCTCTACATCCCCCTCATCCGCCCGTAACGCTTTTGACTTCGACGACGGGATTTGGTATCGTGAAGCCTCCCATGCCCCGTCGACGTGTTCGCTCGTCTGGCTGTCTTGCGACCTTCCTCTGTGTGCTGTGTGCTGTGTGCTGTGTGCTGCCTTCTCGGGCCTACGCCGGCTGGGTCTGGACGCCGCAGACCGGATGGATCGGGCCGGCGGGCGCGGTGAAGGACACCCCGAAGGAGCAGCTGGACTTCGCGCTGGCGTTCTTTGAGAACGGGAAGTTCGATAAGGCGCGCATCGAGTTCAAGAAGCTCCTCACGCACTACAAGGACGCCCTGGAAGCCCGCGAGGCGCAATACCACCTCGGCCGTTGTCATGAAGAGCAGGGGGATTATTACGCGGCGTTTCTCGAGTATCGCAAGACCATCCAGGTGTATCCCTCAACGACCCGGTTCGAAGAGATCGTGGAACGGATGTATCAGATCGGCAACCACTTCCTCAGCGGCAAGAAGCGCAAGGTCCTGGGCACGATCGCCATCATGCCGGCCCGCGACAAAGCCATTGAGGTCTTTCAGGCGATTGCGGAAGACGGCCCGTTCAGCCGGCAGGGGGAGCTGGCGCAGTACAAGCTCGGCATCGCCAATCTGGCCTTGGGGGAATACGAACAGGCGGTCAGCGCTTTTGAGCAGCTCATCGACCGCTACCCGAACTCGCCGCTGGTCGACGACGCCCGCTTCCAGATTGCGCAAGCCAGCCTGAAAGGAACGTTCAGGCCAGGCTACGATCAGCATCCGACCGATCAAGCGATCGAGCAGTTGGATGCCTTCGTGGAAGAGAATCCCGCCAGTGATCTGGCGCCCGAAGCGATTGAGCGAAGGAAGACGCTTCGGGAGCAGCGGGCGGCGCATGAGTTTGAGGTGGCCCAATTCTACGAAGGTCAGGAGCAGCTCGACTCGGCGCTGATCTACTACCGCGCGGTCCTGGATCAGTACGCCGACACCTCGTGGGCCGCGAAAGCCTCCGCCCGCGCGGACGCCTTGCAACCTCTTGTGCAATGACCTCAGCACACAGCACACAGCACACAGCACACAGAAGGGTGGGGTTTGTCTGTGTGCTAACTGCTGTGTGCTGTCTGCTCTCGGGGTGTGGGTACACGACCCGGCCGGGGCTGGCCAGTTACCTGCGCACGGTTCATGTCAAGCCCTTCGTCAATACGATCGACCTGACTCAGCTCACGACGGCCACGAACCGCTTTCCGATCTACCGGCACGGCATGGAGACGGAGGTGACGAAGGCGGTCCTGAACCGGTTCCAATTCACCGGCCTGCTGCGTCCCGCCGGAGCCGAGAAGGCGGATTGCCGGCTGGAAGGGGAGCTGGTGCAGTTCCGCCGGGACGCCCTGCGGTATGACGCCGATCAGCAGGTGGAGGAATGGCGGCTCAGCGTTGTGGTGAACGTACGCTTCTACGATCTCCACGTCACCTCGGAGACGCCCGCCTGGGAAGAAGGCAGCCTGACCGGTGATACGACGTACTTTGAGCGCGGCTCCAAGGCCGAGTCGGAAAGCACTGCGCTCGATCGCGCCATTCAAGATCTCGCCCGCCGGATCGTCGAACGTGTCGTCGAAAACTGGTAATTGCTATCTCTTGCTTGGCCCAGACCGTGCCAGCAAGCTCGAACGGGTGCGTCAGCTCGCCCAACAGCTCCGCCTCGATCCGCTGGACATGCACCGCCTCAGCGCGGCCGAGACGTCCACGCCTGATCTCCTCTCGCTGATCCGTCAGCATCCCATGAAGAGTGCCTTGCGGCTGATCGTCATCGACGACGCGCACCGGTTGGATGGCGCATCGCTCGAGACGCTCGCGCAGCAGCGAGGGGTGGTCCAACAGGCGGCGTGCGTGGTGCTCATGGTGGAATCTGACCTCGAGGACACGCCGGCCTGGCAGGCCATGCGGGCGTACGCGGTGGTCGAGGAGTTCTCCGGGTCGGCCTCCAGCGCGCCGGACCATTTCGCCTGGCTCAATGCGATCGCCCGACGGGATATCCCCTCAGCCCTCCAGGGGCTCCGCGAGCAACGCGCCAGCGGGAAGGAAGAGCTCGAACTGCTTGGGCTGATTGTCTGGCAGGTGCAGCGATGGCTCACCCTCGCGCATCTCCTGAAGGCCGGCACGCCGCGGCAGGAGATTGAAACGATCACCGGATGGAAGCCGTGGCAGATTCAGCGACTGAGCGAGGAGCTGCAGGGAAGGACGGTCGTCTCGCTGCAGCGGGCGCTGGAGGCGTGCTGGCGGCTCGACGTGCAGGCGAAACGCGGGAGGCTTCCGGCGCTTACGACGGCGCTGGAGCAGGTGGTGGTGGGCTTGTGCCTGCCCGCCCCGGCGACAACTTCCCGATTCGCTTCGTCAAGCGGGAGATCACCCGCGACGCCGTCTTGTGATGAATCAGTCCCTTCGCGCCGGCTCGGGCGAACCGCCGCATGACCGCCGGCATGAGCCGGCGGGCTTCCTCGACCTTCTGCTCGGCGATCAGCGTGAGGATCGTTTTCTTGAGCGTCTTGAGCGCTGACTGCGCCGCTTGGTTGCGTTGAGCCCGCTTGCGGCTCTTGCGGAGTTGTTTGAGCGCCACCGTCTTGATCGGCATCGTCCGGCGAGGGTAGCATGAAGTCATTCCTCTGTCAACCTCGATGACCTCCATGGTCGCTCGTATTGCCGCCTCCACCCGGACGATCTCGCTCGCCACAGCCGCCAGCCGCGTCCTGGGGTTTGTTCGGGATCTGCTCATCGCCAGGCTGTTTGGGACAGGGATGCCGGCCCAGGCCTTCGTCGTGGCGTTTCGCCTGCCGAATCTCTTGCGGGATCTGGTCGGGGAGGGGGCGGTCACCAGCGCCATCGTGCCGGTGCTGAGCGCCACGAAGGCCACACAGTCCCCGGCGACGTTCTGGCGATTGGTGCACGCTTCCTGCGTTCGGGTCGTGGTGATCGCCGGGTTGCTGGGGCTGCTCGGCGCCCTCGCGGCACCCTGGCTGGTTCGGCTCATCGCCCCGGGGTTCCTCGCCGATCCAGAGAAGCTCGCCTTGACCGTGCGACTCACCCGCATCCTATTTCCCTTCATTACCTTGGTGTCGCTGTGGGCGTTCTTCGGCGGGGTGCTGAACAGCCTGCATCGGTTCGGGTTGCCGGCATCCGGGCCGGTCGTCCTCAACCTGGTGATGATCGCTGGCTGTCTTTGGATCGTCCCTCGCGCGGATCCGCCGGTGTTGGGGTTGGTGTGGGCCGTCCTGGTCGGCGGGGTCGCTCAATTGGGGATGCTGCTGCCGACATCGTGTTCGCTGGGATTTCGATGGCGATGGACGTGGCGAGACCCCACCGCCTCGGAAATGGGGCGGCTGCTGATGCCGCGGCTGTTTGGGACGGCGGTCTATCAAGCGGCGGTGTTTCTGAACACCATCCTCGCCTCGCTGCCGCTGGCCGGTCCCGGCGCCGTCGCCGCGCTCTACTTCGCCAATCGACTCGTGCAGTTGCCGCTGGCGCTCTTCGCGACCGCCTCCTCCCAGGCGAGCCTGCCGGCCCTCTCCGAACGCGCAGCCGTCAACGATTTACAGACCTTCCGAACGACCGTGGCCGGCGTGTTGCGGCTCGTCATCTGGGAAAGCCTGCCGGCCGCCGTGGGGTTCTTCGTGTTGGCCCATCCGATCATCCGCGTCTGCTTTGAGCGGGGCGCCTTCGATGCGTCCTCGACGGCGATCACCGCCTCGGCCTTGCAATGGTTGACGATCGGCTTGCTCGCGTACGCCGCCGGCAAGATCCTCACCAGCGCCTTCTATGCGCTGAAGGAGACGGCCATCCCGGTGCGCCTGGCGCTGGAAGCCTTGGCGATCAACACCGTGCTCGCTGTGGCGTTGTTACCGTTTCTTCAGGTGGCCGGGCTGGCGCTGGCCACCGCGCTGTCCAGTGTGTGGAATACGTGGCGATTATTCCGCGCGCTTGAACGACGGCTGGACTGCGCCCTGTGGCCGCAGGTGGCGCGCGTGTCCTGGCAGGCGAGTGCGGCCTCCGTCATCATGGGACTGGGGTGTTGGATGATCTGGCAGGCGATCCAGGCCCATCTGTCCCTGTTCGCCGCGCTCTCCGTGACGATTCTCAGCGGTGTGGTGTTCTATTATGTCATGATCGTCCGATGGTCCCACCACCTACCTGCCCCGCCACTGGCGGGGTTGCAACACAAATGCTGAGTTGTCAAGATGCTGCAACGGTTCCGCTGTCGGCGGAACCCAGGTAGGTGGTGGGATGGCTTCGTCATCCATCTCCTCAGCCCTCCGCCACCGGATAAGGGCCTTGCCGGATCAGCCCGGCGTGTATCTGTTCAAAGACGCCGCCGGGACGGTGCTCTATGTGGGCAAGGCGCTGAGTCTGCGCAAGCGGGTCAGCTCGTATGTGCAGCGCCCGGCGGAGCTGTCCCCACGGATTGCGCATCTCATTGACCGCATCGCGGATGTCGAGGTGCACACGACGTCCTCCGAAGCGGAAGCGCTGCTGCGCGAGTCGGAGCTGATCAAGTGCCACCAGCCCAAGTACAACGTCGCCTTCCGCGATGACAAAAGCTATCCCCTCCTGAGGCTCACGCACGAGCGCTTCCCGCGGCTGCTTCTGACGCGTCGCAAGCGCATAGATCCTTCCGACCGCTCGCGCTATTTCGGGCCGTACCCGGATGCCGGATCGGTCCATGCGGCCTTGCAGTTTCTCCGACGGGTCTTCCCGCTGCGCAGCTGCCGGACGTTCCCCAAGACGCCGTGTCTGGAGTATCACATCGGCCAGTGCCTTGCCCCGTGCGTGGGTGGGCTCGATGAGCCTGCCTACAACAAGATCGTGAAGGATCTCGTGGAGTTTCTTGAGGGCCAGCGCGATGAGCTGTTGCGGGATCTCTCCCGCCGGATGGCGCAGGCCTCACACCATCAACGCTATGAGGAGGCGGCGCGCCTACGGGATCAGATCGAGGCGTTGACGTCGGTCATCGTGGCGAAGGCCAAATCGTCGTTGGCGGGGCCGTTGGAGCAACTGCAATTGGCCCTCAGCCTTCCCGCGCCGCCGAGGCGCATCGAGGCCTTCGACTGCTCCCACCTCTACGGGACGCATGCGGTCGGCTCGATGGTGACGTTTCTCGACGGCAAACCCTGCAAAGCTCACTACCGGCATTTCAAGATCGAGACGGAGCAAACGCGGGGCGGGGACGACACCCGGATGATGCGCGAGCTCATCCGCCGGCGCTACGGGGGGACGCTGTCGAAGGAACTGCCGTGGCCGGATCTCATCATCGTGGATGGGGGACGCGCGCAGCTCAACGCCGCCCTCGATGAGCTAAGCGCCTTGGGCCGAACGATGGCGACGATGGGGTTGGCCAAGCGGTTCGAGCAGATCATCGTCCCGCACCAAGCCGACCCGATCGTGCTCCTGCCGACCTCGCCGGTCCTCCATCTGATTCAGCACATCCGCGATGAGGCGCATCGCTTTGCCATCACCTACCACCGGCGCTTGCGCGCCAAGGGACTGTTCAAATAGCTTCGATGACAACCTCACGTCGCAAGCCGACGCCGTTTGAAGAACGGGTTTACGCCGTTGTGCGGCGCATCCCGAGAGGCCAGGTCCGTTCCTATCGGTGGGTCGCCGAGCGGCTCGGCAACCCCAGCCTGGCGCGGGCCGTCGGTCAGGCGCTCAAGCGCAACCCCGACTCGCAGCGCACCCCGTGCCATCGCGTGATCCGTTCCGACGGCTCCCTCGGCGGCTACGCCTGGGGCCCCTCAAAGAAGCGTCGGTTGCTGCAGCGGGAACACGTTGCGGGCACACGGCGGGCGTGCTAGACTACGGCGGATCATGATTGAAGACCTGCAATCTCGTCTCCGCGCCCTCCGGGATCGATGGGAGAACATCCGGAGGTATCTTTGACCTCGACCACCTGAGGTCCCGCATTGCCGCCATCGAGCAGACCATGGCGGAGGCCCAGTTCTGGGCCGATCAGACGACCGCCCAGCAGACCGTGCAAACCCTCAAGGGCCTCAAAGGCCAACTGTCCCCCATCGAGACGTTCCAGCAGGGCTTAGGGGATGCGCAAGAGCTCCTCGCCCTCACCGATCCTCACGACGCCTCCTCGCTCAAGCAGCTTGAAGGGGAGCTGACTGCCCTGGAGGTCCGCCTCGGAGGGCTGGAGATCCAGCGGTTGCTGGGGGGCGTGGACGATGCGCGCAGCGCCATCCTCTCGGTCCATTCTGGGGCGGGCGGCACGGAATCATGCGACTGGGCGCAGATGCTCCTGCGCATGTACCGCCGCTGGACCGAGGAGAAACACTACGCCACCCAGCTCATCGACGTGCTGCCTGGCGAAGAGGCCGGGATCAAAAACGCCACGATGATCGTGACCGGCCCGTACGCCTATGGGTATCTGAAAGCCGAAGAGGGCGTCCATCGCCTGGTGCGCATCTCCCCGTTCGACGCCAACAAGCGCCGGCACACCTCCTTCGCCTCGGTCGATATCATCCCGGAAATCGACGAGGACATCGCCATCGACATCAAACCGCAGGAGCTTCGCATCGACGTCTACCGCTCCAGCGGGAAGGGCGGCCAGTCGGTCAACACGACCGACTCCGCGGTGCGCATCACGCACCTGCCCAGCGGCCTGGTGGTCCAGTGCCAGGACGAGCGCTCGCAGCTCCAGAACAAAACCAAGGCGATGAAAGTCCTGAAGTCGCGCCTCCATCAACTGGAGGTGCAGAAACGGGAAGAGGCCTTGGAGCGTGACTATCAGGCCAAGCAGAAGATCGAGTGGGGCTCGCAGATCCGCTCCTACGTCTTGCATCCATACAACATGGTCAAGGATCACCGCACCGAGCACGAGACCGGCAACGCCCAGGGCGTGCTCGACGGCTCGCTCGATCCCTTCATCGAAGCCTACCTGCGCTGGCACGCCCAACGCGGGGGCGAGGGGCGAGGGGCGAGGGGCGAGTGATGTTCAAGTGGGTGATCCAAAAAATCCTCGGCACCAAGAACGCCCGCGAGATCAAGCGGCTGTGGCCGACCGTCGAGCAGATCAATGGCTTAGAACCCGACACGCGGAAGCTGTCGGACGATCAGTTGCGGGCCAAGACCGAGGAGTTTCGAGGCCGCGTTCGCGAGCAGCTGGCCTCAACCACGCTCATCCGGCCGAACACCTCCGAATGGTACGACCTGGACCATGAAGCGCGGATGAGCCTCAAGCGCCAGCGGCGCACGGTCCAGGACCGCGCCCTCCAGACGATCCTGCCGGAGGCCTTCGCGGTCGTGCGGGAGGCGGCCCGGCGTAGCGTCAACATGCGGCATTTCGACGTGCAGCTCCTCGGCGGCATCGTGCTGCACGAAGGCAAGATCGCGGAGATGGCCACCGGCGAAGGCAAGACCCTCGTGGCGACGCTGGCTGCCTACCTCAATGCCTTGACGGGGCGGGGGGTGCACATCGTCACCGTCAACGATTACCTGGCCCGTCGCGACGCGCGGTGGATGGGGCCGATCTACCACGCCCTGGGATTGTCGGTGGGCGTCATCCAGGGGGTGGATCCGGCCGAGCGCAAGGCCGGCGAGGTCTCGCTGTCCTTCCTGTATGATCCTGGTGCGCTCCACGCAACGGATCGCTTCGCGCAGTTGCGTCCGGTCAGCCGGCAGGAGGCCTATCGCGCCGACATCGCCTACGGGCAGAACAACGAGTTTGGCTTCGACTACCTGCGCGACAACATGCGTTTCCGCCTGGAGGATCTGGCGCAGGGCGAGTTCCACTACGCGATCGTCGATGAGGTGGACAGCATCCTGATCGATGAGGCCCGGACCCCGCTGATCATCTCCGGCCCCGCCGAGGAATCCACCGACTTGTACTACCGGCTCGACACGGTCGTGCGTCGCCTGACCAAAGAGCCGCACTACGAGGTGGATGAGAAACAGCATGCCGTGACGCTGACCGAAGAGGGGATCCGGCACGCGGAAGAGCTCCTGGGGGTGGGCAATCTCTACGATGAAGGCAACATGCGCCTGGTGCACCACATCAACCAGGCGCTGCGCGCGCATGAACTCTTCAAACGGGACGTTGACTACATGGTCAAGGATGGCGAGATCATCATCGTCGATGAGTTCACCGGGCGGCTCATGCCGGGCCGGCGGTGGAGCGACGGCTTGCATCAGGCCATCGAGGCCAAGGAAGGCGTGCGGATCCGCGAGGAGAACCAGACGCTCGCCTCGGTGACGTTCCAGAACTACTTCCGCATGTACGAGAAGCTCGCCGGCATGACCGGCACCGCCGCCACCGAAGCTCAGGAGTTCCATGAGATCTATCAGCTCGACGTCGTGACGATTCCCACCAACCGCCCGCTCGTCCGCCTCACCAACCCGGACGTCGTCTACAAGACCGAGGTCGAAAAATTCCTGGCGGTAGTGGAAGAGATCGCCGAGCTCAATCAGCGAGGGCAGCCGGTGCTGGTCGGCACCATCTCCATCGAGAAGTCTGAGCGGCTCTCGCGCATGCTCAAAGAGCCGGGGCCGATCCTGGCGCGCATCGCGACGGTATGCCAGTGGGCCTCGGAGGAGCTCAAGAAGGAATCCCTTCCGGAGGCGCTGAGCGCTCGCCTCACCCAGCTCCTCAGCCGCCCGGCTATGCTGACCGGCGAGGCGGCGGCGGAGCGGCTCGGCGAGTTGAAGGCGGCGGCGCCCAAATCGACGCTGGCGTTTCGCGTCGAAGACCTCGTGCGGTTGGCGCAGACGCTGCACGCCGTGAAAGCCGGCATCCCGCACAACGTGCTCAACGCGAAGTATCACGAGCACGAGGCGCGCATTGTCGCGCAGGCCGGGCGCCTGGGGGCCGTGACCATCGCGACCAACATGGCCGGCCGAGGGACCGACATCCTGCTCGGCGGCAATCCGCAGTTCCTGGCGGACGATGCCATCCGCGAGGCCGCCGGCCCATCGGCCGGCGGCACTTCCTCGGTCGGCAGCCCCGCGGCTGTCGACACTCCCTCGCCGGAGAGGATCGTCCCGGCTCGGTCGCCAGCAGGGATGGTGCCGGCTCGGTCGCAGGAGCAGGCGCGCCAGCAGCCGTTGAGCGATGATGAGAAGCGCCAGATCATCGAGCAGTTCCGTCAACGAGCCGCCCAGGAGCACGACAAGGTGGTGGCCCTCGGCGGATTGCACATGCTGGGGACCGAGCGCCACGAGGCCCGCCGCATCGACAACCAGCTGCGCGGGCGCTGCGGCCGGCAAGGGGATCCCGGCTCCTCGCGGTTTTATCTCTCGTTCCAGGATGACTTGATGCGCATCTTCGGGTCGGATCGCATCGCCAAGCTCATGGAGTTCAAATGGTTTCAATGGGAGGAAGGCTTGCCGATCGAGCATCCCTGGGTCACGAAGTCGATCGAAACCGCCCAGCGGCGCGTCGAGGGGCAAAACTTCGACGCCCGCAAGCACCTCCTCGAATACGACAATGTGATGAACCGGCAGCGCGAGGTGATCTACGAGCAGCGCCGTCGCATCCTCGAGGGCATTGATCTCAAAGGGCTGGTGGACGGCATCATCGAGGAGCTGGCGGAGGAGCTCGTGGAGACCTATGCGCCCAAGGACGCGCGGCCGGATGCGTGGGATCGCGCCACCCTTCAGGCGAGTTTGACGAGACAGTTCGGCGTCGCCGAGCCGTTCGACATCTCGGCGAATGACCGCGAGGCCCTCTTGGAGCAGTTGATCGCGTTGCTGACGCGCGCCTACGCGGCCAAGGAACAGCTCATCAGCGAGGGGCTGATGCGTCAGCTGGAGCGCAGCGTGCTCCTGGCGGTGGTGGATGCGAAGTGGAAAGATCACCTCTACATGATGGACGCGCTGCGGGAGGGCATCGGGCTGCGCGCATACGGCCAGCGCGATCCGCTCGTCGAATACCAGCACGAAGCGTATGCGATGTTCCGAGACATGGTGGCTTCCGTCAAGGCCGACTCCTTGGCGATGCTGCTGCGGGTTCAGCCGGCGGCCCAGGCGCAACCGGTCAGCGTCTTCGCCCGCACGCCCCACCGGGAAGTGCACGAGGAGCGCTCCGGTCTGCCGCCTCGTCCTCCAGAGCCGGCTGAGGGCGCCAGGCGCGATCTGATTGACCGGGCGGTTGGCCCATCGCGTCAACCACCTCAGGCGCCTGCCGTCGCCGTTGGGCCGAAGGTCGGGAGGAATGATCCCTGCCCGTGCCGAAGCGGCCTCAAATACAAAAAGTGCCACGGGAAGTGAGAGACTTCAACGTCGGTTTCGTCAAACGGTTACGGCCGAGGCCACGTATCGGTGACGGTTATTGGTTGCGTTGGGACGTTTGACGATACCGATTCACGAGAGACGATTCGTGGCCGAAACCGTAACCGTTTTCACAAGACCTACCTATGCTCTTTGTTTCGCTCTTTGTTTCTCGCTCGCCCCTCTTAGTTTTCAGTAGCGCGACTCTCCTCGTTCTATCTTTCCCGAGTTTCAATCAGCCGTGGGCGGCGTGGATCGCGCTCGTCCCGTGGCTGCGGGCGCTGCGACGCGCGACGCCGCGTCAGGCGTTTGCGCGATCGTATCTTGTCGGACTCCTCTTCTTCCTCGCGTCGATGGGGTGGCTCATCCATCTGACCGCCTTCGGGGGGCCGGCGGCGATCCTCGGCTGGCTCGTCTTGTGCGCGTACCTCGCGCTGTACTTCGGCGCCTTCGGCGTGCTCGTGACAGCAATCAGCACACAGCACACAGCACACAGCAAAAAACACATGTCACTCACTGGTCACTGGTCACTGGTCACTGGTCACCTGCTCTTGATTCCCGCGGCGTGGGTGGCGCTGGAGTTTCTCCGCAGCCGTGTGCTCTCCGGCTTCGGATGGAACCTCCTCGGCTACTCGCAGGCGTCGTGGCTGCCGATCATTCAGATCGCGGAGGCGGCCGGGGTCTGGGGGGTGTCGTGGCTCATTGTGATGGTCAATGTCGTCTTGGCGGAGATGCTACACAACGCGACAAGCGACAAGCGACAAGCGACAAGCCGCGACAGGCGCCTGGGTATGCCGATCATCCCGCTCACCATCGCGGGTTGCGCCGTCTCGCTCATCGTCGGGTACGGCACGTGGCGGCTCTCTCGGCACCCCGAGGGACGGACGGTGCGGGTCGCGGTGGTGCAGGGGAATATTCCGCAGGAGCGGAAATGGGATGAGACCTCGCAGGAGTGGATCCTACAACGATATGAACGACTGACTCATGAAGCAGCAACCGCGCAGCCTGACCTCATCGTCTGGCCGGAGACAGCCGTTCCCGGATTGATCGGGTGGGACCGGGCAGTGACGCGGCGCGTCCAGCAGCTCGCGCAGGCCGTTCAGATTCCGCTGCTCGTTGGAGCGCCGAGCGTCGCACCCGCTCAGGTGTCCTCGCAGGACGTTCGTCTGTTCAACAGCGCCCTGCTGGTGGATCGGCAGGGGGTTGTCGCGGGGCGGTATGACAAAGTCCATCTGGTGCCCTTCGGGGAATTCATTCCGGGCGAATCGTTCGCCCCGTGGCTGCGCGCGGTGCTGCCGCCGATCGGCGATTTCGTGCCGGGGCGCGATGCGACAGTTTTCCTCCTGGAGGGGCAGGGGAAAAGCGCGATCCCCTCGCCCCTCGCCCCTCGCCCCTCGCCCCCTTTCGGCGCGCTCATCTGCTTCGAGGATATCTTCCCACAGCTCGCCAGGCGATTGGTGCAAGGGGGAGCGCAGATGTTGGTCGTGATCACCAACGACGCGTGGTTCGGCAACACCGCCGCAGCGTATCAGCATGCCCAGGCCTCCATCTTCCGGGCGGTGGAGCTGCGGGTGCCGGTGGTGCGGGCGGCCAACACCGGCTGGTCCGGGTGCATCACGGAGACCGGCCGGCGGATCGCCAGCGTCCATGACGCGCATGGCGAGGAGCTGTTTGTGGAAGGGGTCGCGGTGTGCGAGATGTCCATCCCAGACGCGCCGACACCGTACGACCGTTGGGGCGATTGGGTTGCCTGGCTGTGCCTGGGGGCGTGCCTCGGGGGCGCGGTTTTTGCTATAATAAACGGTTGGCGCGTTAACCCCGCACAGCGGGGCAAACGCGCGAACTCGTAAACCCCCTGTCCAGCCCGTGACCTCGAACGAGCAAGCCGGCAACCGGTACGACAAACTTCACGCCCTCATTCGGCAAGGCCGTTCGCCCTTCGCCCAGCGGAAGTTCCTGAAGCGGGAATCCATTCGCGAGCTGATCCAAGGCTTCAAGGTGGACGCTCCCTCCCACGTCTCAACCGCCGGGCGGTTGAGCGCGATGCGCGCACACGGCGGGCTGGCGTTTGCGGACCTGCGGGACGCCACCGGCAAGATTCAGGTGTGCGTCAAACGCGATAAGGTCGGGGAGGAGGCATGGGCGCGCTTTGAGACGCTGGACCTCGGGGACATCCTCGGCGTCACCGGTCCGCTGTTTGCGACCAAGACCGGCGAAGTAACGGTGGCGGTGGACTCGTTCATCCTGCTGGCGAAAGCCTGCCAGCCGCTGCCGGAAAAATGGCACGGGCTGAAGGACGTCGAAGTCCGCTACCGCAAGCGCTATCTCGACCTGATCGCCAACGAACCGGTGCGTCGCGTCTTCGAGCAGCGCGCGCGCTTGCTGGCGAGCCTGCGCCGGACGCTGGACGCGGACGGGTTCCTGGAAGTCGAGACGCCCATGATGCACGCGGTGCCTGGCGGGGCGGCGGGGGAGCCGTTCGTCACGCACCACAAGGTGCAGGACGCGGACCTGTACCTGCGGCTGGCTCCTGAGCTGCACCTGAAGCGGCTGCTGGTCGGAGGGTTCGACCGGGTCTATGAATTGAACCGCTCGTTTCGCAATGAGGGTGTTTCGACCCGGCACAACCCGGAGTTCACCATGCTCGAGGCGTACCAGGCCTACGGCGACTGCGAGGCGATGATGGGGTTGGTGGAGCGCCTGATCAAGCAGGCGGCGACAGACGTTCTGGGGACGCAGACGTTCGAATATCAAGGCCAGACGATTGAGTTGTCGGTCGGATCCTGGCCGAAGGTGTCGTTTGCGGATGAGATGGAGAGGTTGGGTCTGCGCCCCGACTCGCCCTTGGAGCAGATTCAGCGCGTCCTGGAAAAGAGGGGCATCACGATCAAGGGGCTGACGCGTTCGCAGCTTGTGCGGCTCGTCGAACAGCTCTTCGAGCCCAAGACCAAGGGCGTGCCGCTCTTCGTGGTGGACTACTGGACTGAGCTCTCGCCCCTGGCCAAGAGCACACAAGACAACCCGCTGGTCGCAGACCGCTTTGAGTTATTTCTCGGCGGGATTGAAATCGCCAACGCCTACTCGGAGCTGAACGACCCGCTTGAACAGCGACGGCGGTTTGAAGCGCAACTTCAAGGACAGCGACAAGCGACAAGCGACAAGCGACAAGCAATTGACGAGGATTTCATTGAGGCGCTGGAGTATGGGATGCCGCCGGCCGGCGGGCTGGGTGTCGGGGTGGACCGCCTGGCGATGCTGCTCTTCAACCAGCCCTCAATCAAGGACGTGATCCTCTTTCCGTTGCTAAAGCCTGACGTCAGTGACAAGCGACAAGGGACAAGCGACAAGTAAGTGGCCAAGGGAAATCTGGAAAATCGGTGCCAACCTCAATCGCGTCGACACCATGTCGCGCGGCACCGGGTTTTCGAATCTGTGTAAGGTGTGCTGATGGCTGACGGCTGATTGCTGTTTGCTGAAGTCTGATGTCGGAGAGTCGGATGTCTGAAGTCTGACGCATGCGCTACGAGCTGTGGCTGGGGCTGCGTTACTTGCTCTCTCCGCGCAAGGAGCGGTTTGTGTCGCTGATCGCCGTGCTGTCGATCGGCGGGATCGCGCTCGGGGTGACGGCCCTGCTGGTGGTCTTGGCGGTGATGAGCGGCTTTGACCACGACCTGAAAGACAAACTCATTGGGACGAATGCCCACCTGATCATCGCCACGGAGGAAGGGCTGTCGGACTACGAACCGCTCATGCGACAGGTGTCCTCGGCCAATCACGTCGTAGGGGTGAGCCCCTTCATCATGGGGCAGGCCATCCTTCGCGTGCCTGCCCCGACCGGCGAGCTGGGCGGCAGGCCGGGGGCGGATCGAGCCATTGGTGTGGAGGTGCGCGGCTTGGATGTGGAGCGGGAGATTCGCGTGAGCCGGCTTAAGGAGTATCTCGTCGTTGGAGGATTGCCGCAGACTGATCAAGACGTCGTCATCGGCATCGAGCTGGCGCGCTTCCTGGGCGCTTCCGTCGGCTCGCCGCTGTCGCTCATCAGCCCCTCTGATGGGAAGCGCCATGAGCTGATCATTAGCGGGATCTTCCGATCGGGCATGTATCAATACGACGCCTCGCTCATCGGCACGACCCTCGCGAGAGCCCAGCAGCTCTTCGGCCTTTCAGAGATGGTGAGCGGGTTGGCGGTTCGCGTGGACGCGGTGGAGCACGCCACACAGGTCAAGACAGCCCTCCTGGCGCAATTGGAGCGGGGAACGATCGTCAAAACGTGGATGGAGTTCAACCCCACCCTCTTCGGGGCGCTGCGCCTGGAGCGCATCGTGATGTTTATCATCGTGATGCTCATCACGGCGGTGGCGGCGTTGAACATCGTGGCGATGCTCATCATGATCGTCACGGAGAAGACCAGGGACATCGGCATCCTGCGCAGCCTCGGGGCCACCCGCTGGTCGGTGGCGCGGGTGTTTTTCTGGCAAGGGTGTCTCGTGGGATTGGGGGGCACCGCGCTTGGGCTAGCCGGCGGGATGGTGTTGACGGCGAACCTCAACGCCATCGCCGACTGGCTGGAGGGTGCATTCGGCATTGCCGTGTTTCCGCCGGACATCTACTACCTGGATCACATTCCGACCTTGATCAACCCCTCCGATGTGGCCCAGGTGATCGTGGCGGCGTTCATCTTGACGGTCGTCGCAGGGATTTACCCGGCGATCAAGGCCGCGCGGCTCATTCCTGTTGAGGCCCTCCGCTATGAATAGGCGACAAGTCACAAGTTACAAGCGACAAGTACGAAGACGGTGCCGACACGCTTGTCGCTTGTCGCTTGTCGCTTGTCACGTGCTCGATGATTGAGGCGAGAAATCTCCACAAGGTGTATCGGGATGGGGCCGTGCCGTTGCCCGTGCTCAAGGGGGTGTCTCTAGCGATTGGGCCGGGAGAGTTCGTGGCGATCACCGGGCCCTCGGGTGCGGGGAAGTCGACGTTGCTGCATTTGCTGGCCGGGTTGGATCTCCCCACGGAAGGGGAGGTGCTGTGGGAGGGTCGGGCGCTTTCGCAGATGACGGATCGGCAGCGCGCGGCGTTGCGCAATCACGCCATCGGTTTCGTGTTTCAATTTTATCACTTGCTGCCGGAGCTCACGGCCTGGGAAAATGTCATGCTGCCCGGGTTGGTCCGCCCCGGCTCACGGGACGGGACTCGACGGTCGCTCAAAGAACAGGCGCTGGAGTGCTTGCGTCAGGTCGGCTTGGAAGGCCGCGCGGCGCACAGGCCGGCTCAGCTCTCCGGTGGGGAGCTGCAACGCGTGGCGATCGCCCGCGCCCTGATCAATCGTCCCCGGGTGGTGTTCTGCGATGAGCCGACCGGCAACCTGGATTCCCAGACGGGCGAGCGCGTCGCGCGCCTGTTGATCGACCTGCAGCGCCGGCACGGCATCAGCCTGGTGCTCGTGACCCATGAGGAGCCGCTTGCGCAGCATGCGGTTCGACGGCTGGTGCTGCGCGACGGCCAGCTCGTCCAGACGACAGACCAGCGACAAGCGACAAGCGACAAGTGACAAGCGACGAGCGTTTGCGCGTAAGCGCGTTTTCGCGTTAACGCGTTCAACGCGCAAACGCGGTAACCAGTGGTTGCAACAAGGGGGTGCTCACGTGAAAGTCTATCTGAACGGAAAATTTGTGGAGCGCCAGCACGCCCTCGTCTCGGTGTTCGATCATGGCTTGCTGTATGGCGACGGGGTGTTTGAAGGCATCCGGTCGTACAACGGCCTGATCTTCAAGCTGCGGGAGCACATCGACCGGCTGTTTGCCTCCGCCCACACCATCATGTTGGCGATCCCGCTCTCCGCAGCACAGCTCGTCGAGGTGGTGAAGGCGTCGCTGCGGGTCAACAAGCTTCGCGACGCCTACATCCGGCTGGTCGTGACGCGGGGTGAAGGGGATCTGGGGTTGGATCCGCGCAAATGCACCTCGCCGACGGTCTTCGTCATCGCGGATCGCATCGAGCTCTACCCGAAGAAACTGTATGAGCAGGGGCTGGAGCTCATCACCGTGGCGACCCAGCGCAATGTGCCCGAGGCGCTCAATCCCCAGATCAAATCGCTGAACTACCTCAACAACATCCTCGCCAAGATCGAGGCGATCAACGCCGGCTACGAGGAGGCGATCATGCTCTCCCCCTCGGGCTACGTCACCGAGTGCACCGGCGAAAACATCTTCATCGTCACCGGCAAGCAGCTGCTCACCCCACCGCCCTATATCGGCGTGTTGCGGGGGATCACCCGCCAGACGGTCATGGCGCTGGGGACCCGCGCGCGCCTGACGGTGCGGGAGGAGCTGCTGACGCGCTACGACCTCTTCAACGCGGATGAGTGTTTCTTGACGGGGACGGCGGCTGAGATCGTACCGGTGGTGAAGATCGATGGGCGCACCATCGGATCGGGCAAGCCCGGCCCGGTGACCCGGCGCCTCCAGAAAGCGTTTCGGGAGGTCACGAAAACCGACGGGGTCAGGTACTGACGTGCCTGAGTGGCGAGGGGCGGTCACTTTTCGACGCTGAGAAAACCTGCTAGACTAGTAAGCGAGATGATTTGCGAGGCGTGCAAGCAACAACAGGCGACGGTGCATCTGACCGAGATCGTCAACGACCAGATGACCGAGCTGCACCTGTGCGAGGCCTGCGCCAACCAGAAAGGGGCGCAGGTGGAGAGCCATTTCGGGCTCGCCGACCTGCTGGCCGGCTTGGCCGATGTGGGCAAGACCGCCGAGGTGGAGGAAGAGGTCTCGGCCAAAACCTGCCCGGGGTGCGGCATGACATATAACGACTTCCGGAAGATCGGCCGGCTGGGGTGCGATGAATGCTACACCACGTTCAAGCGCAACGTCGTCAATCTCCTCAAGCGCATCCACGGTTCCGCGCACCATCTGGGCAAGGGCCCGGCTCGGCTGGCCAAGCCCTCCTCGCAGGCGAAGGTGGAGCTGGCTGAGATGAAGCAGCGCTTGGAACGAGCCATTGAAATGGAAGAGTTTGAAGAAGCCGTTCGCTTGCGGGACCAGATTCGCGAGGTGGAGCGGCAGGAACAACGCGCGAAGAGCAAAAAGAGCGGCTCGTGACACGAGATGCCCAAAGAACTTGACGCCTTGCTCACGCAAACGAGCGAGTGGCTCCGGGGGGTCGGGCCCTCGTCGGAGATCGTGATGTCCAGCCGGATCCGGTTGGCCCGCAATCTCGAGCACTTTCCCTTTGCCACGCGCGCCACGGACACCTCGCGGTCCGACGTCCTACGCCTTGTGCAGGAGGGCGTGCGGCACGCCTCCTCGTTGCGCAACCCGCTGTCGTTGGAGCTGGGCAGCTTGGATGAGGTCAGCCGCCAGTTCCTCGTGGAGCGGCACCTGATCAGCCGGGAACACGCAAGCTCCCCCGAGCACCGCGGGGTGGTGATCGGGCCGGGCGAGGTGATCAGCGTCATGATCAATGAGGAGGACCATCTGCGCGTCCAGGTCATGCAGTCAGGCTTAAGCCTGCGCGAGGCGTGGGCCCTCATCGATGCCTTGGACGATGAGCTCTCCGAGGCGCTGCCCTTTGCCTATTCGAGCGACTGGGGGTATCTGACCTGCTGTCTGACCAACGCGGGCACCGGCCTGCGCGCCTCGGTGATGGTGCACCTGCCCGCCCTGGTCATCACGAAGCAGATCAACAAAGTGCTCCATGCCATCACCAAACTGGGCTTGACGGCCCGCGGGCTCTACGGCGAAGGCACGGAAGCCCTGGGGAATTTCTTCCAAATGTCCAATCAGGTGTCCCTGGGACGTGGCGAGGAAGAAATCGTGGAGAATATCGAGCGGATCATGAAGCAGGTCATCGGCCATGAGCAGACGGCGCGCGAGGGCCTGACGACCAGCAACCGCTTGCAGCTCGAGGATCGGATCTGGAGAGCCTACGGGGTGCTGCGCCACGCCCAGACGATCACCTCCAATGAGACGTTGGATTTGCTCTCCGCCGTGCGGTTGGGGGTGGATGTGGGGATCATGACCCATGTCAATCGCCCGACGATCAATGACCTGCTGATCCTCTCGCAGCCGGCCCACTTGCAAAAACTGGACGGCAGCAAGCTCTCCGCCCAAGAACGCGATAGCAAGCGCGCCGGGCTGATCCGCCAGCGCCTCAACGCCACAGAACATGACAGCTGATTACAGTGATTTCAAACGCTGATTCCAGTGATGAATCACCGTAATCATGGCATTGAATCACTGGAATCATCCATGATTGGAGGTCATGCACATGTTTAACAAATTCACGGAACGGGCTCGGAAAGTCATCCTGCTGGCCAAGGAAGAGGCCAAGCGGTTCAACCACGATTACATCGGGACGGAACACATCCTGCTGGGCCTCATCCGGGAGGGGGAAGGGGTGGCGGCCGCGGTCCTGCAGAAACTGGGGCTCTCGCCTGAGAAGATCCGGTTGGAGGTGGAGAAGCTGGTCCAGAGCGGGCCCAGCACGATGGTGTCCGGCGACATCCCGTTCACCCCGAAGGCCAAGAAGGTCATTGAGCTGGCCATGGAAGAAGCCCGCTCGCTGGGCCACAACTATATCGGCACCGAGCATCTCTTGCTGGGCCTCATCCGCGAGGGCGAGGGCGTCGCCTCGCAGGTGCTCGTCAACCTCGGCTTGGACCTCAACCGGGTCCGCAATGAAGTCATCACGCTGCTGGGCTCCTCAGGGCCGGCGCCGACCCAGGCCGGCTCCTCGAAAACCAAGACCCCCGCGCTGGATGCCTTCGGGCGCGATCTGACCAAGCTCGCCCAGGACGGCAAGCTCGATCCGGTCATCGGCCGCAAGGATGAGATTGAGCGCGTGATTCAGATCCTCGCCCGTCGGACCAAGAACAATCCCGTGCTGCTGGGTGAGGCGGGGGTCGGCAAAACCGCCATCGTCGAGGGCCTGGCGCAGAACATCATCAAGGGCGATGTCCCGGAGATCCTGCGCGATCGGCGGGTGATCATCCTCGATTTGGCGTTGATGGTGGCGGGGACGAAATACCGCGGCCAGTTTGAAGAACGGATCAAAGCGGTCATGGATGAGATCCGCCGTTCGGAGCACATCATCCTGTTCATCGATGAGCTGCACACGCTGGTGGGTGCTGGCTCTGCCGAAGGGGCGATCGACGCCTCCAACATCCTGAAACCCGCCCTGTCCCGAGGGGAGATTCAATGCATCGGGGCGACCACCCTCGATGAGTACCGCAAGTACATCGAGAAAGACGCCGCGCTGGAGCGGCGGTTCCAGACGATCATCGTCGAGCCGCCCTCGGTGAACGAGACGGTCGAGATCCTCAAGGGCCTGCGCGACAAGTACGAGGCGCACCACCGCGTCAAATACCTCGATGAGGCGTTGGAGGCGGCCTCGAAGTTCGCCGATCGCTACATCTCGGGACGGTTTTTGCCCGACAAGGCGATCGACTTGATTGATGAGGCCGGGTCGCGCGCGCGGCTCTCCGTCCTGACCGTCCCGCCGGAGATCAAGGACCTGGAGGAAAAGATCGAGCAGATCCGCAAGGAGAAAGAAGCCTCGATCAAGGGCCAGGATTTTGAGCGGGCGGCCAGCCTGCGCGACCAGGAACGCGAGGCGAAAGAGCGCTTGGAGAAGGTCAAGCAGGAATGGAAGAAGACCAAGGGCGACGCGATGCCGAACATCACGGCGGAGGACATCGCGGTCATCGTGTCGAAATGGACCGGGGTGCCCGTCTCGCGGCTTGAGCAGAGGGAGTCGGAACGGCTGCTCAACATGGAAGGCGAGCTGCACAAGCGTATCATCGGCCAGGAAGAAGCGATCACCGCGATTGCCCGGGCGATCCGCCGCTCGCGCGCCGGCATCAAGGATCCCCGACGGCCCATCGGCTCCTTCGTGTTCCTCGGTCCGACCGGTGTCGGCAAGACCTTGCTGGCCCGCGCCCTGGCGGAGTTCCTCTTCGGGGACGAGGACGCGCTGGCCCAGTATGACATGTCGGAGTACATGGAGAAGTTCAACGTCTCCCGGCTCGTTGGGGCCCCGCCGGGCTACGTGGGCTACGAGGAGGGCGGCCAGCTCACCGAGCGCATCCGCCGGCGGCCCTACTCGGTGGTCCTGCTGGATGAAATCGAGAAGGCGCACCCCGACGTGTTCAATCTCCTCCTGCAGGTGTTGGAGGACGGGCGCTTGACCGACAGCTTCGGGCGCAAGGTCGACTTCCGCAACACGGTGCTCATCATGACCTCGAACCTCGGCGCGGAGCTGCTGAAGAAGCAGGGCAGCCTCGGGTTTGCGCCGGCGAAGAGCGAGGTGACGTTCGAGAAGATGAAGGAACAGCTGCTCGATGAGGTCAAGCGGGCCTTCAAGCCGGAGTTCTTGAACCGGATCGACGAGGTGATCGTGTTCCAGCCGCTCACCAGGGATGATCTGATGAAGATCGTGGAGCTGGAGATCAACTATGTGAAGGAGCGCCTGCGGGAGCAGCAGATCATCGTGGAGCTCGATGCCTCTGCGAAGGAGTTCATCGTGGAGAAAGGGTTTGACCAGGTCTTTGGCGCGCGCCCGCTCAAGCGGGTGATCCAGCGCTATCTCGAAGACCCCTTGGCTGAAGAGGTGATCGCCAGGCGGTTCAAACCCGGCGCTCCCATCCGGGTGTTCCGGAAGGACGATCGCCTCGAGTTCGAAGGCGAGCTCGCAACCGCAACAAGCGCGACAAGCGACAAGTGACAAGTGACAGCTGAGACGCGCCTCATTCGTTTGCGCGTTTGCGCGTTGGCGCGTTGAACGCGTTAACGCACGAACTCGCTAACGCGCCAACCCGTGATGATCTCCCGCCTCACCGCTCCTCTCGCCGTGGCCGGGGCCTGGGCGGTGGAGCTGTTGGACTACGCCGGGCACCTCGGGATCCTGTTCGTCCGCAGCCTCGGCGGCTGTGTGGCGAAACCCCTCAGGCCGCAAGCCATCTTCTACGAAGTCTGGAAGATCGGCATCCAGTCGTGGCTGATCGTGGCGGTGGCATCGCTCTTCATCGGGATGGTGCTCGCCTTCCAGAGCGCCTACCAGATGCAACGGCTGGCCGCGGAGATTTACATCGCCAGCCTCGTGTCGCTCTCGGTGGTGCGGGAGATCGGGCCGGTGATGACGGCGCTCATCGTGGCCGGACGGGTGGGATCCTCCATCGCGGCCGAGCTGGGGACGATGAAGGTCACCGAGCAGCTCGACGCGTTGATGACGCTCGCCACCGACCCCGTGCGCTACCTCGTCGTGCCTCGCCTGATCGCCATCCTCATCGCGCTGCCCATCTTGACCCTGTGGGCCGACGCCTTGGGCATCCTGGGGGGCTTTGTGATCGGCACCATGAAGCTGGGGATTCTGCCGAGCCTCTACTGGAAGATGGCCACGTTGCCCCTGGTGTTCAAGGACCTCGGCTCAGGGCTGCTGAAGTCGTGCGTCTTTGCCCTGATCATCTGCATCGTCAGTTGTTTTGAAGGGTTTCGCACGGAGGGAGGCGCGGAGGGAGTGGGCCGCTCCACGACCGTCGCGGTGGTCGCGTCCTTCATCCTGATCATCGCGACAGACTGTCTCATCACGGCGATGTTCTACTTCATCTGGCGATGACCGATCCATGATTGAAATCCGCGATCTCACGAAGACGTTTGAGGAGCACCTCGTCCTCAATGGGGTGAACCTGACCATCAACAAGGGTGAGACGATGGTCATCATCGGACGATCCGGCTGCGGCAAGTCCGTGCTGCTCAAGCACCTCATCGGCCTCATGAAGCCCGATCGGGGGGAGGTCCGCATCGACGGGCTCGACGTCACCGGGCTCTCCGGCGCGGAGCTCGACGCCGTGCGCCTGAAGATGGGGATGCTGTTTCAGGGGGCGGCACTCTTTGATTCGATGACGGTCGAGGACAACGTCGGCTTTGCCTTGCGGGAGCATGCCCGGATGGAGCAGCCCGCCATCGCCCAGCGCGTCACGGAGTGCCTGTCGCTGGTGGGGCTCTCGGGTGTGGGCGACCTGCGCCCGTCCGAGCTGTCTGGCGGCATGCGCAAGCGGGTGGGCCTGGCCCGCGCCATCGCCAACAACCCGGAGCTCATCCTGTATGACGAACCGACCACCGGCATCGACCCGATCATGGGCGACATCATCAACGACCTCATCATCGCGCTGCGCGATCGGCTCAAGATGACCTCTGTGGTGGTGACCCATGACATGCGCAGCGCCTACAAAGTGGCAGACCGGATGGCGATGCTCTACAATGGCACCATCATCGAGGTGGGCACCCCGGAGCAGATCCGTCAATCCTCCAACCCGGTGGTGCAACAATTCATCAAGGGAGAAGCCGCAGGCCCGATCCAGGAGGGGATGCCGGATCGACGGATCCTGAGCCAGTGGCGCTGGCGGCCCAAGCCCACCATCACAAGGGGCTCTGCATGACACGGAACCGGCTGTCGCTGGAGATGAAGGTGGGGCTGTTTATCGTCGGAGGCGTGGGCCTCCTGGTGTTCTTCCTCTTTACCATCGGCGATCTGGCGACGTACTTCTCCCCCGGCTACGCCATTCGGGTGGTGTTTGATTCGGCGATCGGCATCAGCCGCGGCTCGCCGGTGCAGTATGCCGGCATGGAGGTCGGCAAGGTCAAGGCCGTCAGCCTCCTGTACTCCGCTGACCAAGTCCCCCCGAAGGTGGAGCTCCTCATTCAGTTGCCGCGCAGCGTAGTCGTGCGGGCCGACGATTCAGCCTCCATCAGTACCTTCGGGTTGCTGGGAGAGAAGTATCTGGAGATCTCCCCGGGAAGCGGCGAGGGCGCGGCGCTGCAGTCGGGCGACATGCTGACTGGCCAGCCGCCGGTGTCTACCGAGGACGTGATCGAGCGCTCCAACGAGGTGCTGAACCAATTGAAGCAAACCCTCAGCGGCATCAACAGTCTGGTCGGGGATCCCGACGCCCGCCTGTATCTCAAGGAAACCAGCCAGGAAGCCCGCGACGCCATCCGCTACTGGAAGCTCCTGGGCGCGCGCCTCAACGTGGCGATGTCTCATGCCGAGGCCGGCCAGGGCAACCTGGGGAAATTCCTGTACGACGAAGCGCTCTATCGGGAAATGGAGGCCTTCGTCCAAGACATGAAGCAAAACCCGTGGAAGTTGCTCGCCCGTCCCAAAAAGCAGTAACCAGCAATGAGCACACAGCAGACAGATCAATGACACGGTGTGCTGTGTGCTGTGTGCTGTGTGCTGATTGGCGATGAAATTGAAGGCGGTGTTCATCTGCCAGCAGTGCGGCGCCCAGGCCGTGAAGTGGGCGGGACGCTGCCCTTCCTGCGGGGCCTGGAATGCCGTGGTGGAGGAGGTGGTCGACGACCAGCCGCCGCGCGTGCAGCGAATGTCCGAGGCGGTTGAGCCGGTGACTTTGGTGTCAGTCAGTCTCGATGAACGTCCCCGCATCCAGACGGGATTGGGGGAGCTGGATCGCGTGTTGGGCGGGGGGCTCGTGCCGGGGTCGGTCACCTTGGTCGGCGGCGAGCCGGGGATCGGCAAATCGACCCTGTTGCTCTCCATGGCCGGGCGGCTGAGCGCCAATGGGGTGCGGGTGCTGTATGTCAGCGGAGAGGAATCGCTCCATCAGACGAAGCTGCGGGCGGCTCGACTGGGCCTCGCCTCATCGGTGATGCGTCTGCTGGCCTGCACCCAGGTGGAGATGATCCTGGAGGCGATCAGGAACACCGCGGCGCAGGTGGCCGTGGTGGATTCCATTCAAGTCATGGAGTCCGAGGCCTTAAGTTCCAGTCCGGGTTCGATCGGTCAGGTCCGCGCGTGCGCGCAGGCGCTCGTGCGGTTGGCCAAGACGAGCGACTGCGCGGTGTTCTTCGTCGGGCATGTGACCAAGGAAGGGTCGCTGGCCGGCCCCAAGGTGCTGGAGCACATGGTGGATACCGTGCTGTATTTTGAAGGCGAGCCGACCAGCGGATTTCGTCTCCTGCGCAGCATCAAGAACCGGTTCGGCGCCACCTACGAGCTGGGCGTTTTCCACATGGTGACCGAAGGGTTGGTGGAAGTCTCCAACCCGTCGGAGATGTTCTTAAGCGATCGCACCCAATCCATTCCCGGGTGCATGGTCACGGTGAGCCTGGAAGGGAGCCGCCCGCTGGTCGTCGAGGTCCAAGCGCTGGCCAGCCCCTGCGGGGTAGGCTTCCCGCGCCGCAAGACCACCGGGGTGGATGTGAATCGGCTCGCGGTGCTGCTGGCGGTGTTGGAGCGCCGCGTGGGGCTGCGCTCGCTGTCGCAGGAGGATGTATTTGTCTCGTCCCTTGGCGGCGTGCGACTGGCCGAGCCGGCGGCGGATTTGGCCGTCACCTTGGCCATCGCCTCGAGCGTGAAAGACCGTCCGACTCAAAAGGCCGACCTGGCGATCGGCGAGGTGGGCTTAACCGGCGAGGTGCGCCCGGTGATCAATTTGGCCCAGCGGCTTCAGGAAGCAAAGCGCGTCGGATTTCGCCGGTGTTTTGTGGCGCACGCGAAACACCCTCTCCAGCTTGACGGCCTTGAGATCATCGGGATCCGCGACGTGCGGGACACGCTTGACCTCGCCCTGTCCTAAGCACCAAGCACTAAGCAACGGGTAGGAGTGCGTGCCATGGATCTGCGATTGATTCGCATCGGGTTTATCGTCATCGGTGGATTGCTGGGGGTGCAGTTCGGCGGCCACACCGTCTCCCCGTCATGGGTGTGGGGCGCCATCGGCGTTGCCGCGGGCGCGGTGTTGGTGGCCTTTGAGGCGTTGCTGCATCGTGTGGGGCGGCTCTCGGTGCGGGGCTTCTCCGCCGCGGTCTTCGGCCTGCTCTTTGGCTTGGTCATGGCCAAGATGGTGTCGGATGCCATCGGGTTGGCCGCACTCGATGCCGGGACGATGGGGGTCACCCGCGTGATCGTCACCTGGGTGTTCGCCTACATCGGGATGGTCATGGCCCTGCGCGGGCGGGATGAGTTCAACATCGTCATCCCCTACGTGCGGCTCACGCGGCATGACCGCGGCCAGGAGCTGCATCTGGTCGACACCAGCGCCATCATCGACGGGCGGATTCTCGATCTGTGCAAGGCCCGGTTCCTCGAGGGGCGGCTGCTGATTCCCCGGTTTGTCTTGCGGGAGCTCCACGCCATCGCCGATAGCAATGATTCCATCAAGCGCAACCGCGGGCGCCGGGGCTTGGACATCCTCCAGGAGCTGCGCCGGCAACCCCATGTGGATGTGCACATCCATGAGGAAGAGGTGCCCAACGTGGCCGAGATCGACGCCAAGCTGGTCAAGCTCGCCCAGCTGGCCTCGGCCAAGGTCATCACCAACGACTACAACCTCAACAAGGTCGCCGAGCTCCAAGGGGTCAGCGTCCTGAACGTCAACGAGCTGGCCAAGCTGCTGCGTCCCGTGGTGTTGCCTGGCGAGGTGATCGAGGTCAAGCCCATCAAGGAAGGCAAAGAGCCGAGCCAGGCGGTGGGGTACCTGGACGACGGGACCATGGTGGTCGTGGAGAACGGCCGAGCGTTGATCGGCTCAACGATTCGGGCGACGGTCACCAGCGTCCTGCAGACCGCGGCAGGACGCATGGTCTTTGTTCGAGCCGACACCGCCTCAAGCGGGACGCCGGCATCCTCCGAGCGCCGAGAGCCGCTCGGACGCGGGGTGACGGTGCATCCGGTGTCAGAGCCCTCGGCCGTCCGTCCCCCTCCCGGAGGCGGCCCTCCTCACCGATAAGATGGCGGGAGGTGTGGGCGCCATCGTGCCGGCCGCAGGCCAAGGCCTGCGGCTCGGCATGCAATCCGCCAAGGCGTTCGTGCGCGTGGCGGGTGCGCCGCTCATCGTTCAGACCCTTCGCGCGCTTCACGAAGCGGCCTGCGTGCGGTGGATTGTCCTTGTGGTTCCCCCTGGTCAGCAGAGCCGGATGCAGCGCGTGATCCAGCGCGCTCATCTGACCAGGGTCTGCGCGATCGTTGAAGGAGCCTCCTCCCGAGCCGGATCCGTCGCACGAGGTTTCGCGGCCTTGCCCAGGCAGGCGAAATGGGTCCTCATCCATGACGGCGCGAGACCGTGTGTGACCCCCGCGCTGATCGAATCAACCGTCGCGAAGGCGAAGCGGCATGGGGCGGTCGCCTGTGGGCTGCCGGCGTCGGTGACTGTCAAATCCGTCGATGCCGACTGGCAGGTGCGCCTGACGCTCGATCGTGAGGGGTTGTGGTTCGTCCAAACCCCGCAGGTCTTCTGCCGAGACTGGCTGACGGAGGCATTGAGTCGAGTCAACGGCCTGCTCGACCGATTTCCAGACGACGCGGCGATACTTGAGTGGGCAGGGTTTCGTGTTCACGTGGTCCCTGGCGATCCGCTGAACATCAAAGTCACCACGCGCGAAGACCTCGTGCTCGCGGAAGCCATCCTTCGGGTTCGAGGCTCGAGGTTCAAGGCTCGAGACTAAAGAGATGGAACAGCTGTTGGCATGGTGGGATCGGTGTCCCGGTTGTGGCTTGCGATTCGTCTGGTCATCGCTGTCGAGCCGTCATCTTCCACTGAACACTGAAGCCACTTGGAGCTGTCGTCGATGTAAAACAGACTTCGTGTTTCATAATTCAGCGTTTATCCGAAATTCGATGCGAAGTGTGTTATGGATCTGGGTAGCCCTCATAGGCTTTTTTGCCTACCTTGTTTTCGCAGCGGTTTTGAGATTTCCTGACGCCTCTTTTCAATTTTTCCTGTTCGTCTTGCTAGGACTGGTGGTTTGTTTCTTCCTGTGGAAGGAACTCCAAACACCCTGTATCTCTCGTTCGCCTCGATCCTCCAGCCTCGAGCCTGGAGCCGAAGACACGCTACCATGAGAGTTGGCATCGGGTACGACATTCATCGCTTCGCCGCCAACGGCGGAACACTGATGCTCGGCGGCATCCGGATCCCGCATCCGCGCGGGCTGGCTGGGCATTCCGACGCGGACGTCTTGCTCCATGCGGTCGCGGATGCGCTGCTCGGGGCCATCGGCAGCCCGGATCTCGGAGAGCTGTTCCCCTCGTCGGATGCGAGGTATCGGAAGGCTGAGAGCCGGATCTTCGTTCAGGAAGCCTGCCGGAGGGTCCGCCGCGAGGGATGGCGTGTCGGCAATCTCGATGCGACGGTCGTCGCGGACGCGCCGAGGCTGACGCCGTATAAAACGACGATGCGCCAGGCGATCGGTCGATTGCTGCGCGTGCCTGCCTCGGCGGTGTCGATCAAGGCGAAAACGACGGAAGGCTTGCCGCCGGACGCGCGCGGGATCGTCGCGCACGTCGTGGTGCTCCTCAAACGAGCGACAAGTGACAAGCGACAAGTGACAAGTGGATTCCGTCGCTCAAAAACAGGCCGCCAGCCATGACGGCAACGCTATGGGGTGTGTGGTTGTTTGGCGTGCTGGTGGCGGTTGCGATCGTGCTGGGGGCGGTCCGCGTCCTGTTTGCTCGGGAGATTCGAGCGTGCTTCGAACGCGATCCGGCGGCGCGGCATCTCCTGGAGGTGTTGCTGACCTGCTCGGGTCTGCATGCGATCATCGATTACCGCGTGGCGCACGCGCTGCATCGTGGGGGGTTTTCCCTCATCCCGCGCCTCATCATGTTCTTCTCCCGTTGGATGACGGGCATCGAAATCCATCCGGCGGCGACCATCGGTCGCGGAGTGTTCATTGACCACGGGATGGGCGTCGTGATTGGCGAGACGGCGGTGATCGGCGATGACGCCACGCTCTTCCAGGGGGTGACGCTCGGGGGGACGGGGAAGGAGCGCGGCAAGCGCCATCCGACCATCGGCCGCCGCGTCGTCATCGGGGCGGGCGCGAAGGTGCTGGGGAATATCACCATCGGTGATGACTCGGTGATCGGAGCCAATGCCGTGGTGATCCGAGACGTGCCCCAGCACTCAACCGTCGTGGGGGTTCCGGGGCGGATCACGCGGATTAAAGATCAGCGTTTCCCCGGGATCAAGCTGGACCACACCCATTTGCCGGACCCGCTGGCCGAGCGCCTCAGCCACCTGCAGCACGAAATCGACGCCATTGAACGACACCTGAAGCAGGTTCGACAGTCCACGCAGCCCCCATCGTCTCCGTGACCCTCCATCTCTATAACACGTTGACCCGTCGCGTCCAGGAGTTTTCGCCTCTGGCGCCTCCAACGGTGACAATGTACGTGTGCGGGCCGACGGTCTACGACGATCCGCACATCGGTCATGCGCGCAGCGCGTTTGTCTTCGAGGTGTTGCGACGCTACCTGACCTTCAAAGGATACGCCGTGACGTTCGTCCGCAACGTCACGGATGTGGACGACAAGATCATTGAGAAGGCGAGACAAGAACTACAGATTCAAGACGCAAGACTCAAGACGCAAGACTTGAAAGCAAAGTGCGCGGAGGTGGCAGAACGGTACCTCAAGAGCTATCACGAGGCGATGGATCGTCTGGGTCTCCAGCGCCCGGACCTGGAGCCGAAGGCGACCGAACACGTCACACCGGACATGACAGATTTCATCTCGAAACTCCTCATCAGCGGCGTCGCCTACGAGGCGCAGGGGGATGTGTATTGCGCGGTGCGGAAGTGCGAGGGCTACGGCCGACTCTCTGGTCGCAGCGTCGATGAGTTACAATCGGGCGCGCGGGTCGAGCCGGGGGAGCGGAAACAGGACCCGCTGGATTTCGCCTTGTGGAAGGCGGCCAAACCAGGCGAGCCCTCGTGGAAGAGCCCGTGGGGCGAGGGGCGGCCCGGCTGGCACATCGAATGCTCGACGATGAGCACGAAGTATCTCGGTGACACCTTTGACCTCCACGGAGGCGGGGTCGATCTGGTGTTTCCCCATCATGAAAACGAGATCGCCCAAGCGCAGGCGGCCGGCAAACCCTTCGCCCGCGGCTGGGTCCACAACGGCCTGCTGACCGTCAACGGCGAGAAGATGTCGAAATCGTTGGGCAACTACACCACCGTCGACCAAGTACTAGAACGCTACCCCCACCCTGATTACCTGAAACTTTTGTTCTTGAAAACTCACTATCGATCACCGCTCGACTATTCGGATGAAAAGATGAATGAAGCGCGAAAGAATTGGCAGGATTTTCGAGGATTTTTTAGGATTCACGATCAGATTCAGACCGAATATAGCCCAAAGGACATGGAATCTGCAGGCGTGGTGCCAAATTTCATGACTCGCTTCCAAGAGGCAGTGGATGAAGATCTCAATACTCCACAAGCCCTTGCTGTGCTCTTCGACGCACTTTCGCTCGGGCAAAAGGGTATCGA
This sequence comes from Candidatus Aquivivens invisus, assembly GCA_001804415.1. Lineage (GTDB taxonomy): Bacteria > Omnitrophota > Gorgyraeia > Aquiviventales > Aquiviventaceae > Aquivivens > Aquivivens invisus. The sequence goes on from MHGA01000037.1 coordinate 35,314, forward strand.
ACGGGGAGGAAAAGAGGGTTTCTTGTGGCGGGAACATGCTTACTCCAGCATTCTTGAATATGGAACGGTGCTTGGACTCTTCCAGCAAGGACTTTCAGAAGAGAAGCCTGAGATCCGAGAGAAAATTCAACGTGCCATCGCAGAACGTGATAAGTTGCGCAACGCTAAGGAATTCAAGAAGGCCGATGAGATTCGAAATCAGCTCAAGCAAGAAGGCTTTCATTTGATGGATACCTCTCACGGTACGTTCTGGCAACGTATTGAATGAGCCGGGCTTTCTTCATCACGTTAGAGGGGCCGGAAGGCTCAGGCAAGTCGAGTCAGGCGAAACGCCTGGTCGCCACCTTGCGGCGCACGGGTCGTCGGGTCGTTTCGCTCCACGACCCTGGGACGACCGCCGTCGGTCGACGGCTGCGTCGCGTGTTGTTGCGCGAGCGCCTGGCGCTTTCCCCGCTCGTCGAGGCGCTGCTCTTCATTGCCGGACGGGTTCAGCTGGTTGAGGAGCGCATTCGTCCGGCGCTCGCGCAAGGCGCGGTGATCGTCTGCGACCGGTACTACGATTCGACGATGGCGTACCAAGGCTATGGAGGGGGGCTGCCGATTGCGTGGCTCGATCGCCTGGGCCGCCACGCCATCGGCTGCGTGAGGCCGGATCTGACGTTCGTCTTAGATCTGTCTCCGGAAGCGGGGTTGCGGCGCGTGAAGGGCGCGAAAGATCGCATGGAGCGCAAAGCCCTCGCCTTTCACCGGCGCGTCCGCCGTGGATTTCTCACAATCGCCGCGCGCGAGCCACGCCGCTGCGTGGTGCTCGACGCCACCCAACCGCCAAGTCAGATTCACCGCCACATTGCCAACGCGGTGTTGGCTCGTCTCGCCGCCCACAGCCGATGATTGACATCTTTTTTGCTTGTCACTTGTCGCTTGTCACTTGTCGCTGGTGATAGATGGCGTGGACCTCCATTCTCGGACAACCGACGGCGGTGCGGATGGTGCAAGCTGATTTCATCCGTGATCGCTTGGCTGCGGCCTATCTCTTCGTGGGTCCCGAGGGGGTCGGCAAACGGTTGACGGCCACGGAGCTGGCCAAAGCCGTGTCCTGCGAGCGCCCCCTGGAAGGAGCCTGCGATGAGTGTGCGCACTGCAGGCGGATCAACCGTGGTGTCCATCCGGATGTGCATGGGGTGGTGCCGCAGGGCGGCGTCTCGACCATTGCCATCGATCAGGTGCGCTGGATCCTTGGGCGGGTCTCGCTGCGCCCGTTTTTCGGCAGGCGGTCGATGGTCATCGTCGACGGGGCGCATCGGTTGACCGACGAGGCGGCGAACAGTTTCCTCAAAGCGCTGGAAGAGCCTCCCGGCCAGACCACCTTCCTGCTCCTGACCTCGCAACCGGCCCGCTGCCTGCCGACGATCGCCTCGCGCGCTCGAACGGTGCGGTTCCGGCCGCTTGAGGCGGGGCTCATCGAAGAGGTCCTGGTCACACGGCACAACCAAAAACGGGACCTGGCGACGCTCGTCAGCCTGCTGGCCCACGGCAGCCTCTCCCAGGCGTTGGCGCTGTGCGAGGGGTGGCAGGCGTATGAGGCGCTCCTAGCGCAGGTGGCCGCAGGGCAGGCGAGCGCCTGGATTTCGTGGTCGGTGCCCAAAGAACGTGAGACGCTCATGCGCTGGCTCGACGTCTCGATTGCGCGGCTGCGCGATGTGGCCGTGGCCTCAATCGCGCAGCCGTCGCTCGCTCCCCTCTCTCGTGAGCGGTGCATTGAGGCCGCCTTTCGGATGATGGAGCTGAGGCGCTCCTTCGAAGAACAGATGCTCAGCCCTCGTCTCGTCGGCACCCTGCTCCGGGAATCCTGGCTCAATTTGTTCAATGTGTAATGTGTAAGGTGTAATGTAAAAAACACGCTGTTCCATTACACATTACACAGTTAACATTACACAAATGGTCATGCCCAAAGCCTTCTACATCACGACCCCGCTGTACTACGTGAATGCCGCGCCGCACATCGGGCACTCCTACACGACGGTGGCGGCGGATTGCCTGGCCCGGTATCACCGGCTGAACGGTGAGCCGGTCTTCTTCTTGACCGGCACCGATGAGCATGGCCAAAAAATTGAGCAGGCCGCTCGAGCAGCCGGCCTTGAGCCGAAGGCGTTCACGGATCAGACCGCTCAGACTTTTCACGCGCTCTGGAAGACCTTGAACATCAGCTACGACCGCTTCATCCGGACGACGGATGCGGACCACATCCGCGTGGTCCAACGCGCCCTCCAGCACCTGCGCCCCCAACTGCGCCAAGGCCCCTCGACCTTCTTCTACTGCGTGCCGTGCGAAACCCAATGGGCGCAGAGCGACGTGGCGGATCCTCACGCGCCGGAGTGTCCATCCTGCCGGCGTGCGCTCGAGCAGGTGGAGGAGGAGAATTTCTTCCTCCCCCTGGAGCCGCACCGCCAGTGGCTGAAGGCGCACATCGACGCGCACCCCGCCTTCGTCCAGCCGGAGGCTCGGCGCAACGAACTCCTTGCCTTGCTGGAGCAACCGCTTCCCGACCTGTGCCTGACGAGACCCACCGCGCGCCTTTCGTGGGGCATTGAGGTGCCCTTCAGCCGGGTGCATGTGACGTACGTGTGGGTGGATGCGCTGCTCAATTACCTTACCGCGGCGGGGTACGGGACCGCCGCGTTTGAGGCGACGTGGCCGGCGGACGTGCACGTCATCGGCAAGGACATCCTGCGGCACCATGCGCTCTACTGGCCCATCCTCCTGCACGCGCTGGGACTCCCCGATGCCCAGATGCCGCGGATGATCTTTGCGCACGGGTGGTGGACCATCGGCGAACAGAAGATGTCGAAGTCCCGCGGCAACATCGTGGATCCGAACGTCGTGATCGCGGACGGCTTGAAGGACCAGCCCTATGCCGCCGATGTGTATCGCTATTTCCTCCTGAGGGAGGTGCCCTTCGGCCAGGATGGGAGCTTCTCAGAGGAGGCGATTCGCAAACGGCTGGAGACGGATCTGGCCAACGACCTGGGCAACCTGCTCCATCGCACGCTCTCCATGATCGAACGGTACTGCCACGGCCGTCTCCCGGCCGCCGGGCCCGTCGGGTGCGCGGTGGATGATGCGCCTTTGCGGGACGGCGCACTCGGCCTGTCCAAACAGCTCGAGGAGCGGATGGCGCGGCTGGATTTCTCCGGCGCCCTGGAGGCGATCTTTCAGCTCATCACCCGGGCCAATCGCTATATCGAATTACAGGCTCCCTGGCAGCTGGCCAAGGCGGGCGAGCCCGCGCGGCTCCACACCGTGCTGGCCGTGCTGACCGAAGTCATCCGCATCGTGGCCGTCGCCTTGGATCCGTTCATGCCGTCGGTGGCCGAGGCCGCCTGGGCGCAGCTCGGGCTGGGTGGGACGCCACGTCGATTGCGCGACACGACGCAGTGGCCGGGCGTCACCGCGGGCCAGCCGATCGGCACGCGCGCCGTCTTGTTTCCTAAGACCTCGTGATGCCACGGATGAGCACATGATGGCACAAAGGACTCGCCGGACACGATGACACGCGGGACTTCGCTGTTGTATCGACGAGGGTTCTATCTGATGCTGGGCGGCTTCGTCGCGCTGCTGTACGGCTACCTCTGGGTGAAGCAGCTGGACAAACCGGCCGGGTGGGAGCCGCCGACGGCGTGGTCCACCCAGGAAGTGGGCGCCGCAGCGTTGACGCTGGACTCCGCGAAACTCCTCGAGGTGCTCCGGCGTGATGAGGGGCTGGCGCGCTTGGTCAATCTGTGGGGTCTGGTGGCCCTGTTCCTGTTGGCTGGCGGGCTAATCCTGAGCGCGCAGGCGCTGGCCCGCGGGACGGTATGGCGCGTCCTTCGAGCCCGAGATTCGCATCTGCCCGGCACGTGGTTGCTGGGCGACGTCGGCAGGCTCTTCCTGTTGGTGGTCCTGGTCGCCAGTCTCCTGCCGTTTGTCCAGATGGGTGTGGTGGTGTGGACCGGGGCTTCCGGGTCATGGACCTCCTCCCACCTGTGGAGTCTGGTATCGATGTTTCTCCTCGAAGGGTGGGTGGCGTTGGTGGTCTGGGGACTCGCCACCGCAAAATCGCGTTCATGGTCTGTGATGCTGGGGTTCTCACGACGGGGGAGCCTGCGCGCGATGGAGCAGGCGATGATGGGCTACCTCGCCTGTTTCCCGTGGCTGATGGGCCTGTTGTGGGCGATTGTCATGCTCTGTGAACGGTGGCACATCCAGCCGCCGCTTGAGCCCATCCATGAGCTGTTGTTGATCGAGCGCTCTCCGCTGGTCTTGAGCTTGACCGTCGTGTTGGCGTGCGTGGTGGGACCGGTGGTGGAGGAGATCTTCTTCCGGGGGGTGGTGTTTACCGCGCTGCGCACGCGGACCTCCCGCCTGGCCGCCATGGTGATCAGCGGCGGCGCGTTTGCCGCCGCGCATACGAATGCGGTGGGCTTCCTGCCGATCCTGCTGCTGGGATGCTTGTTGGCCGTGTGTTACGAGCGCAGCGGCTCGCTGTGGGCCCCCATCGCGGTGCACGTGTTTCATAACAGCCTGCTCATCGGGATGGCGCTCACCCTGAAGGCGTTGCTATGAGTGTGACCGTTGCGGAACTTGGCGAAGTTCAGCTCATCGAACGTCTGCGCTGCCGGATGCCGCGCGCTGCCTCGGTGCGGGTCGGCATCGGCGATGATGCGGCCGTCTTGCGCTGGGGTGGCCGAGACGAGCTGTTGTTCGCCAGTGACATGCTCATTGAGGGCACACACTTCACCAGACGGACGACCCCGGCTCAAGGGATCGGCTGGAAAGCGCTGGCCTGCAACATCAGCGACATCGCCGCGATGGGCGGCGTGCCACGGTTCGCGGTCGTCTCCATAGGGCTGCCGCGCGGCATCCGGCTTTCGTGGGTGGATGGACTCTACCGCGGCCTGCGGCGATGCGCGCGGCGGTATGGCGTGGCCCTGGTCGGGGGCGATACCGTCCGGGCGCCCTGCGTGGTGGTCGATGTCGCCATCCTCGGCCGCGTGCCGGCGGGACGCGCGGTCTTGCGCCGCCGAGCCCGCGTGGGCGATCGGCTCTTTGTCACCGGTCGTCTGGGAGGCTCGCTGGCCAGTGGTCGCCATGCGCGCTTCACCCCGAGACTGCGGGAAGCGCAGTGGCTGATGCGCCATGTGCCGGTTCATGCCATGATCGATCTGTCGGACGGATTGGCGTCTGACCTCTGGCAGATCGCGCGCGCAAGCCGAGTGACGCTTCGGATCGATGCCGCGAGCCTCCCGGTCTCCCGCACCGCGCGCACCGTCCGGCACGCGCTCATGGACGGGGAGGATTTCGAGTTGTTGTTTGCCGTTGCAGCGCACGCCGCCGGAGGCGTGCCGCGCGCGATCGGTCGGGTGCCGGTGACGGCAATCGGCGTGGTCGCCGCGCGCGGGGCTGCCGTGCAACTGGTCAATCGCGATGGCCGCATCCAACCCCTCATCCCGACAGGCTTCAAGCATTTTTGAGCTGACCACGAAATCCGTGGAAGAGACCCAGCAGCTGGGCGAGCGGCTCGGCTCGCTGCTGAGGGCGGGGGACGTCGTGGCGCTGATCGGGGAGCTCGGCAGCGGCAAGACGACCTGCGTCCAAGGCATCGCCAAGGGGCTGGGGATTGATCCGTCGTCGGTGAAGAGCCCCACGTTTGTCCTCTTGCGCGACTATCCCGGCGGACGAGTCGGGCTGGTCCACGTCGACGGCTACCGCCTGGAGGGGGAACCCCAGGCGATCTGGCTGGATCTGGAGTGGATGTTCTCTGCAAAGAAGGTGACGGTGATTGAGTGGGCTGATCGCTTTGCCGGATGCCTTCCGGAGGCGCGCCTGGAGCTGCGCCTGGCCCACAAGACGACGAACCAACGGCTCCTCAGCGCGATTCCCCATGGCCCTCGGGCCATGGAGGTCGTCGCCGGCCTTCGTTCCTCATGAACGTCTTAGCGATTGAGACATCCACCGAGCAACTGGGCGTGGCGCTGGTGGACGAAGCGCGCGTGCTGGCGTCGTACGAGCTCCTCGCGGAGCACCCGCACGCCATCGAGCTGCCCGCCGCCGTTACGCGGGTGCTCGAGGCGGCCGGGCTGTCCCTGCACGACATCGAGGCGCTGGCGGTCGATATCGGGCCGGGGTCGTTCACCGGCCTTCGCATCGGGATCGCCTTTGTGAAGGCCCTGGCGTTCTGTCACAGGAAGCCCGTGGTCGGCGTGCCCTCGCTCGATGTCCTTGCCGCGCAACTGCCGTTCGCCCCCCACCGTGTCTGTCCCATCCTTGATGCCAAGCAGCGCAAGCTCTACGCGGCGCTCTACCGAATGGAGGGTGGGACGCTTAAGAGGCAATCCGATCATCTCCTCCTCGGCGTTGAGGAACTCCTGCCCAGGTTGGGCAACGGCCCGGTGATCCTTCTCGGGGATGGGGTCGCCCGATATCGAGAGGCGTTGACGAGCGCGCTGGGTGATCGTGCCCTCATCGCCGCCCCAGAGTTTTGGTTCCCAGGCGCCGCCACGCTCGGTCGGCTGGGCCTTGAGCGGTTCCGACAGGGAGCGCGCGACGATCCTGCCGCCTTAGTCCCGATGTATCTCTACCCCCGCGACTGCACCATCCGCCCGACCCCGGCTGTCTCGACGCCTGCCACAAGCCGTTAGCGTTCCCCTCCAGGCTTGCTATAATAGAAGGTTGCGATGGCCACGACAAAAGGCGCCAAGATCCTCGTCGAATGCCTCAAACGAGAAGGGGTGGAGATCGCCTTCGGGATCCCCGGCGGGGTGAATCTGCCCACCTTTGACGCCCTCTACGATTCCGGCATCAACGTCATCCTGACGGTGCACGAGCAAGGGGCCGCCCACATGGCCGATGGCTACGCCCGCGCCACCGGCAAGGTGGGGGTCTGCCTGGCGACGTCCGGGCCGGGTGCCACGAACCTGACCACGGGCATCGCGACGGCCTTCATGGACTCCATCCCCGTCGTCGCGCTGACCGGCCAGGTGCGCACGACCGTCATCGGCAACGACGCCTTCCAGGAAGTCGACACCATCGGGGTCACGCGGCCGATCACCAAGCACAGCTTTCTGGTGAAAGACGTGCGGGACATCGCGCGCACCGTGCGCGAGGCGTTCTTCATTGCTCGGACTGGGCGGCCCGGCCCCGTGCTCATCGACCTGCCGGTGGACACGACCGTAGCGGAGGCCGAATTCCTCTATCCGGAAGAGGTGACGATCCGCGGCTACAAGCCGAAAATCCTGGTTGACGCCGCCATCGACTCCATCGACCAGGCGAACATCGAACGGGCCGTTGAGGCCATCGCGAGGAGCCGCCGCCCGGTGATCTACGCCGGCGCCGGGGTGATTCACGGGGGCGCCTCGGCGGAGCTGCTTGAGCTGGCCCACAAGACCCGCATTCCCGTGACGACGAGCCTGCTCGGCTTGGGCGGCTTCCCGGAAACCGATCCGCTGAGTCTGGGGATGTTGGGCATGCACGGGTTTGAGTACACCAACTATGCCGTGGCGGCGTGCGATTGTTTGATTGGCATCGGCGCGCGATTTGATGACCGGGTGACGGGGAAGCCGGATGAGTTTGCCAAGCAGGCGACCAAGATCCACATCGACGTGGATCCATCCTCGATCAACAAGACCGTGCTCGTGGATATCCCGATCATCGGGGATGTGAAAGCGGTCCTGCGCACGCTGAACGCGCTGGTCAAGCCGGCGGACACCGGGGCGTGGCTTGCGCGGATCGGCGAGATGCGCAAGACATATCCGCTGATCTACCGGAAGAAAGACAAGGTGCTGCCGCAGGTGGTCGTCCAGCAGATTTCGGCGGCCACCAAGGGCAACGCGGTGATTGCCACCGGGGTGGGCCAGCACCAGATGTGGGCGGCGCAGTATTACCAGTTCAACCACCCGCGGTCCCTCATTACCAGCGGCGGGTTGGGGACGATGGGCTTCGGATTGCCGGCCGCCATCGGTGCGCAATTCGGGCGGCCCGGGGAGGTCGTGTGGGACATCGACGGCGATGGGAGTTTCCAGATGACGGCGCAGGAACTGGCCACCGCCGCGCAGCATCACCTGCCGATCAAAGTGGCGATCATGAACAACCAATTCCACGGGATGGTGCGCCAGTGGCAGGATCTGTTCTACCAGAGCCGCTACGCCCAATCACGCCTGAACCCGGTGGACTTCGTGAAACTGGCCGAGGCCAACGGGTGCGTGGGGATCCGCGTGGAGCGGGACCAGGAGGTGCGTCCGGCGATTGATCGCGCCATGAGGGTGAGCGATCGGCCGACCGTCATTGATTTCCTGGTGGAGTCGAAAGAGGACTGCTGGCCGATGATCGCGCCGGGCAAGCCGCACGACCAGATGCTGGGGACCTACGAGAGCCTCAAAGACGCCGGCGGCGTGCCGCAGCATCGGCGGATCAGCCCTGACGAAGAAGCGAAGCTCAGCCTTGGTTGAAAACTCACCATGGGCAGTCAGCAGTCAGCTTTCAGCAATCAGCGAAAACGTCATGCTGATTGCCGAGTGCTGATTGCCGAGTGCTGAATCATGAACGAAAAGCATACCATCTCCTGTCTCGTCGAGAACCACTTCGGGGTGCTCGCGCGGGTGGCGGGGCTGATCAGTGCGCGCGGGTTCAACATCGACTCCTTGACGGTCAGCGCCACGGAGGATCCGACGGTCTCCCGCATGACCATCGTGGTGGACGCCGATGCGATCAAGCTCGAGCAGGTCAAGCGTCAGTTGGACCGGTTGATCGATGTGATCGGCGTGACTGAGTTGAGCGAGGGGAAGTTCATCGATCGCGAACTGCTCTTGGCTCGTGTGAAGAACGTCGGAAATGAACATGTCGAGTTGGAGCGATTAGTACAATCCACTCCTGGAGCCAAAATAGCCGCGAGGTCTCCGGGATCATGCGTGGTGGAGGCTATCGGAGACACCAACATGTTGGACCAGTTCGTGGAACAATTGCGCGCCTACGGCATCGAGAAGCTGGTGCGCACCGGTCGTGTCGCCCTCGAAAAAGAGTGACAAGCGACAAGTGACAAGCGACAGGCGACAGGTGGCTCCGATGCGCGCGAGAGGGAAACGTATCTTGTCGCTTGTCGCTTGTGACTTGTCACGGCCGCGAACGAAGTGAGCGGCGATGGTGCCGTGGCCGATTGCGCTGTTGACGCTGCTGTTTGGAGTGATCGCCACGCTCTCCTTGGCGACGGTCATCAAGGTCGCCACGGGCCTCACAACTCGCCCATTGGTCTGGCCGCTGCTCTGGTTCGCGATGTCGGCCGGGGCGACGGCGGGATTGCCATTCTTGAAGCCGTGGGCGAGGACGCTGGCGGTGACCGGCTTGGTGGCGATGACCGTTGTCGCGCTCTCGGTGGCCGGGTTGCTGATCCTCCAGGGCAGGCCGGTGGCGGCGCTTGTGTCGACGAGCGGCTCGGTGGTCTATCTCATCGCGCTGCGGTACCTCGGCCGGGCGCAGGTGAAGGCGTGGTTTGTGTAGGTCTTGAGTCATGAGTCTTGTGTCTTGAGTCCAACGCGGCGTTGACGCAGGAGCCCACATGGCACGCATCTACTATGACAAGGACGCAGATCTCTCGGTGTTGAGGGGGAAGACCGTCGCGATCGTCGGCTACGGGATTCAGGGACGCGGCCAAGCCCTCAATCTCCGGGACAGCGGGGTGAACGTGATCGTCGCGCAGCGGCCCGGCGGGCCGAACTATGCTCTCGCGGAGCAAGACGGCTTCACGCCGTTGTCGGCGGCTTCGGCCGCGGCGAAGGCGGATCTCATCATGCTGCTCGCGCAGGATATGCTGCAGGGTCAGATCTACCGCGAGGCGATTGCGCCGCATCTGAAGGCCGGCAGGGGCCTTGGCTTCTCGCACGGCTTCGCGATTCTCTATCGCCTCATCGAGCCGCCGAAGTCTGTGGATGTGTTCCTGGTCGCCCCGAAAGGCCCTGGCAGCCTCGTGCGCTCGCAGTACCTTGAAGGGAAGGGGGTGCCGGCGCTGGTGGCCGTGCATCAGGATGCGACGGGTCGCGCGAAGCCGTTCGCCCTGGCGTGGGCCAAGGGTATTGGGGCGACGCGCGCCGGGACGCTCGAGACCACGTTTAAGGAAGAAACGGAGACCGACAACTTCGGTGAGCAGGCGGTCTTGTGCGGCGGGGTCTCCGCGTTGATTAAAGCCGGGTTTGAAACGCTGGTGGAAGCCGGCTATCAGCCGGAGCTGGCGTACTTTGAGTGCCTGCATGAGCTGAAGCTGATCACCGACATGATCTACGCGGGCGGCATCCAGGGGATGCGTAAGCGGGTCTCCGACACCGCCAAGTGGGGCGATGTGAAGTGCGGGCCGCGCATCATTGACGAGCGTGTGAAAGAGACCATGCGCCAGCTGCTGCGCGAAATCCAATCGGGCCAATTCGCCAAGGAATGGATCGCGGAGCATGAGGCCGGGCGGCCGGACTTCACGCGGTTGATGCAGCAGGACGAGGTACATCCAATCGAGCAGGTGGGGCGGAAGCTGCGCGCGATGATGCCGTGGATTGGTGACCAGCGACAAGCGACAAGTGACAAGCGACAAGTGAAGAAAAGGACTCAAGACCCGAGACGCAAGACTCAAGTCAGAGCCAAGAGACGGCGGACGGCGGCGCGGAGTCGCTCATAAACAACACGCCAACCCGCTAACGCGCCAACGCGCTAACCCGTCAACGCATGTTTGAGAATCAGGTGCAGGAGCCGAAGGCGTTCGTCGAGGTCTTGCGGCAGTTCCACGCCACACCGGCTGAGGCGCGGGGCGAGTTGGCCAACGCGATGTCCGATGCCATCATCCACAAACGGGTGGATCTGGCGGAGGTGCGACAGTTGTTGATTGACGCCGGCGATCAGGGGCTCATGGACAGCCTGGATCAGTTGCTGGATTTGATTGAGCCGTATATAGAGGAAGGCGGAGTCGAGGAGTAGAGATCAGACATCAGACCACAGACCTCAGACATCAGTGAAAAATCTTTCCTGTTGTCTGAAGTCTGATGTCTGAGGGAAGTCTGAACATGGCGCGACGCATCACGATTTTCGACACCACGCTGAGGGATGGGGAACAATGTCCGGGGGCGAGCTTGACGCCCACCGAGAAGGTGGAGATCGCCAAGCAGCTCGCGCGGCTGGGGGTCGATGTCATTGAAGGCGGATTCCCTATCGCCTCGCCCGGCGATGCGCAGGCGGTTAGGATGATCGCCCGGGCCGTGAAGGGGCCGACGATCGCGGCCTTGGCCCGCTCGCTGCCCGCCGATATCGACGCCGCGGCGGCCTCGCTTGCGCCGGCGAAGAAGAAGCGGATCCACGTCTTCCTGGCGACCTCCCCGATTCACCGCAAGTACAAGCTGCGCAAGGCGCGCGAGGAAATCTTGCGGCAGGCGGTGTGGGCCGTGCGGTATGCCAAGCGCTTCAGCCGCGACATCGAGTTCTCCCCGGAGGACGCCTCGCGCACCGAGCCGGCGTTTCTCCACCAGGTGATCGAGGCGGTCATCAAGGCGGGTGCCACGACGGTGAATATCCCGGATACCGTCGGCTTCGCGATCCCCGAGGAGTTCGGGCGGCTGATCCATGGGATGATGGAGCGCGTGCCCAACATCCATCGAGCCGTCATCAGCGTGCACTGTCATAATGATCTCGGGTTGGCGGTGCCCAATTCGCTTTCGGCGATCGCCAACGGCGCCGGGCAGGTGGAGTGCACGGTCAACGGGATCGGGGAGCGCGCGGGCAACGCCTCCTTGGAGGAGATCGTGATGTCGCTGAGGGTGCGTCCCGACATCTTTCACGCGACGACCGGCATCGACACCACGCACATCTACAAGACCTCGCGATTGGTCAGCAGCCTGACCGGCATCATCGTGCAGCCGAACAAGGCGATCGTCGGCGACAATGCCTTCCGCCATGAATCGGGCATCCACCAGGACGGCATCCTGAAATACCGCCAGACCTATGAGATCATGCGGCCTCAGGATGTGGGGGTGGGCGAGAGCAAGCTGGTGCTGGGCAAGCTCTCCGGCCGCCACGCCTTTGCCAGACGGCTTGTGTCGCTGGGATTTCGGCTCTCGAAGCCTGAGCTGGAACGGGCCTTTGCGCGGTTCAAGGTCCTGGCGGATAAGAAAAAAGAAATCTTCGACAACGACCTGGTGGCCATCGTGGAGGATGAGCTACCCGCCGCCCAAGAAATCTACAAGCTCGTCTACGTCCACACGACCTCCGGCACCGACACGGTGCCCACGGCCACCATCAAACTATCGAAGGAGGGCAAGCTCCTTCATGCTGCCTCCTGCGGCGATGGGCCCGTGGATGCCTGCTACAAAGCGATCAACCGCTTGACCGGCATGGCCCCGGAACTGTGCGCGTATAGCGTCCACTCCGTCACGCGGGGCAAGGACGCCTTGGGGGAGGCGACCGTGAAGTTGCGCTATCGCCGCGCCGAGGTGATGGGCCGGGGGACCTCCACCGACGTCATTGAAGCCTCCGCGAAAGCCTACGTCAACGCGATCAATCGCTTGCTCGCGCAAGGCTCAGAGCGCTCGGCGGCGCGACGTTCCCTCCGTCCCTAACCCGCGAACCACAGGAAAGAACGTGACAAGTAACAAGCGACAAGCGACAAGCGAAAGCCTACTCGGTATTCCGCATTCCGCATTCCGCATTCCGCATTCGGAATGACGCGCGTCTTCGGGGTGCTGGGACATCCAATCGGTCACAGCCTCTCTCCGCTCATGCACAATGCGGCGTTCGCGGCGCGCCGGTTGGACGGTATCTATGCGCCGTTTGACGTGCCCCCTGCCGTCTTCGCCGAGGTGGTGCGCGGGCTTGTCGCGTGCGGGATCTCGGGATTCAATGTGACCGTTCCGCATAAAGAAACGATCGTCCCGCTGCTTGACACCCTGGTCAGGGACGCCAGGGCGCTTGGCGCGGTCAATGCCGTGGTGGCGCATCGGGGTCGCCTGACAGGGCACAACACCGACACCATCGGTCTGATGGGGGCGTTGGCCGAATTGGGGTGGAGGCCCAGGCGATGCACCGCCATGATCTTAGGGGCCGGGGGATCGGCCAAGGCGGTGGCGTGGGTGCTCACGCGCGCGCCGGGGACGCACGTGATCGTGGCCAACCGGCGCCTGGATCGCGCGCAACGCCTCGCGGAGTGGCTGAGACCCCTTCGGCCTCGATGCCGGATTGAGGTCAGGCCGCTTGAGCCGGTGGATGTCCGGGGCTGCGATCTGTTGGTCAACGCCACCCCGATCGGGATGGCACACGACGCCGACATCCCCCTCATCCGAGGCCTCGGCTCGCGCGTGATGGTGTACGACCTGGTCTACAACCGCACAACGGCGTTGGTGCGACGGGCCCGCCGGCAGGGGTGTGTTGCGGCGAATGGGGTCTCAATGCTAGTATACCAGGGAGCCGCCTCATTCGAGTGGTGGTGGCATCGGCGAGCGCCGATCGCCGCCATGCGCCGTGCCGTGGAGCGCGCGCTTCGATACAACAGCTGAGCAGGAGTGAGCGGTGGAGCTTGTGTGGGTCATTGAGTTTGTCATCGGGACGTTCATCGGCAGTTTTCTCAACGTCTGCATCTATCGGTTGCCGAGAGAGCAGTCGATCGTGACCCCCCGCTCACGATGCCCGCGGTGTTCGAAACCGATCGCGTGGTACGACAACATTCCCGTGCTGAGCTACCTGGCATTGGGCGGGCGGTGTCGTCGGTGTCGTGGCGCGATTCACTGGCGGTATCCGATCGTGGAAACACTCAGCGGGGCGGCGGCGGTGATGGTGCTGGGCCGCTTCGGCCTCAATGCCGCGGGCCTGAGCTACCTGGTGTTTGTGTGGGCGTTGATTACGGTCAGTTTCATCGACTTGGAATTTCAGATCATCCCGGATGAAATCAGCCTCGGGGGATTGGCGCTCGGCGTGCTCCTGAGCCTGCTGATCCCCCAGCTCCATGGGACGCTGCAGCGGGTGGCGGCGTTGAAGGCCTCGCTGGTGGGCGCACTCGTGGGCGGCGGGCTGTTGTACGTGACGGGAGCGCTTGGCACGCTGATCTTCCGCAAAGAGGCGATGGGCGGAGGAGACGTAAAATTGCTGGCGATGGCCGGGTCGCTCCTGGGGTGGAAAGCGGTGACCGTGACCTTTTTCCTGGCACCCGTCCTGGCGATCGGGCCGGGTGTGGCGGTGCTGGCGGCCAGGCGCTCACATCTGATTCCCTATGGGCCGTTTCTGTCCTTGGCATTGGTGGTGTCGCTCTTCGCAGGATCATGGCTCCTGGAAGTCAGCGGGCTTGACACGAGCATTCGACTGCTGATGAGTTATCCGTGGTGGGGCGCCAGATGAATGCGGAGTGCGGAATGCGGAATACCGAGTAGGCTTTCGCTTGTCACTTGTCGCTTGTCACTTGTCACGCTGTTGCCCATGAGTCGGTTACGGTTCCTCACGGCGGGAGAGTCGCACGGGACGTGTCTCGTGGCGATCCTCGAAGGGTTGCCGGCGGGGGTGCCGATTGATGCGGCCTCGATTGAGGCCGAGATGAAGCGGCGGCAGTTCGGCTACGGCCGCGGGCCGCGCATGAAGTTTGAAGCGGATCGCGTTGAACTGCTGTCGGGCGTTCGGCATGGCAAGACGCTTGGCAGCCCCGTCGCGCTGTCCATCGCCAACAAAGATGCCTCGATCGATCGCCTGCCGGTGGTCACGCAGCCTCGGCCCGGCCATGCGGATTTGGCCGGCGCGATCAAATACGATCATCGCGATATCCGCAACGTGCTCGAACGGGCCAGCGCCCGCGAGACGGCGGCGCGCGTGGCGGTCGGGGCGATCTGCAAACAGGCGCTCTCCGCGCTGGGGATAGAGGTCGCCAGCCACGTCATCGCCCTGGGGTCGATCCGGACTGTCCCCGCCCGGGTGACGGTGACGCGGCTTCGCGCGACGGCGGATCGCAATCCGGTGCGGTGTCTCGATGCGCGCGCCGCGAAGCAGATGATGCGGCTCATCGACCGGTGCGCGCGCGAGGGGGACACCCTGGGCGGGGCATTTGAAGTGGTGGTCGAGGGGGCACCACCCGGGCTGGGCAGCCATGTGCACTACGACCGCCGGCTCGATGCGTTGCTGGGCCAGGCGGTGTTGTCCATCCACGCGGTCAAAGGCGTGGAAGTGGGTGAGGGGGTGCGTGGTTCGTCGCTGCGCGGCTCGCAGCTGCACGACGAGATCTTTTACTCCAAGGCCAAAGGATTCTCCAGGTCCTCGAACCGTTCCGGAGGATTCGAGGGGGGCATGACGACGGGTGAACCGGTGATCGTGCGAGGCTTCATGAAGCCGCTCTCGACGCTGCGCAAGCCGCTGCGGTCGGTTGAGATCCACACGAAGAAACCGGTCGTCGCCACCGTGGAGCGCTCCGACGTGACGACGGTGCCGGCCGCCGGGGTCGTGGCGGAAGCCATGGTCGCCTTCGTCCTGACGCAAGCCATGCTGGAGAAATTCGGCGGCGATTCCTTGCGCGAGCTGCAGCGCAACCTCGCCGGCTACCGTCGGCAAGTCCAGCAGTTTTAGCACACAGCACTTAGCACATAGCACTTAGCACACAGCACACAGAGGAGAACACGATCGCACGAAACGTAGAACCTTCCAGTCTTGTCCGATTCTGTCTGCTGTGTGCTGTCTGCTGTCTGCTAGCGAGATGAACCTCACCCTTACGGGATTCATGGGGACGGGGAAGACGACGGTCGGCAAGGAGCTGGCCAAGCGGCTGGGCTGGCAGTTCGTCGATGTCGATCGGCTGATCGAATCCTCGGCGGGGAAGTCTATTCCGGAGATTTTCGCGCGGCACGGCGAGGCCGTGTTCCGGCGCGTGGAACGTCGCCTGATCAAGCAGGTCACCTGCGGCGATGAGCAAGTGATCGCGACCGGCGGCGGGGCGTTCGTGGACCCGCAGAACCGAAGCCGGTTGCGCACGGTGGGGCCGGTGGTCTGTTTGACGGCCAGCCCCAAAATGATCCTTCAGCGCGTGGGCCCCACGCTGGCTCGGCGTCCGATGCTCCTCGGCGGCCCACCGGTCGAGCGGATCCAGCAGCTCCTGCGGCAGCGAGCTGCCGCCTATGCAAAAGCGGATCTGATCATCGATACGACCCGGCTGACGATCGATGAGATTGCGGAGCGCATCTGGGATGTGCTCGGGCCGTGGGTTCCCAAGAGCTGGTGCTACCTCGTGCGGCATACCCAGCGACTCTGCCAGCGCTACGGGGGCAAATACGTGGTCGTGATGGACGATCGCATCGTCTCCGTCGGCGCAACACAGCTGCAAGCCTTTCAAGGCGTCCGGCGGACCATTCCCTCCCGCTGCGAGGTGGGGATCTACTACATCCCCTCGTCCCAGGAATCCCCCGTCGCGTTGTAATGCCCACACGGCTTCCCAGGACACGCCGTCGAGCTCAGGCCTCGAGACGGTTCACCTTCCACTATCTGAAGGATGCCCAAGGACGCGCCGCGCCCATCGTGTACCTCCAGGCGTGGACCGGGAACCGCTGGCTGTATCTCCAGGCGTATGTCGATTCCGGAGCGTCGTGGTCGGTCTTTCACGCCGATGTCGCGCAGCTCCTCGGGCTGAAGCTCTCCCGCATGACGCGCCGCTCGATGGCCCTGGGTAATGGCAGCGTCATCCCGGTCTGGCTGCATCGGCTGCGGGTGCGCTTTGCGGGCCAGGAGTTCACCGTGCCGACCGGATTTTCCGACGCGCTCCACGTGGGCTTCAACCTGTTGGGACGGGCGGGATTCTTCGACCGCTTCGTCATGTCGTTCAACGACCGCACCAAGACCCTGACCGTCACCCCCCTCGCTCGTCGGTGACGTTCAACGGTGACGCTGCGCGTGACGTACGCAGATCGTCACCGCCTTTCAAGCCACCTTGTTTCACGTCCTGAGCCTGTGGTAAGCTACGCTTAATAGGTTCAAGGCAAACGTCAGCCCCAACCGCTAAAAAGAACCACGTAATAGGTTCAAGGAAAGCATCATGCCCAATCGCTAAAAAGAACAATTGAATAGGTTCGAGGTAAACGAACAAATGATGGAAGAACGGGACTGGTTGGTCTTGCTGAACCTGATCCAGGAGCTGACGTCGCTGTCGGCCACGCGCCTGCTGGAGGCGTTCGGCAGCGCCCGGGCCGTCTTCCAGGCGACCGAGGAACAACTGCGAGGCGTGGAACGGATCACGCCGAAGCTGGCCGAGCGCCTCATCGCGCAGGGCCGTCGTCCGGAGGTGGTCGCCGAGGAGTTGAGCCGCGCCCGCGCCGCCGGCTGCACCATCGTGACGCGCGTCGATGAGACCTACCCGAATATCTTGCGTACCATTCATGACCCCCCGCCAGCGCTGTATAGGAAGGGGACGTGGGGCGAGGAGGACCAACCCGCCATTGCCATCGTCGGTTCGCGCCGGGCCTCGCTCTACGGGCAGCAGACCGCGCAGCGGCTGGCGTACGACCTGGCCCTGCGCGGTGTCACGATTGTGTCGGGATTGGCCCGCGGCATCGACGCCGCGGCGCACCGCGGGGCGCTCCAAGCCGACGGCCGCACGGTCGCGGTCTTGGGCAGCGGGCTTGATCAACTCTATCCGCCGGAGCATCATGCGCTTGCCGAGCAGGTGACGCGGCACGGCGTCCTGCTCTCCGAGTATCCGATGGGCAGCCCTCCGCTGTCGTACCATTTCCCCCGGCGCAACCGGCTGATCAGCGGGTTGTCGGCTGGCGTGGTGATTGTGGAGGCGGCGCACCGCAGCGGGGCGCTCATTACCGCGGATTGCGCGCTCGAGCAGGGACGCGAGGTGTTCGCGGTCCCCGGCAAAGTGGATTCGATCACCTCGCATGGCACCCATCACCTCTTGAAGCAGGGCGCGCGGTTGGTGACGTCCGTGGAGGACATCGTGGAGGAGTTGGGCCTGGCCGCCACGGTGGAGACGGTTTCGTCCCGTTCACCGGCGACGAGGGCCGAGGGCGTGACCGATGAGGAATGGACGCTGATGCATCACTTACGCGCCGATGAGCCGTGCGATGTGGACACCTTGACGGCGAAGACGGGGTGGACAGCCTCCGCCTGCACCTCGACCCTGTTGGGTCTTGAGCTCAGGCACCTGGTCAAGCAACTGCCCGGCAAGCGGTTCGTCCCATGGAGCTGATCATCAACGGTGAGCGCCGAGGCGTCGCGGACGGGCTCACGGCGGCCCAGTTGCTTGCGCAGTGTGCGGTGAAGCCGGAGGGCGTCGTCGTGGAGATCAATCTCACCATCGTCAAGCGCGCGCGCCTGCCGGAGACCATCCTGAAGGAGGGCGACCGCGTGGAAATCGTGAGACTCGTGGGTGGTGGATGATCGCTCGGTCTTCGTGTCGCGGTGACGGCCACGGCAACGTATCGTCTGTCGGTTGCGGTCACGTCAATCGTCACGTAACGACACACGAAACCGTTCGACGTCACCGATACGTGGCCGAAACCGAAACCGATTAACGTCACCGATCAATCATGGCAAAAAACCTGGTGATCGTCGAATCGCCGGCCAAGGCGAAGACCCTCCACAAGATCCTAGGCCGGGAGTTCGACGTCACCTCCTCGATGGGGCATCTGGTGGACTTGCCCGCCAGCAAGCTCGGCGTCGACGTCGAGCACGACTTCGCCCCTCACTACATCGTCATTCACACTCGCCGGAAGCTCGCCAAGCAACTGCTTCAGGAAGCCCGCGGCAAGGAGACCATCTATCTCGCGCCGGACCCCGACCGGGAAGGCGAGGCGATCAGCTGGCATTTGGCCAACCTGTTGCGCGACGCCGACAGGCCGTCGCGCAAGCAAGACGGCGCGAAGTCCGCCGTGAAGCCACGCACGCGCGCATCCTCGTCGGCCTCGGCGCAGCTGCCCAAAAAGATTTTCCGGATCGCCTTCCATGAGATCACCCCGCAAGCGGTGCGCGCCGCGGTCCAGCATCCCGGGACGATCGATCAAAAGAAAGTCGATGCCCAGCAGGCCCGCCGGATTCTCGATCGGCTCGTGGGCTACTCGCTCTCGCCGCTGTTGTGGAAGAAGGTGGGGCGGGGGCTGTCCGCCGGCCGCGTGCAGTCGGTCGCGTTGCGGCTGATCGTCGATCGCGAAAAGCAGGTCCAGGCCTTCACCCCGCAAGAGTATTGGACGATTGAGGCGGCGCTGAAGACCGCAGCGGGTGAGTCGTTCACCGCGCGGCTTGAGCGCATCGGCGACAAGGACGCCTCGCTCAGGACGCAGGAGGAGGCGCAGCGCATCGCCCAGGCCTTGAAGTCGGAGGCCTTCGTGGTCGCCCACGTCCAGGAGAAGGAGCAAAAGCGCTACCCCAAGCCGCCGTTTATCACCAGCACCCTGCAACAGGAAGCGTTCCACAAGCTGGGCTTCTCCTCCGCCAGGACCATGCGGGTGGCGCAGGATCTCTACGAAGGGCTGGAAGTCGGCAAGGAAGGCCCGATCGGGCTGATTACCTATATGAGGACCGATGCGGTCCGCGTGGCCCAGGAGGCGTTGTCGGCCGTTCGGGCCTTCATCAAGCGGCAGTTCGGCCAGGCCTCTCTCCCGGATCGGCCTCGCGCCTACAAAGCCAGGAAACTGGCCCAGCAGGCGCACGAAGCGATCCGCCCGACGGACGTGGCGCGCACGCCGGAGTCGCTTCAGCCGTTTCTCACGCCGGATCAGTTAGGACTGTATCGGTTGATCTGGCAGCGGTTCGTGGCGAGCCAAATGACCGATGCCGTGGATCGCCTGGTGAGTGCGGCGATTGACGCGGGTCGGTTTCGCCTGAGGGCGAACGGACGGACGAATCTCATGCCCGGGTGGACCAAAGTCTACGAAGAGCCGCCGGACAAAGAGCGAGACGACGACGCCCCTCAAGAAGGGGCCTTGCCCCCGATGGCCAAGGGCGATCGGCTGTCCCTCGAGAACGTGTCCCCCTCCCAACATTTCACCAAACCTCCTCGACGGTATACGGAGGCCTCCTTGGTCAAGGCGTTGGAAGAGCAAGGCATCGGCCGTCCGAGCACCTACGCCCCGACGATCCAGACCATCGTCTTGCGGGATTACGTGCGGCGCACCGGAGGTAGCCTGGTCCCGACGGCATTGGGAGGCGTGGTGACGGAGTTGCTCATCGCGCATTTTCCGGAGGTGATGGATCTCAAATTCACCGCGGAGATGGAAGAGGAGCTGGACCGGATCGAAGACGGGGACCTGGAGTGGGTCTCGGTCGTGCGGAATTTCTACACGCCGTTTGCCGCCCGCGTCACAACCGCCCAGGAGGAGATGCGGGAGGTCAAGCGGGAAGTCGTGCCCACCTCCTATACCTGCGAGCAATGCGGGAAGCCCATGGTGATCCGCTGGGGGCGGTTCGGCCAATTCCTCAGCTGCTCCGATTATCCGACCTGCAAGCACGCCAGGTCGCTGCCGACCGGCGTGGCATGTCCCCAGCCCGGCTGCGGCGGGGAGCTGGTCGAGCGCCGGGCCAGGGGCCGCATCTTTTACGGCTGCTCAAAATACCCCACGTGTACCTACACGACCCGCCGTTTGCCAACATCAGATGAGGATCGCGAGCCGCGTTAGTCCATAGTCGGTCTATGGGCTGCACGCAAGGGGGCCAACACGCGCTCTGCACAAGCCGTCGAGCGGTTTCTGAACTTCCTCCGCGTGGAGCGCAACGCCTCCGCCTACACGTGCCGCAACTACCACCATGATCTTGCGGCGTTCTGGTCGTTCCTCGGGCGTCGGTCCCTCCGGGCCGTGACCCCGCTTGAGGTGCGCCAATTCCTCGCGCACCAAAGTACGCAGCGCTACGCGAAACGCACCATCGCCAGGCGCCTGTCCTGCGTGCGCAGCTTCTTCCGCTTTGTGTGCCGCGAGGGGCTGCTCGACCGCAATCCGGCCGCGGTGGTCCCCACCCCGAGGCTGGAGCGCCGCCTGCCGGCGTTCCTGGATGAAGCGCAGGTGGTTCGGCTGCTCGACGCCCCGCCGACGGATCACTGGCAGGGCGCGCGCGATCGGGCGATGCTGGAGACGCTCTACTCGACCGGCATGCGTGTCAGCGAGCTGGTCGGGCTCAACACGGATGACATCGAGGAGATCTCCGGCACGGTGATCGTGCGCGGGAAGGGCAAACGCGAGCGCCTGTGCCCGATCGGGAAGACCGCCCTTCAGGCGATTGCGCGCTATGTCGTCAGGCGCCCCGTACGGTTGAAGGCGCCGACGGCGCTGTTTGTCAGTCAAAAGAAGACGCGCATGACCGTCCGGCAGGTCGACCGCCTGGTCCTGCGCTACGCGAAGGCCTCGCAGCTGCCGGTGCGCATCACCCCGCATGCGCTGCGGCATAGTTTCGCCACGCATCTGCTTGATCGGGGGGCGGATCTGCGCAGCGTGCAGGAGCTGCTGGGACACCAGAGCCTCTCGACGACGCAGATC